>DAOTZR010000165.1:0-39392 GCA_034434315.1 Anaerolineae bacterium
CCCGCAAAACCCAGGTTAATAAAGCACTACGGTGTGGTGGGAACCGGTGTGGGGGTAGGGGTAGGTGTAGGAGTGGGCGTAGGTGTTGGTACCCACCCAATCGGCGTAGGAGTCGGCTCTGGCGTGATAACAACGACATCCGGCGGTGGTTCAAATCCCGGTCCATACAGATAGCGTTCAGGCCACGGCACGTAGTTGCTCACAAAGCTGTTTTCGTGAATGATTTTGCCGTTTTTATCATAAACGATGCGCTTAACTACCACCTGCATCCCATCGTTCGCCGTTTCAACCTGCTTGACCTCGCCCTCTTTCATGTTCTCCGGATCAAACTGATAGACCGGAGGCCCCGGAGTCACCGGCTCGCTCTTATACGGGCCTTTCATCTCCACCCGCCGCCCAGTCGAGGTGCTATAGAAGTGGAAGCGCAGACGCTGCCGGTTCACATCAATCTCACGCTGGATCAGCAAGTGATAGGGCGTATCGTTGCGGAAACGGAAATCCACCAGGGGCGCGTACACAGTCGCGTCCATTCCCACGGGATACCCACCCAGTTCGTAATAACCGACACGATACGCATGAGGCCAGCGTTCCAGAATTTCCAGGCCGGAGTAGAATGCCGCACGGAACATCGTGGTCGCCACCTGACAGATACCGCCACCTACCCCTGGCTCGGTCCGGTCTCCAATGATGACAAAGGACTCGTCGTAGCCCTTCTCCGGGGTGATGTCGCCGATGTAAAAGTTGAAGGAGAAGGTCTCCCCTGGCCCAATGATAATGCCATCCAGGGCGGCTGAACCGATGCGCACGTTTTTATCGCGGGCGTAGTTCGAACCGTAATAATACGATTCGCCCATGCCGATCTCTTCGACAATCCCCAGGGCCTCGGCTGTGATGGTGGCAGGATAGCGCGGAAGAATTTCGGGCACAACCAGGGGGATGGTAGTGAGGCCCTGCTGCAAAAACTCATTGGTGCGGGAGATAGTCCCCGTCACGTCCAACATGCGCCCGTTGATGCTATCGGTGATGGTCATCAGTTTACGAGTATCGGGATCGAAATGGAAGCGCGCATCTTTGGGATCGCGTTTAAGCGCTTTCTGCATCGGCGTGAGGAAATCCACCAGGTATTGCGGCTCCATTTCCACCCGGATGGCGCCCTCTTCGGCCTTAACCACCAGATGCTCGGCCACAACTTCGGGCGGGATACGCCAGGGGCCTGGATCGCCCTCCTGAGGCTTTTCGATAAAGTACACCAGCTCGGATTTCAGGATGGTCTCGGCCAAAGCACGGGCCTGCTGCGCTTCCTCATCCGTGATGGAAGGTTCCTGAACCACAATCGGCAGAAGCAACTCGATTGATTTCCGTGTCATGAGGGCCGGCTCAAGCTGAGTTAACACGGCCTCCACATCCACAACCCGCCCGGCGGAACCAGGATAAAGGACGACGCTATCGCCGTTCAATGCGATCAGAGCATCATGAGCGGGGAGATCAATCTCCTGCGCCACCGAACGCAGCACCTGCTGCGCTTTTCCGCGATCCCACATGAGCACCGGGCTGAGGGTCAGGCCATCGCGCATCAGTTTTAGACGTTCAGGAATGGCGGCCAGTCCCATGGTCTGATGCCCCGGTTTGAAGGCCTGCGCCAGGGTCGCATCCAGATCCAGGCTCAGGCCCAGATCAGCAGGGGCGTAAGCCCAACGTTGCCCCTCCGGCCCAACGAAGACAATGCGCGGCTCGGTGAGGGCCACGGTTTGTTGAATAAGGTTCTGGGCCTTTTCCGGCGTGAGTTGTCCTAATGGGGCATCCCACAGCCAAACGCCAGGGATAAAGCGCTGATCCAATCCTGGACCTAAAAGCGCCCCTACGCTAATCAGCACGATCAGGCTTGCAGCCCATATTCCCACAGTAATGCGTGACATAGTGTCCTACTCCTTACAGGAAAACAGACTTTTACAGGTCTAGCTCACTCAGAGCCAGAGCCAGAGCGCCCCACAACCCCACATCGGCCCCAAGGGCCGCCGGGGCGATGCGCAACGTCTCGCGATAGACCGCCGGAGCACGGTCCTCAATCTCGCGACGCATCGGGGCGAATAGAAGCTCCCCGGCTTGCGTAACACTGCCTCCAAAGACAAACAGCCCCGGATTAATCACATACATCAAACTAACGATGGCCGCCCCAAGATAAGTTCCGGCCAGCTCAAACAGCTCCAGGGAGAGCGCATCGCCCTGCTGCGCAGCCTGGCTGACCTCTTTAGCGGTGATGCGTGTCAGGTCGCCGCCAACCATATCGCGCAGCATGGAGGAAGCGCCCGCTTCCAGACGCTCGCGCGCCATCCGGGCGATGGCCGTTCCTGAAGCCAGGGTTTCCAGGCATCCCCGATTGCCACAGCCACAACGCACACCATGCACATCCATCACCATATGTCCAATCTCTCCCCCCATCCCATTGCCACCGGTAAACAGCTTGTTATCTATAATGATGCCGCCGCCAATCCCAGTGCTGATGGTCAGATAAATCATAGACGATACCCCCTGGCCTGCGCCGAAACGGTGCTCGCCTAAAGCCGCAACATCAGCATCATTGCCCACAAAGACAGGCACATCAAAAGCCTCCACCAGCCGATCGCGCAACGCCACATCCACAAAGCCGGAGATATTCGGGGCAAAACGCACCACACCGCGTTTATAATCCACCGGCCCCGGAGCGCCAATGCCAATCGCCGCCACACGTTCATTTTCCGGCCATACCTGTTGAATGGCAGAACGGATGCGCTGCAATACCGCTTCCGGGCCATCTTCAGCGCCCGTCGGAATAGCGACGCGCAACTCTTGCATACCGCCGGCCAGATACCGCGCCGCACGGATTTGTGTCCCACCCAGATCAACGGCAATCAATCGTAACCCCATGAATGCCTCCTGTGTGTTCAAAAGTAATAATGAATGAACGCGGGTGTATTGTAACACAAACTATATCACTTGGGTAGGGAAAAACCATTGAAAATAAGGGGGAGGATTTCACTCGCTATGGTAATTGCGGTTTTGAGTCAAGTTCAATTTACGCAAGAGGTATCATCTCTGATGATTGCCCACATCTCAGCCGTCATTGAAGCGGTAATGGTCGGATATCCGCGCGTCAGGCGGACCTGGCCATGTTTACCGGGGAGCGTGTTTTTATGCACCATGCTCACCCCTTCCAGGGCCTGCGTATAAGGCTTCTCAAGGTTCACCAGGTCAACGGCCACCACCCCATACAGCGGGTCCTCGCTGGCCACCCTCGGTCGGGCTATACGCCACACCCCCTTGAACAGAATGAGAAGAGATGCGCTCATTCCATACAAGCCGATACAGACGCCTGGCCGCTGCATAACAACGCATCTCCTGCCGGGGTGCGCTTTGCGACATGGCTGCAATCACCGGGCTCTCCCTGACCAAAATGCCCCGTATCGCCAACATGGCACCCGGCTCAAGCGTTCATCCGGCAGAATAGTCAACAATGGCCGTATAAATTCGCTCAAGGCGAGCTACAACTCCTTTACCGGTATCTCGGTAAGAATCTCGGAAAGCTGTTGATGCTGCATGTCTCTGCCTCCCCGTGGAATTTGTTTACTATTCTTCCCCCTCAACTCCCGCTCTCCCCTGCAATCTGCAGGACAACTGCTAGCAGCTCTCCTACACTCCCACACCTCTCCCAAAATGGATAGGCGCGGATGTTGGGGGAGCGGTGAGGGTTAATACCCTGGTCCCTGCCGTTTCAAGTGCACCATCTCCCACTCGCCTTCGCGGTTGATTGTAAACCAGCGGCATCCCGACTGGATAGCGGTCAGCACCTCGGTGATTACCTGTTCCCTGCGAAAGTCCTGGATCATGGTTCCGTTCGTTGGCTAAAGCATTCCCCGGTGTTCCTCTGGGTCAGGGCGCTTTTTAAAAGGGCGGTTCTATTCGGTTGAGGTTGCCTTGCGTTATCCGGATCTACGGATGCTCCGGCGGGAGGGTGTGTTCAAGAATGCGCCGGGCGCGCTCGTAGCATTCCCGCGCCCCGGCCAGGTCGCCCAGGGCCTGGAGCACAGAGCCCAGGTTGTTTATGAACGGTGTGTGCAATCGGCGCGCCGGCACGTCGGGCCGGGGTCGGATGGTGGCTCCGTCCCAGCGGGCCTGGGATGATTTATAGATACGATTGAGGGCCAGTCAACAGTATCATGGCGGAGCGTGGAACAGGTTACAGGGCGTCGCGAATGGCGAAGACCTTGAGAGGTTCGGTCTTGCCGCGCACCTGAATGGATTCCAGCGCCTCGACGTCGAAGGTGGCGAAACGCATGGCCTGGTTTACGGTAGCTGCGCTGGCCAGAATGCCATGCTGCAGGTCTTTGGTGAGATCTTGCAGGCGCGAGGCCAGGTTGACCGTGTCGCCAATCACAGTGTATTCGATGCGGCCTTCGCCGCCTACGTTTCCGGCCACAACAGGGCCTGAGGCGATGCCGATACCGATGCGCAGTTGCGGTTCACCCTGCTGAACCTGTTCGGTGTTGAAAGCCTCCAGGGCCTGCCGCATCTGTAAAGCGGTGCGCACGGCGCGGGCGGCGTGGTCTTCAGCCGGATTGAGCGGCGTGCCAAACACGGCCAGCACTGAATCGCCGCCGAATTTGTTCACGATGCCGCCATGCGCAATCACGATATTCACCATGCGGCTCATGTAGCGGTTGAGCAGGGCAATCAAGGCCTGGGCTGAGATTTGTTCTGAAAGGGCGGTGAAGCCGCGAATATCCGAAAACAGGACGCTGCACTCCACGACCTGGCCGCCCAGGCGTGTGCCGTGTTCCAGCGCTTCGCGGGCTACTTCGGGGCTGATGTACAGGTTGAGCAGGTTGCGCAGGGTTTCAGCGCGACGCAAGCCACTGACCATGTCGTTGAACCCTTCTACCAGAAAACCAAGCTCATCGTTAGAAGCCGGGAGCAAGTGCACATTCAGGTCGTTTTGTCCCACCCGCTGCATGGCTTGTTGTAACTGCCCCAGGGGCTGGACAATGGAGCGCGCTACCAGGATCGAAAGAGCCAGGCCCAGCACGAGCGTGATGGAACCCGTCAGGCCGACGGCAAAGATGAGGTTTTGTAGCACCAGGCCAGGATCGGCGCTGGTCGCCATGGCCTGGGCGCGGCTGAGGCTGGTGAAAGCGAGCATCAGCACCGGATAGAGTCCAATCAGCACAAAAGCCAGAATCAGGCGGGGCAGGACCGAAATTTTCCAGGCCGGAACCTGGCTGGGACGGGCCTGCTCAAAAAAGAGGCCTACAACCGGACGCCACAGGGTGTTGATGGCAAAATAGACGATGGCGGAGGTGAGGATGCCGCCTACGCCAAAAATGGTGAGAAACCCTTGCCAGCCGCCGCTCATCAGATACCCCAGGAAAATGCCCGCCAGGAACCACATGGCCAGGGAGGTGAGGGCGATGGTGACCGGATATTGCAAGACTTCGCGCTGGGCCTCCAGGGGGGCAGCGCGTGAATCTTCCCCGTCAAGGATGCGGGGTATCCAGGCGGGAAAGTGTCGCCGTCCCCGATTGCCCAGCCAGTTTCCCACGAAAAGCAGGAGCAGGGTGGCCAGGGCACTGACCAGGAAGCTCATCCACGCCGAAGCGGGGGCCGGGGGCGATACCTGGGGCTCAGGAATGGGGTTGACGTAGGCGAGGTAGAAGAAGGTGACCGCAGCACCGGCTGCGTTAGCTCCCAGAGTGATCAGGGAGAGGATTCGATCCAAACGCTGATAGTCCTGAGATGAGAGAACGGGCACAAGCTTATCCTTTTTTGCTGGCAGATGGTTCCCAGCGCTCTGATTTGACCGGCCCGCTGCATCCCGTTCATTCGGGGCGTCTGTGCGGGCCTGGCCCTTGAGCCCGTTCCGCTTCATCCTGCGCGGAGTCCACGCCGGGCTTATCGCATGCATGAAACCGATTCATGCATGATCATACCACGGTTAGCGTAACGCACCATTCCGCCCCCCGGTCGGCATAGACCGTCGTCCTGGAATCGCCGACCTCCGCCCGGCATTCCGGAATTACAGAAAATCTGTAACCGCTCACCTTGTTAAATTGGTCATGCGTTTTGTTCACCTCACCCATACCCGCCTGGCCCTCCTCTAATCTCTCCGCATGCGGCTGTGCATTACCCATATCACGCCGAAGAGGAATGCCCGTAAGACAACTGTTAGCAGTTGTCCTACGATGGCGGAAGGCCCCCTTGGTCCTCCCGTTATGAACGTTAACAATTGAATCGGGTAAAGATGGATTTTGCGGGCGGCTTCGCTGCCCGCAAAATCCATTCTTAGCCCCCCTCTCCTCTCCCGACTTGGGGAGGAGAGGGGGGAAGGGGGGAGGGTCAAAGTCAGCGCCACCAGGCATCCGGAACAATTCGTGTTGAAGTGTGGTCGAATGGGGTGGAGAGAGCACACCGGGCAACGTTTTCGGCGATTGAAATCGCCGCCTGGGTCTGTGACCAACGGTCGGCCTACGCCGACCGGGAAACCGGCGTGCTGTGCCCCAGGAGGACTGGATGGCTTCAGCCTCCGGTTGCCCGTCACGCGACGCCGTCCTTGTTACCCGATCAAATTTTTAAACTTCATAACTTCGTCCAATTGCGGTGTGTTCCTTCAGACGCACGCTGTCCTATCAGGGTGAGCAGTTACAGAAAATTTATGAAAACGTGTTAAAATAAGAGTAGAGAATGACCTTTGGGTCCAACACACTTAAAGGACATGGATTCCCGTAAACCGCAATGCGCGGGGCTTCATGTGCCAGGGTCATGAAGGGGTAGCCAGAAGCTATCCCGTCCGAATAGAGACATAACCAAACGTGTGGGTGATTAGGGGCGCCCGGTTAAGGGGGGTGCCCCTAGTTTAGTAGGTTTAGGGTGAGGGCGCTCATCTTAGCCCGGTATGAGTCCGGGATTGGGCAGTCAAAGTCTCCCTGTACCAGGGGGCTTCACATTTTCTGTTTTGAGGAGGAACCTGTGATGGCTCAGAAACAACAATTCTACCAGGAAGAAGAACCTCCGCAGGTGGAGGACAAGCCGCCTTCTCCATGGGAAAACGTCCCGTTGGAGCAATGGCGCGATTGGCGCTGGCAGTTAGCTCGTCGCCTGCGCACGGTTGAAGATTTTGCCCGGGTGATCCATTTGACCCCTGAAGAGGCTGAAGGCCTTTCTGCACCTGGGCATTTTCATGTCGAAGTCACCCCGTACTTCGCCAGTTTGATGGACCCAGAGGATCCGCATTGTCCGATTCGGCGTCAGGTTGTACCTACATCACAGGAATTAGTACCGTTTGACGCGGCCATGGCCGATTCCCTGAACGAGGATGCGCATTCCCCCGTTCCCGGCCTGGTGCATCGCTACCCGGATCGCGTGCTGATGCTCACCACAACGGTCTGCGCGAGTTATTGTCGTTTCTGTACGCGCAGCCGGCTGGTTGGTACGACCCGCCAGCAGTTCAATAGTTCGACTTACGATCAACAGATTGCCTATATTGCCGCGCACCCTGAGATTCGGGATGTGCTGCTCTCAGGCGGGGATGTGCTGATGCTGGCCACGAACGTACTCGAAAGCCTGTTGCAACGCCTGCGCGCCATCCCGCATGTGGAAGTGATCCGCCTGGGATCGCGCGTGCCGGTTTTCCTGCCCCAGCGCATCACGCCAGAGCTGGTCGCTATGCTCAGCCGCTACCATCCCCTGTGGATGAACATTCACTTCAACCATCCCAAGGAGATCACGCCGGAAGTCGAGCGGGCGCTGGCCCTGTTGGCCAACGCCGGCATTCCGTTGGGCAGCCAGAGCGTCCTGCTGGCCGGTGTGAATGACTGTCCCAATGTGATTAAGGCCCTGGTGCACAAGCTGGTGCGCAACCGCGTCCGGCCCTATTACCTTTACCAATGCGATCTGGTCCCCGGCGCGGGGCACTTCCGCACCCCGGTCGCCAAGGGCATTGAGATCATGGAGTCGCTGCGCGGCCACACGTCGGGCTATGCCATCCCCACCTACGTGATTGACGCTCCATCGGGTGGCGGCAAGATCCCGATTCTGCCCAACTACTTGATTTCGATGTCCGAGCGCAATGTGGTGGTGCGCAACTACGAGGGCTTTATCACGACCTATGCCCAGCCGGAGACGTACACCTCGCACGATCCCAAGACCTGTCCCTACTGTCTGGCCAAGGCGGCTGAGGGGCCGCAGGAGGGCGTCGCCGGTCTGCTCGCCGGTCACGCCCGCACTATCGCTCCCCAGGGCTGGGAGGAGGCCCATCACCGCGAGCCGGCTGTGCATCCTGAGCTGGTAAAGGAGTTCTAATGCGGATCGCGTTAACAGCTAATACCAAAGCCAGCGTCAAAAAACGCCTGGCTAACGATGCGCCTCCCGATGCCCTGGCCGAATATGATGCCAGCGAAACCGTCGAGGGGATTCTGGGCGTGCTGCGCAGCGCGGGACACGACGCCTTTTTGCTCGAAGCGGATGAGACGCTGCTCGACACCCTGCGCGAGCAGCATCCCGACTTCTGCTTCAACATCGCCGAGGGTCTGCGCGGTGATGCGCGCGAGGCCCAGGTCCCGGCCCTGCTGGAATTCCTGGGCATTCCCTACACCGGCTCGAAGGTGCTCACCAACGCCATCTCCCTGGACAAGGCGGCGACCAAGATCATCTGGCAGAGCTACGGCCTGCCTACCGCGCCCTTTCAGGTCTTCATCCAGGCTACGGACCCGCTCAAGCCGGAGCTGCGCTTCCCCCTGTTCGTCAAACCCGTACGCGAGGGCTCCGGCATGGGCATCAACGAGCGCTCGATTGTCCATGACGAGCAAGCGCTGCGGGAGCAGGTGGCCTGGGTGCTGCGCACCTACCGCCAGCCGGCCCTGGTAGAGACCTATCTGCCGGGACGCGAGTTCACGGTGGGCCTGGTGGGCAATCGTCTGCACGAAGGCTCCCGGCGCCGACCGGGGTTCTACGATGCGCGCGGCTATCACGTCTTCCCGGTGGAGGAAATTGATGTCTCGCGCGGGGAGTTGAAGGGGGTTTACAACACCTTTGCCAAATCCTACGCCCCGGACGATCCCGGCGCGCCGGGCCTGATCTGCCCCGCGGATATCCCCGAGACGCTGGCGCTGGAGATGCAGGAGCTGACCATCGCCGCTTTCGAGGCTTTGGGCGCGCTGGATGTATCCCGTGTGGATTTTCGGCTCGATGCCGAGGGCCGGCCCATGCTGGTGGAGATCAACACGCTACCGGGCTTGCGCCCTGGCTTCAGCGACCTTTGGATCGTCGCCGACGCTGAAGGGGTGACTTACGAAACTCTGGTGCTGGAGATTTTGCATCTGGCCCTGGAACGCTACGGTATGGCGTAAAACACAAACCGGAGGGGAGTTATCCCCTCCGGTTTTTTTAGCCGGCGTGTTACATCCCTTTCAGGGTGGTGATGCTTTCCCCGGCGATGAAGGCCTCGACGCGATCGTGAGCCTCGTCATCCGTAAACTGCACCGGCGGCGATTTCATGAAGTAGGACGAAGGTTCAACCAGCGCCCCGGCCAGGCCGCGGTCGAGGGCCAGCTTGGCGCAGCGGACGGCGTCAATCACCACGCCGGCGCTGTTGGGACTGTCCCATACCTCCAGCTTCACTTCGATATTTAGCGGCACATTGCCGAAGGTTGTGCCTTCCATGCGGATGTAGCACCATTTGCGGTCCTGGAGCCAGGGCACGTAGTCGCTGGGACCGACGTGAATGTCATCGGGCGACAAGGCGTAAGGGATCTGGCTGGTGACCGAACCGGTCTTGGAGATCTTCTTGGATTCCAGCCGCTCGCGCTCCAGCATGTTGAGGAAGTCGGTGTTGCCGCCGAAGTTGAGCTGATAGGTGCGATCAATCCGCACGCCGCGATCTACAAACAGGCGCGCCAGCTTGCGGTGCAGAATCGTAGCGCCGACCTGGCTCTTCACATCGTCGCCAATGACGGGCAAGCCGCGTTCGGCGAAACGCCGCTGCCAGTAGGCCTCGCGGGCGATGAAGACCGGAATGCCGTTGACCAGCGCGCAGCCGGCATCCAGAATCTGCTCGACGTACCACTTGGTGGCCATCTCGCTGCCTACCGGCAGGAAGTTGACCACGACGTCGGTCCTGGTGTCCTTGAGGATGCCCACAATATCCGCCGTCGGGCCGGGGGCCTTGGTGATGACCTGCGAGAGGTACTTACCCAGGCCATCGTGCGTCATGCCACGATAGACGGGGACGCCCAGATGCGGCACGTCGGCAAAGCGGTAGGTGTTGTTGGGCGGGGCGAAGATGGCCTCGGACAAGTCCTTGCCCACTTTGTTGATGTCAATGTCGAAGGCCGCGGTGAATTCGATGTCTCGTACGTGATAGGGACCCAGGCGCGGATGCATCAGGCCGGGGATGAATTCATCATCGGCGGCGTTTTGGTAGAAATGCACGCCCTGCACCAGGGCCGAGGCACAGTTGCCTACGCCAATAATGGCCACACGAATTTTCTTTTGACTCATGCGGATTCCCTCCTGTAAACAAGATTGGGTACGGCTTGATGGGGGCAATGGTAGTGCAAAGTGCGAGCTTGTCAATCCGGCATCTCAGGAATTCCCTGTTGCGCGGGGCTAATAGCCGCTGCGAACCGGGCGGGTGTCGCCCCTCCCCAGCCCTCCCCGTAAACGGGGCGGGGGCCACCCCTCCCCAGCCCTCCCCGTAAACGGGGCGGGGGCCTTTTCCCCCGCTTGCGGGGGGACCAAGGGGGGCTTTCCCCCCGCTTGCGGGGCCAGGGAGGCTGCTGACCGGGCAACAATAGTTTGCATATTCGCCATTTTGACGTATCCCTATCCCACGATTTACGTTGACTTTGAGGAGACCTATGGACCATCCTTTACGGGACTTTATCACTCGCCTGGAACACCAGGGGGCTTTGCTGCGGGTGACGCAGCCTATCAGCCCGCACCTGGAGATCAGCGCCCTGGCCGATCTGGCCAGTAAGGCCGCGCCGGAGAAGAATCGGGCTTTGCTTTTCACCCAGGTCAGCGGCAGCGACATACCGGTCGCGGTCAACCTGTTTGGCAGCGCGCAGCGCATGGCCTGGGCCTTGCATGTCGAGGAGCTGGAGGAGCTGCGCCTGCGGCTGGAGCGCCTGCTCGATCTGCGCTTACCGCGGGATGCCAAAGGCGCGTTGCAGCGCGCCTGGGACCTGGCCCAGGCCCTGCGCGCCGCCGGCCTCCCGCCGCGCTACGTCCGCTCCGCGCCGGTGCAGGACGTGGTGCAGCGCGACGCGGCAGCCTCACTGGATGCGCTGCCCATCCTCACCTGCTGGCCGAACGATGGCGGCCCTTTCATCACCCTGCCCCAGGTCGTCACGCGCCACCCGCAGACCGGGGTGCGCAACGTGGGCATGTATCGCCTGCAGAAACTCGACGCGCATACCCTGCTGGTGCACTGGCAAAAGCATAAAGGCGGCGCGGAACACGAACGCACGGCGCGGGCCCCCATCCCTGCGGCGATCGTGCTCGGTGGCGATCCCGCCTGCATCTGGGCCGCTTCGGCCCCCCTTCCTCCCGATATTGATGAGTACCTGCTGGCGGGATGGCTGCGCGGACGCCCGGTGCCCCTGGTGCGCTGTGTTTCACAGCCGCTGGAAGTTCCCGCCGATGCGGACATCGTCATCGAAGGCTACGTGGACCCCGCCGATCAGCGCCCGGAAGGTCCCTTCGGCGATCATACCGGCTACTACACCCCCGTCGAGTTGTTCCCGGCGTTCCACGTCACCGCCATCACCCGCCGCCGCGATCCGATTTATCCGGCGACTGTGGTGGGCATCCCACCCATGGAGGATTACTGGATGGGCAAGGCGACGGAACGGCTCTTCCTGCCCCTGTTGCGGCTCTTCCTGCCCGAAGTGGTGGATTTCGCTATGCCCGCGGCGGGCGTCTTCCACAACCTGGTGCTGGTGAGCATCCGCAAACGCTTCCCTGGTCATGCGCGCAAGGTCATCTTTGGCCTGTGGGGCCTGGCTTTGCTCAGCCTGGCCAAGGTCATCGTGGTGGTGGATGAATGGGTAGATGTGCACAACCTGAACGAGGTGGCCTGGCAGGCCCTGGGCAATGTGGATTGGAGCCGCGATGTGGTCATCACCTCCGGGCCGGTGGACCAGCTCGATCACGCCAGCTACCAGCCCCTGTTTGGCGGTAAAATCGGCATAGATGCCACGGCGAAATGGACGGCAGAGGGCTATACCCGCCCCTGGCCGGACGTGGTGCGCATGGACCCGGACGTCGCGGCACGGATGCGCGCCCTGTGGGAGCAGCTCACGCACTGATTCAGGCGCGGCGCCAGAGCAGGCGGTTCTCCTCCACGCTGACGGTGGCCTCTCCGGCCCGCTGGAGCGAGGTCAGAGCGGCGTGAATGGTGGTCAAGGCCAGCAGGAAGAAAGCCGGTCCGCTGAAGCTCACGTCGTAGTGGACGGCAACGACGCGCAACACCTCCGCGGCCTCGCGCGGGGTGTTCAGTGCCTCCCAGACCAGGGCGCAGATTTCGCGCAATCGGGCAGCATTGGCCGCGGCGCGTCCAGCCATGTCCGTAATCACCGGGCCGTGCCCGGGGACGTACCAGGTGTAGCCCAGCTCCGGCAGGCGCGCCAGCGTCTCCAACCAGGCGTCCAGGTCGGCGCAGAAGAGGATGGGATGGCGGGCCAGGGTCTCCTCCGGGAAGACCGCGTCGCCGCAGAAGCAAGTGTCGCCCCAGGCCAGGCCCACCTGCTGCGGGGCGTGGCCGGGCAGCGGAATCACCTCCACCGTCGTGCCGGCCAGGGTCAGAGGGCCGGGGACGAGGCGCTCGAATGCCGGGATGGCCTGTCGCGCCAGCGTGAACTTGCCCTGCAACTCGGCGATGGGGGCCGCGCCG
Source organism: Anaerolineae bacterium (assembly GCA_034434315.1). Taxonomy (GTDB): domain Bacteria; phylum Chloroflexota; class Anaerolineae; order B4-G1; family SLSP01; genus DAOTZR01. The sequence continues at coordinate 12,920 of DAOTZR010000165.1, forward strand.
CCGTACAGAAACAGCGGCTCCAGTATCGGCGCCAGGGCATACAGGCCTTCCAGGGGCGGGGCGTAGATGGGGACCCCCTGCTGCGCGAACCAGCTCGCGCCGCCGAAATGATCGGCATGGCCGTGGGTGATGAGCAGCGCCGCCGGACGCTGTGCCACCCCCGCCAGGGCGCGCCAGGCTTTCTTCGCCGCGTCGCGTTCCAATCCGGCGTCAATCATCAGCGCCTGCCCGTCGGGCAGCACAATCGCTCCCAGATTGGCCCCGTTCAAGATAGCATATGTACCCTGGGATAAGGCCTGCAAAGGCATGGTCCCCTCCGGATTAGCTGATGCCGTTGGCGAACAAGGGCGGCTGTTCCGCCCGGTCGTAAGGGAGGCCCAGGTGCTCGTAGGCCAGGCGCGTGGCGATACGTCCGCGCGGCGTGCGGTCCAGGAATCCCAGTTGGAGCAGGTAAGGCTCGACCACGTCCATGATGGTATCCGCTTCTTCCCCTACCGTTGCGGCAATCGTCTCCAGCCCGACCGGGCCGCCGTTGAATTTTTCGATGATAGCGCGCAGCACGCGCCGGTCGAGATCGTCCAGGCCGCGCGGGTCAATCTCCAGCAGGGCCAGCGCCTCCGCGGCGACGGGGCCGGTAATCACCCCCTGGCCGCGGACCTGGGCGTAGTCGCGGACACGGCGCAACAGGCGCAGGGCCACGCGCGGCGTCCCCCGTCCGCGCCGGGCAATCTCCAGGCTGCCCTCCGGCTCGATGGCGACGCGCAGAGCCCGCGCCGCGCGGGTGACGATCTCATTCAGGGCGCCTTCATCATAAAAATCCAGATGATACACCGCGCCAAAGCGCGTGCGCAGGGGCGCGGAAAGCAGGGCCAGGCGGGTTGTCGCCCCCACCACGGTGAAATGGGGCAGCTTCAGGCGGATGCTGCGCGCTCCCGGCCCCTGTCCCAGCACCAGGTCCAGCGCGAAATCCTCCATCGCCGGGTAGAGGATCTCCTCGACGGCCTTGCCCAGGCGGTGGATTTCGTCAATGAACAGCACCTCGCGTGCGCGCAGGTTGCTGAGGATGGCGGCCAGGTCCCCCGCGCGCTCGATGGCCGGCCCGGCGGTGATGCGCAGGGGCGCGTCCATTTCGTGGGCGATGATGTGCGCCAGGGTCGTCTTGCCCAGGCCCGGCGGGCCGTAGAAGAGGATGTGCTCCACGGCCTCCTGTCGGGCGCGCGCGGCTTCCAGCAAGATGCGCAGGTTTTCGCGCACCCGCTCCTGGCCGATCATATCGTCCAGGCGTTGCGGGCGCAGCGCGCGGTCCAGCGCGGCGTCTTCGGGTTCGGGTTCCGGGGCCACGGTGCGGCCAGGTTTCTGACTCATCCTTCCTCCGTGTGGGTGACTTTAGCGGGGGTTACCGTCCAGGCGGCTTCGACCTCGGCCAGAAAAGCCTGGACCTGTTGGGTATAAGCTTCGCGTTGTTTGAACAGCGCTTCGGCATGGCGCGCTTCGGGGGCCAGCCACAGGCGTTTTAAGGGTGATGCGGTTGCGCGCGCGTAGAGGCGTTCACTGTGATGGGGCGGTACGTAGTCATCTTCAGCCCCGTGGATGAAAAGCAGCGCGGCCTGAATGTGCGGCACGGCCCGCAAGGGGGCGGCCTCACCGAAAAACCAGCCGCCGCGGAGTTTGTTGATGAGGCTGGCGATGGGGATGAGGGGGAAAGCGGGCAGGTGGAAGTCCTGACGCAGGCGATAGGCGAAGATTTCCCGCGCCGAAGCAAACGGGCAATCCGCCACCACAAAGCGCACCCGCGGATCCAGGGCCGCATGGAGCAGCGCCGTCGCGGCGCCCAGCGATTCGCCGTGCGTGCCCACCAGCGCATCCGCGCCGTTGCGCGCCAGTACCCAATCCACACAGGCCTTCAGGTCGTGCTTTTCGTAGTAGCCGTAACCCGTATCCGTGCCGCCGCTGCGTCCGTGTCGGCGATGGTCGTACAACAGGGCATTGTAGCCGGCTGCGCGGAAGATTTCCATGTACTTGACCGACCCGTACAGGGTGTAGGTGATTCCGTGGGCGATGATCACCGTCTTGCGCGCGCCGGGCACGGGAAAATACAGGCCGTACAGCTCGTAGCCAAAGGGCGAGGGGATGCGCACTTCCTCTTTGGGGAGCTGCTCAAACTGGACGGGGTCCAGGACACCGGCATCCACCTCGGTCTGGAACGTCTCTTCCACGGGTTTCACCGGTATCAGTCGCACCAGATTGGAAAGGTACAGGCTGGCGGCGAGGAGTAGACCGAATACGATGGCCAGGAATAACCCGATGAATGCGCCCGCTCCCATCGTCACCTCACTCACCACGGCGCATGCGCCACAGACGTGCCACAAGGGGGTAGAAGGGCAGCAGCGGGCGTTCCCACAGGCCGGCGTAGCGCACCACCTGGCCGCCAAAGCCACGTTTGAAGCGATACACGCCCCATAGCCCATCCTGACGCTGCGCGAACTCCGCCTCCAGCGTCTCGGCCTCCGCATCGGGGATGCCCCACAAATCGTACAGGGTGCAGCCCCGTTGCCGGGCCCACTGCAGGGCGGCCCACTGCAGGGCATAGGGGGCCATCTTTTCGCGATGGCGGCTGCTGGAGGCGCCGTAGAAGTACCAGGCCGTGCGGCCCCAGGCAAACACCATCAAGCCGGCGACGGCCTCGCCTTCCACCTCGGCCAGGAGCAGGGCGGCCTGGCCCGTAGGCGCGAACAATTCCAAAGCTCGCCGGTAGTAAGCGGCACTGTGAATGCCGAAGGCATCGCGCGCCCCGGTTTCCTGCATCAGGGCGTAGAAGGTGTCGCATTCGGCGAGATCGGCCTGGCGCACCATGACCCCCTTCCGCGCCGCCAGGCGGATGTTGTAGCGCGTTTTTTGATGCATCCGGGCCAGGATCGTCTCCTCATCCGCGCTGATGTCCACCAGAATGGTGCGCGGGGGCTGAATGGTGTGTGGGGCCGGTCGCAGGCCGCGCAGATGCAGCCGGGCGCGCACTTCGGGGGTATCGAACAGGTCGGGTTCAACCCACAAGGCCCAGGCGCCCCGGCGGCGTGCCGCCTGATACAGGGTGGTAAACACGGCATCCACCTTATCCGGGTCCTGCCAGTCCACCACCGGGCCACGCGGGACGTAGGCGATGGTGCCCAGACGCAGGGGCAGGGGCCGGTAAAGCACCAGCGCGCCCCCTCGCTCTGACCCGGCGCTCACCAGTTCCCAGCTCCAACCGAACTCCGCCTTGAGCTGGCCCCAGAGCGTGGTTTGCAGCACCGAACCGCCCTGTTCGGCCACCCAGGTGTTCCAGATTTCACGTTCTATGGTGTTGGTCATGCTTGCTCCAGGATAATCTTGCCTGCGGGAGTATTATACCGCGTTCGTCCCAGGGAGCGAAATTGGCCGGACGACGGTTTGCGCTTGTCCGCAGACTTCAGGGTCTTGCGGGACAACTGCTCGTCCTAGTCCTACCCGGACAGGCTTCCGGGCTACCTTTCGCGCCTTGAGATCTGGCTTCTGTGTGTCATGAGCATCATCCAATACGATGGTGACACCTCACACTAGGGGCATCATGCTAAGGGTCATACAATAACACTCAGTTAAAAGGCACAATAATGTGGGATTTGAGGAGTCATTGGGGTGGACCCAGAGCAACAGAAGGCCAGCATTCGCCAGCTTTTCACACGCATCGCCGCAAGTTACGATCGGCTTAACCGCCTGATGTCGTTGGGGCAGGACCAACGTTGGCGCGCCGAAGCGATCACGGCTCTGGCATTACCCCCTCAGGCGCGGATTCTGGACGTCGCTACTGGTACGGGTGACGTGGCCTTAATGCTGCGCCGGCGCCACCCCGATAGCGAGGTCATCGGGCTGGACCTGACCCCGGCCATGGTCGCGAGGGCGCAGCGCAAAGATCCGGGGGGTACGGTAGCCTGGTGCGTGGGTGACGGCCTGGCTCTGCCCTTTGCCGACCGGAGCTTTGACGGGGTGATTTCTGCCTTTATGTTGCGCAATGTGCCCGATGTGCGCGCTGCTTTGGCGGAACAAGTGCGCGTCGTCAAACCGGGTGGACGGGTGGTCTGCCTGGAAATGACCTGGCCACGGCGTTTCCCTATGGCCCAGCTTTTCAAACTCTATTTTTTCTACTGGACGCCTTTCATGGGGAAGCTGATTTCCGGGGATGGTGTGGCCTATCGTTACCTGCCACGGTCGGTGGCGGGCTTTATCCCGCCGGAACAGGTCTGCGCTCTGCTAAGTGGACTGGGCCTGGAGGAGGTGCAGTACCGGCTGTGCATGGGGGGAACGGTGGTGCTGTATAGCGGGCGCAAGCCCTAAACCACTGATTAGAGGGAGGAGATAATGGTGACTTATGCGGATGTCTTTCGTCCTGACCGGCGCGCCCTGGCCCGCGTCTACGATGCGCTGGTCGTCCTGGGGGCCTCAGCTTTTATCGCCCTCAGCGCCCAACTGGCCCTGCGCTTGCCCTTCAGCCCTGTCCCCGTTACCGGCCAGACCCTGGCGGTTTTGCTGACGGGGGTCCTGCTGGGGCGAAGACGCGGCGTTGCAGCGGTACTGGCTTACCTGGCGGAAGGGGTGATAGGGTTGCCGGTTTTTGCCGGGGGCATGAGCGGCCTGGCTTACGCCCTGGGGCCAACCGGCGGCTATCTGCTGGGCTTTGTGGCTGCGGCTTACCTCACCGGCTTCCTGGCCGAACGGGGCTGGGATCGGCGATCTTCGACGACGGCCCTGGCCATGCTGGTGGGCAATCTTGCGATTTACGGGCCGGGGCTGCTGTGGTTGGGCCGTTTTGTAGGAGACCGTGTTCTGGCTCTGGGTCTGCTGCCCTTTATCCCCGGCGATCTGGTCAAACTTGTCCTGGCGATGCTGCTGTTGCCTTTAGGCTGGCGCTGGCTCGCTCAGGAACGCTAAATTCAGTTCCAGTTCAGACAATTTTGAGGAGGTCTCGTGAGCGAACAAGATCCGCGCAATCAGTTGTTGATGGAAAAGAAAGCCCGCGTCCTTGAGGGGGGCGGGGCCGATCGCATCGCCAAACAACATGCCAAAGGCAAGATGACCGCTCGTGAACGCATCGCCGCCCTGCTGGATCCGGGCACTTTCCAGGAGATTCAACCTTTCATCGTGACCCATGGTGAGGATGAAATTCCCGGTGATGGCGTGGTCACCGGCTATGGGTTGATTGATGGGCGTCGGGTATTCATCTACGCCCAGGACTTTACCATTCAGGGCGGCTCGGTTTCTCTACGTCACGCTGAGCGCATCTGTCGTGTGCTGGACCTGGCCATAAGCAGTGGGGTGCCGGTGATTGGTCTGCTGGATTCCGGCGGTGCTCGCATTCAGGAAGGGGTTAAGTCACTTCAGGGGTATGGCGAAATCTTCAAACGCAACGCCCTGGCTTCGGGCGTCATTCCGCAAATTTCGGTGATGCTCGGCCCCTGCGCCGGCGGCGCTTCTTACAGCCCGGCCCTTACCGACTTCATCATCATGAGCAAGCAGAACAGCTTCGTGTTCATCACCGGGCCGGAAGTGGTGAAAAGCGTGACCGGGGAAGTGGTTTCGGCGGAGGCACTGGGTGGCCCTGCCGTCCATTACACCGTGAGCGGCGTGGCCCATTTCATAGGCGAAACCGAGGAAGACACGCTGACGATTGTGCGCACCTTGCTTTCGTATCTTCCTTCGAACAACGTGGAAGAGCCGCCGTGTGTCACGCCGACCGATGACCCGCTGCGCACCGATCCGCGGCTCAACAGTATCGTCCCCCTGGACCCCAAGGTGCCGTACGACATGAAAGAGGTGATCACCAGCGTCATGGATCTGGGCAGCTTCCTGGAAGTCCAGGCTGGGTGGGCCCAGAATGCCATCGTCGGCTTTGCCCGCCTCGATGGGCGTCCGGTTGGGGTTGTGGCGCAGCAACCCATGCATCTGGGTGGGGCGATTGACATCAATGCCTCGGATAAAATCGCTCGTTTTGTGCGGTTCTGCGATGCCTTCAATCTGCCCATCATCACCTTCTGTGATTCGCCGGGCTTCCTTCCGGGTGTGGCCCAGGAGCACGGCGGCATCATCCGCCATGGCGCCAAGATCCTCTATGCTTACATCAACAGTACGGTGCCCAAGATTTCGATTGTGACCCGCAAGGGCTATGGCGGTGCCTACATCGTCATGGGTAGCAAGAGCATTGGGGCCGATCTGCACTTTGCCTGGCCCTCCGCCGAGATCGCTGTGATGGGGCCGGAAGGTGCGGTGAACATCCTGTACCGCAAAGAACTGGCGGAAGCAGCGGATCCTGAAACCCTGCGGCGGCAACTGGTCCAGGACTACATCGCCCGGTACGCCACGCCCTATGTGGCTGCGGAGGAGGGCATTCTGGATGACGTGATTGAGCCGGCAAGCACCCGCCCCATTCTTATCAACGCCTTGAACATGTTGCAGGAAATGCAGCGCACCCTGCCGCCCAAGAAGCACGGCGTCATGCCGGTCTAGGAGGCTGCCATGAGTGAAGAGCTGCTGATTGCTTTGCGTCTAACGCTTATGGGGATGGGGGTGACCTTCACGGCCATCGGCGTGCTGGTGCTGGGTATGTATGGCATGACCCTGTTGCTTAAAGACCATCCCGAAGAAGAGGACGAGAGTGTGCCGTTGTTCGTGCGGGAAGAGCAAGAGGAGGCACGGCGCCTGGCGGTAGCTCTGGCGGTGGCTGCGGCTGTGGCCAGTGAGACCCAGCGGGCTACCATTCACCGTCTGCCCTATGGGATCTGGGGTATTCAGAGCCGACTTTCGCCTTTGATGGGGCGTACCTTACGTCGTGGTCAGCGGCGCCATTATTGATTTCAAGAGAACGTCTAAGGAGTTGCTATGCCTGCATACAAGGTGACGGTAGGAGATAAAAGTTACATCGTGGAGATCCCCGATCCGCGCGAACGCCCGGTCCGCGCCATCGTGGATGGCCAGGAGTATAAAGTCGAGATTCAGGAACAAAGTGGGGTTCCGACCCCGGTGGTGACAGCACCGGTCGCTGTGGTCGAAAGCGCCGCGCCGGGCGTCATCCCGGCAGCAGCTCCCGCTTCCACCACTCCCGGAGAAGTCAGGGCCCCATTGCCGGGTACCATCATCAGCATTGCCGTCAAAGAGGGCGATCAGGTAACCTACGGCCAGGAGCTGTGCGTGCTGGAAGCGATGAAGATGAACAATCCGATTCGCGCTACCGGCAGCGGCACCGTGAAGGCCGTTCACGTACAACCGGGCGCTTCGGTTCAGTACGGCACCCTGCTTTTCACCATCGCGTAAACGGTGAATTGAACTATGGCCGAGCCCGTGACGTCGGCAACACCCGGATCCTCACCTCTGCAGAAAATCGTCGAGGCTTATCTGCAGGATGAGGCCTGGTTGCTTTCGCACTTTACCTTTGTGGCCGACGTGACGACGCTTGCCAGTCAATGCGATGTGGCGCATTCTCCGGGTATGTCGGTGGCCAGTTGTCGCGCGTTGCCGCATCACCTGCTTTCTTTTCTGGGGGATTCGCCCGATCTCTTGCGAAATTATGTGGGATTTTTGTTGCAGCCAGGGACTCAGGCGTATTTTTTGGTGAACGAAACTCAGCGGGCCATCGTCGAAAGCGCCTTGTCGGTGTTGGAGGTCATCCCTGAATGGCAAATGGTGTTCCGCGGCGACCCGCGGACTTTGACGCTCCCCCATCCCGTGACCCCGCTTGAAGCGTGCCATCTGGCGGCTATGCGCGAGCTGGGCCAGATCTGTGGCCTGCTGATGATGGAACGCGATCCCCTGGAACGCGGGCCGGCGGTGGGCATCTTCGAGGGCGAAACGCTGGTGGCTATGGCCACCACGCGCCTGCAGATTCCCGGCGCTGCGGAAATCGGCAATGTGGCGACGCATCCGGCGTATCGGGGCCGTGGCTATGGCAGATCGGTTTTGGGAGCTTTGCTCCAAAGCCTCTGGGACCCCAGGCGCCTGATCTTTGCGCTGGTGCATCAGGAGAATGCCGATGCAGTCGGCCTGGCGGAAGCTCTGGGGTTTGAGAAGGTGCGTCCCATGTATCTGATGCGCTGCTCAATTCCCGAATCTTGTCTGGTTGAAGCCCATACATCTGACTCCTCATCAGGGGAGAAATCCTCTTCAAACGTGTAAGGAGGACTGGCTCGTGGATCTTTCAAATCTGCTAGAAGGGTTGCGTGCACTTACGGCAGGGAATCTGCTGATGATGGCCGTGGGGGGGTTTCTCATCTACCTGGCCATTGAAAAAGAATACGAACCCACTTTGCTTCTGCCCATCGGTTTGGGTATCATCGTGGGCAATCTGCCGCTTTCGGCGATGATTAGCCATGAAGAACACGGCATGTTGGCGGTTCTTTTTGACGCTGGCGTGGCCAACGAGTTGTTTCCGCTGCTTATTTTTATCGGCGTAGGGGCAATGATGGACTTCCGGCCCTTGCTGGCGCAGCCGGTCTTTGCCCTGATGGGTGCAGCCGGTCAGTTTGGCATCTTCGGAACCCTGATTCTGGCGTTGCTGCTGGGTTTCAAGCTGCCGGAAGCGGCCAGCATCGGCATCATCGGCGCGATTGATGGCCCGACCAGTATTTATGTGGCAGGCAAGTTGGCGCCGCATTTGTTGGGAATTATCGCCGTTGTGGCCTATTCTTACATGAGCCTGGTACCCATCATTCAGCCCCCCATCATGCGCCTGCTGACCACGCGGCAGGAACGCATGACCAAGATGGAGTACTCGCCCCGACCGGTTTCGCGCCTGACCCTGCTGCTGTTCCCGGTGATTGTCATCATCGCTGTAGGCATTCTCGTGCCGCAGGCCTCACCGCTCATCACGACGCTGATGTTGGGTAATCTGCTCAAGGAAGCCGGAGTGGTGGATCGGCTCAAGCGCTCTGCCGAAAATGAAATCATCAACGTTGCCACACTTTTCCTGGGGTTGGTGGTCGGCAGCACCATGACGGCGGAGAGTTTCCTCAAGCTGGATACGCTGTACATCCTCGTTCTGGGGCTGGTGGCCTTTGCGCTGGATACTGCTGCAGGGCTGCTTTTTGGCAAGCTGCTCTATCTGATTTCCGGTAAAAAGATCAATCCGCTCATCGGCGCGGCGGGGATTAGCGCTTTCCCCATGGCCGGGCGTCTGGTACAGAAAATTGCTCAGGAGGAGGATTTCTCGACCTTCATCCTCATGCATGCGATGGGAGCTAACACAGCCGGACAACTGGGATCGGTAATTGCCGGTGGCGTTCTGCTCACGCTGGTGCTACCCTTAATCCATTAAAACCGTCGGTAGGGTTGGCCAGCTGTTTACGGGTAGTTCCGGGCAGGGCCTGCGGCTACCCGTCATAATTTTGGGGGTTGTGTTGAGCCAAAGCTGGCTGATTATGTGAATCTTTTGAAAGGGGGTCCATATGGCTAAAGGCATGGTGGTTATTGCTGTGGACCGGTGTAAGGGGTGTGGCTTGTGCACGTATGTCTGCCCCGTCAAAATCCTGAAGCTTTCCGAAGACAGTTTCAACGCTAAGGGATACCATCCGGTCATGGTCACGGACATGGAGGCGTGCACAGGGTGTGGAGCCTGCGCCACCATCTGTCCCGATGTGGTGTTCACCGTTTATCGTGAGCGCCGTAAGGCGCCAATACCGGCCTGAGGAGGGATACTATGGCTAAGCAACTACTCAAAGGGAACGAAGCTTTTGCCGAAGCGGCTGTGCGCTATGGCCTTGAGGCCTATTTCGGCTATCCCATTACCCCTCAGAGCGAGGCGCTGGAGTACCTGTCGAAGCGCATGGTTGAGCTGGGGCGGGTTTTTGTCCAGGCCGAAAGCGAGCTGGGCGCTATCAACATGGTGTATGGCGCCGCGTGTGCCGGTGTGCGCACCATGACGTCCACCTCTGGGCCTGGGTTCAGCCTGATGGAAGAGGGTATTTCGTACATTGCCGGTTCGGATGTGCCCGCCGTGGTCGTGAATGTGCAACGTGGTGGACCGGGCCTGGGTAACATTCAGCCCTCACAGGCTGATTATTTCCTGATGACCAAGTCCGCCGGGCATGGTGACTTCCATCCTGTCGTCCTGGCTCCGGCTGGCGTGCAGGAATTTATTGACATGATCGGTCTGGCCTTTGACATGGCCGAAAAATACCGCACCGTTGTGTTCCTGGCTGCCGATGGTAGCATCGGCCAGATGATGGAATCCGCGGAGCTGCCGCCGATGCAGCCTCTGCGCAAGCCCGAAGAACGCCCGGCCTGGGCCTTAACCGGTGCGAAAGGCCGCAAACCCAACATCATCACCTCCCTGGACCTTTCGCCTGAAGGCTTGGAGAAGTGGAACTTGTATCTGCAGGATAAGCTGAGCCGCATTCGGCAAAACGAAACGCGCTGGAAGGAGTACTTCACCGAGGATGCCGAACTGCTGCTGGTCGCTTACGGCACCGTAGGGCGCATTGGCCTTTCGGTGGTGCGCGAGGCGCGCAAGCAGGGCCTGAAGGTAGGCCTGTTCCGTCCACAGACTCTGTGGCCCTTCCCCAGCGCGCGCATCGCCGAACTGGCACAACAGGTGCGCGGCATTCTCGTATCCGAGATGAACGCCGGGCAGATGCTGGAGGATGTGCGCCTGGCCGTGCTCGGCAGCACGCCGGTAACGTTCTATGGCCGCCTGGGGGGCATGATCCCCATGGTGGATGAGATTTACGATGCGCTGAAGGCGTTGGACAACGCCACGCGCAAGGCATAGGAGGCAAGCCATGACAACCCAAATTCCCGAAACCATGGAACTGGTATACAAGTACCCGGAATCCCTGACCCAAAGGGACACGCACTACTGTCCGGGTTGCACGCATGGCATCATTCACCGCCTGATCGCCGAGGTTATTGACGAGTTGGGGCTGCGCGAAAATACCATCGGTGTAGCTCCCGTCGGGTGTTCGGTGCTGGCTTACTACTACTTCAACATGGATTTTGCCGAGGCGGCGCATGGCCGTGCTCCCGCTATGGCCACTGGCATCAAGCGCGTTAATCCCGATAAAATCGTCTTCACCTATCAGGGCGATGGCGACCTGGCGGCCATCGGGACCAACGAGATCATTCACGCGGCCCATCGCGGTGAGCTGATCACCACCATCTTTGTCAACAACGCTATTTACGGCATGACCGGCGGGCAGATGGCCCCGACGACCTTGCCGGGCCAGAAGACGACCTCCTCGCCGTTTGGGCGTGATCCGCGCATCGCCGGCTTGCCCGTGCACATCACCGAAATCATGGCTCAGATTCCCGGCGTGGCCTATGCTACCCGCCAGTCCGTGCTCGACCTGGGCGGCATCGCCAAGACCAAACGCGCCATCAAGCGCGCGTTCCTGGCGCAAAAAGAGGGCCTGGGCTTCTCCATCGTCGAAGTGCTTTCGACCTGTCCGACCAACTGGAATATTCAGCCCTGGGAAGCCATGCAATGGGCCAAAGAAAACATGATTCCCCAGTTCCCCCTGGGCGATACCAGAATTATCGAAGCCGTGGCGGCTTTGAAAGTGTAGAGGAGGCCGGCATGAAACACGAAGACATCATTATTTCCGGGTTTGGTGGACAGGGGGCTTTGTTTGCCGGACAGCTCCTGGCTTACGCTGCCCTGGCGGAAGGCCTGCAGGTCACCTGGATTCCCTCTTACGGGCCAGAGATGCGCGGGGGCACAGCCAACTGCACGGTGATTGTATCCGAGGAAGAGATCGGAGCGCCGATTGTGCGCCATCCCTCGGCTGTGATTGCGCTCAACCTGCCCTCGCTGGACAAATACGAACCTCTGGTCAAGCCGGGCGGTTTGTTGGTGGTGAATCAGAGCCTGGCACCCCGTCCGCTCACGCGCGAGGATATCCGGGTCATTACCTTGCCCGCGAGTGACATCGCGACCGAGCTGGGGAATGTGCGCATGGCCAATCTGGTGGCCCTGGGGGCCCTGGTCAAAGCGACCGGGATTGTGGCCCTGGACACCTTGATCGAACAATTGGGCGAGCATCTTTCCGAACGCCAGCTCAAATGGCTGGAGCCTAACAAAGAGGTCCTGCGACGCGGGGCAAGCTTCGCTTAGACGGGTTGCATCACCGCCCCCAGAGATGGGGGCGGTGATGGTTTATACGGCAATGGTAACTGCCTACCGCTTTGTTTACCAGCACTTTACTTTTTTTGTCGTTTTACCCCTCGCACCCCCAACCCCCCCGCTCTCCCCTGGCATCCACGCTCCCAGGCAGTCCTGAGTACGCGGACGTCCCGTCCGCGAGGAGCGGGGGCCAGGGAATGAGGGGAGGGCCAAAGTCAGCGCTTACAAGCATCCAGAACTATTCGTGTTGAAAACAGTCAAGTTCAGGTAACGGCCCACCCTGTTAAACTGACCGTGCATTGTTCACCTCACCCATCCCCGCCCGGCCTTCTCCTTCCCTCTCCGCACGCGGAGAGGGTAAGGAGAGGGGGAGGGAGGGGTTAGGAGAGGCCTCAAGCTCGAATTTAGACTGTCGAGGTGACCATAACACATCCGGGCACACCCTGTCGAGCGATATGACCGGGGTTACGGCGCGTTATGGGGAGGTCAGGTAGTTACCGGTAATGTTCGTTCTGAAAGATAGAGACGAAACTTGACGAAAAGGTTTTTCAGTTTTACAATTTCGCGCCGCTGTTATGTTATATTTTCAAGCTGAGGAGGTGGAGCTTGATCGAGGTTTCCCATCTCAGTAAGTCCTATGGTCCCATCGAAGCTTTGCGCGACGTGAGCTTTAGCGTTGGCACCGGCGAAATTGTGGGCCTGCTTGGCCCTAACGGGGCAGGCAAAACCACGCTGATTAAGATCCTCACAGGCTACCTGCATCCGGACTGGGGCACGGTGCGGATTAATGGGCTGGATGTGTTGGAACATCCGCGTGAGGTGCAGGCGCTGGTGGGGTATCTACCCGAAACGGCCCCGCTTTATCCGGAATTGACGGTGCAGGATTATCTGCTGATGATGGCCGAGCTGCGCGGTATTCCGCCTGAGCAGCGACTGGCGCGCCTTGCAGCGGCTGTCCACGCCACGGGATTGCAGCATCATCTTACGCGGCCTATCGGCCAGTTGAGTAAGGGGTATCGGCAAAGGGTGGGGCTGGCTCAGGCCATCCTGCACCGTCCGCGCCTGCTCATCCTGGATGAGCCGACGGTAGGCCTGGACCCCACGCAAATCGTGGAAGTGCGCCAGCTCATCCGCCGTCTGGCGCGGCATAGCACGATTCTGTTCTCTACCCATATCCTCTCCGAGGTGGAAGCCGTTTGCGATCGGGTGCTCGTCCTCATCAACGGCGAAATCCGCGCTGATGCGCGCCTGAATGAGCTGGCAGCCACGCCGGATGTGCGCATCACGTTTGCGCAGCTCCCGGCGGATGGCGAAACGCGCCTGCGCGCCCTGCCCGGGGTGCAGGGTCTGGAACCTTTCACGGATAGCGATGGCAGCTCCGGCTACCGTATCCAGGCTGCCGCCGGTACGGACTTGCGTCCGGCGCTCTTTGCCCTGGCACAGGAGCAGCGCTGGCCTCTGCGCGAGCTACGCCGCGATGTGCGCACGCTCGAATCCGTTTTCGCCGAACTGGCTCAATCCGCAACGCAAGGGAGGTAAGCTATGCAGCGATTCCTGGCCTTGACCCGTAAGGAAGTCAAAACATATTTTAACTCGCCTATGGCCTACATTTTCCTGGCCACTTTTCTGGCGGCAACGTTGTTTAACTTCTTCTGGCTTCAAAGTTTCTTCACCCGCGGTATCGCCGATGTGCGTCCGCTTTTCGCCGGAATGCCGCTGCTCCTGCTTTTCCTCGTAGCCGCCCTGACCATGCGGCAGTGGAGCGAGGAGCAGCGTTCCGGGACGCTGGAAGTGCTTCTGACCCTGCCGGTTTCGAGCCTGGAGCTGGTCGTAGGGAAGGCGCTGGCCGTCCTGGCCCTGGTAGCCGTGGCCCTGGGCCTGACGGTGTTCATTCCGCTTACTGTGAGCCTGATCGGCAACCTGGACTGGGGCCCCGTGCTGGGCGGTTACCTGGCGGCTTTGCTGTTGGCAGCGGCCTACACGGCCCTGGGGTTGTTCGTCTCCTCGCGCACGGATAATCAGATTGTGGCCCTGATCAGCACGGTGGCGTTGGGCGGCGTGTTCTACCTGATCGGATCGCCTGCAGTGACGGACTTTTTCGGCACGCGCGCCGGGGAGGTGCTGCGCGCTTTGGGCACGGGGAGCCGCTTCGCCAGCATCGAGCGCGGGGTAATTGACCTGCGCGACTTGCTCTATTACCTGGCTTTGAGCGGCGTGTTCCTGGCCCTGACGGTGCTTTCGCTGGAAAGCAAGCGCTGGAGCACGACCCATCACACTCTGCCGCGCCGCCGCGCCCAGGTCTTCACGTCCGGCCTGGTGCTGGCTAACCTGATTCTGGCGAATGTCTGGGTGTATCCTTTGCAGGCCCTGCGCCTGGATTTGACCCAGCAACGCGAGTTCACGCTATCGCTGACAACGCGCGCGCTGTTGACGCAGCTCGATGAGCCGCTGCTCATTCGCGGCTATTTCAGTGCCCGTACCCATCCCAAACTGGCCCCCCTGGTCCCGGTGGTGCGTGATATGCTGGAAGAATACCGCCTGGCAGGCCACGGCAAGGTGCTGGTAGATATCGTTGACCCGGCCCAGGATCAGGAAGCCGAGGCGGAAGCCGCCCAGGTTTACGGCATCAAGCCCACGCCGTTCCAGGTGACCGGGCAGTACGAGGCGGCGATCATCAACTCCTACTTCGACATCGTGGTGCGCTATGGCGATCAGTGGGTCAAGCTGAACTTCCAGGACCTCATCGAAGTCCAGAACACGCGCGATGGCGATGTTCAGGTGCGCCTGCGCAATCTGGAATACGACCTCACCCGCTCCATCAAGAAAGTGGTGTACGGTTTCCAGAGCGTCGAAGCGGTGCTTGCGACGCTGGATCAGCCCGCGCAGCTCACGTTGTACCTGACCCCGGCGACGCTCCCGGAAAGCCTGGCGGCGTATCCCGAAATGGTCCAGAGCGTGGTGGATGAGATTAACGCGCGCGTGCCGGGGCGACTGGTGTACCAGACCCTGAATCCTGATGATCCGGCGTCCGGCGTCACCCGTGAGGCCCTGTACCAGCGCTATGGTCTGGCCCCCATCGCCGCATCCCTGTTTTCCAACGAGACATTCTACCTGTATCTGGTGCTGGAAGTGGATGAGCGCAGCGAAGTGATCTATCCGCGCCCCGATATGAGCAGCGCCGATGTCCGCTCGGCCATCGAAGCCGCCCTCAAACGCCTGACGCCGGGCTTCCTCAAGAACGTCGGCCTGTGGACGCCGGCCCTCAACGCCCAACAGGACCCGCTGGCCTCGGCGCAGCCGCTTTCGTCCTGGCAAAACCTGAGCCAGGTGTTGGAAAGCAACTATCAGGTCACGCGCGTGAACCTGGACACGGGTAGCGTTCCGGAGGGGATAGACGTGTTGCTGCTGGTCGCCCCCCAGAACCTGGACGAGAAAGCCCTGTACGCCATTGACCAATACCTGATGCGCGGCGGATCGGTCATCGTGCTGCTCACGCACCACAACCTGGGGCTGGACGCCATGACCGGTGAACTCACCCTCATCCCCATCGAAGGCCGCATAGACGACCTGCTGGCGCACTACGGCGTGCAAACCGATACCCCGGTGGTGATGGACGTGCAGAATCAGGCCTTCATCATCCCCTACACCCGCATGGTCCAGGGCCAGATGGTCCAGGACTTGCTGGTGAAGCCTTATCCTTATTTGATTGATGTGCGCTCCGACGCGATGGCGCCCAACCATCTGGTTGTTGTCGGTCTACCGGCAGTCTCCCTGGCCTGGAGCGCGCCGCTCACCGTGACGGCGCCGCTCACGGCCCCGCTGCAGGTGACCACCCTGTTGCGCTCCAGTCCGCGTTCCTGGCTGGGACGGCCCTTCAGCATTAAGCCTAACTATCAGCTCTACCCGGAGCTGGGCTTTGCCGTGCCCGAAGTCACCCAGCCCTTCACCGTAGGCGTGAGCCTGCAGGGGCGCTTCACCAGCTACTTCGCCGGGCGCGAGGCCCCCATCACGAACAGCACGGGCGTGACGCCGACGGCGACGCTGGACAGCTCGCCCGATACGGCCCGGCTGGTTGTCATCGGCAGCTCGGAGTTCGTGAGCGACGTGGTCCTGCGCTTCGCCACGCAGTTGAACGGCGATCGCACTTACAATAACCTGCAGCTTGTGCTCAACGCCATTGACTGGGCCACTGAGGATACGGACCTGCTGAGCATCCGCACGCGCGGCACCGCTGTGCGCGTACTCAAGGCCCTCAACCGCAACGCGATGCGCTTCATCACGAACCTGAACCTGCTCCTGGCCCTGGGCAGTCTGCTGCTCCTGGTCACCGTCGCCCACTGGCGGCGGACCCATCTACAGCCCCTGGCTTTGCCGGATCTCGCCAGCTTACCGGAGGAGGAGAAGCTATGATGACCCGTGCGCAAAAGCTGCTCATCGTTTTGCTGATTGTGCAACTGGCTCTCACCGGCCTCACCTTCTGGCCGCGGTCTGCGTCCGCGCCGGCTGAGGGCACAGCGCTCTTCCCGGACTTCAACGCGGACCAGATTCAACGGGTGACCATCGAAACGGCGGACAAGCGGCTGGTCCTGGAACGTCGCGCCACGGGGTGGGTTTTGCCCGATTACGGGGACTATCCGGCCCGCGAGTCTGCCCTGCAATCCCTGTTTCAAACCCTGCAAGGGTTGAACACCCGGCGCCTGGTGGCGCAAGAGACCGGCAGTCACTTCCGCCTGCAAGTCGCCGAGACCCAGTTCGCCCGGCGCGTGAGCTGGGAGACTGGGGAGGGTCAGAGCACCACACTTTACGTCGGTACCTCGGTCGGGTCCGGTGCGCACGTGCGCCGCGCCGACCAGACCAACGTCTACCAGGCCGACAATCTCAGCGTCTGGAACCTGAATCCCGATCCGGCGAACTGGGTTGACACCGCTTATCTCAACCTGAATGTGGATAAGCTCACCGAGGTAATTCTGAAAAACGCCCAGGACGAGGTCCGGCTGGTGCACGACATAGACCTGTGGCGCATCCCCAACCGCGATCTGCCGCGCCTGCCCGACCAGGCCAAAATCGGCAATTGGGTCAGCAGCGTAGCGCACCTGTATCTGAGCGCTCCGCTGGGCACCCAGGACGACCCGGCCTATCAGATGGCAACACCGCAGGCCAGCGTCACCTTCAAGACCATCACCGAAACTGTCACGCTGAACATCGGCGCGGCTTACGACGGAGGCTATGTGGCCAAGGCCTCCAACTCCTCCTACTACGTGCGCATTCCCTCCTACAGCGCCGAAAGCATCCTCAACAAAAAGGTGGAAGATTTTCTGGTAGACGCCACGCCTACGCCAGAGGCGGCGCCAGAAGAAACTGCAACACCGCAACCCTGACGATAACACGGGGCACCCTACCTCCAGGGTGCCCCGGTTGGTGTAGAGGGTAACGCTTCAGCCCGTCGGCGGTTGTATTGTGGTGCAGAATTATGAAATTTAACGATTTAACCGGGTACCAAGGCCCGGTGTTGTGTGACGGGCAACCGCACGGCGCGACGGGCCAGCGCGGGGGCATCGGAGGCCGAAGCTATCCAACTCCAAAGTGCACCAGCTTCGTTCAGGGCGAAGGTCCCTGGCGTTGCCGATTAAAAGGGTACGGCACGCCGTATCTTCCCATCGAGCCCGCAGCCTGGGTGGGCTGAAATCCTACCCCTCACTGGCGCGCGGATGAGCGTGCTGATACGCGGCCCGCGCATGGGCCTGGCTGATGTGCGTGTAGATCTGCGTCGTGCCTATCGCACTGTGCCCCAACAACTCCTGTACCGTGCGCAAATCGGCCCCGCCGTCCAGCAGGTGCGTGGCAAACGTGTGGCGCAGGACGTGCGGCGTCACCTCAAAGCCGATGCCGGCAGCCAGCCCTGCCTCGCGCACAATCGTGCTGATGGAGCGCACCGAAAGCCGTCCGCCACTGCGATTGAGAAACAGAGCCGGGCTGGGGCGCCGCCCGGCCAGGGCGGGCCGTCCCCGATCGAGATAGGCCCGCAAGGCGTGACAGGCCGGATCGCCCAATAACACCCAACGCTCCTTATTCCCCTTGCCGATCACGCGCATATCGCCTGTTGCCAGGCGCACATCGGCCAGATTGAGCGCGCTCAACTCACTCACCCGTACCCCGGAGGCGTACAGCGTCTCCAGGATCGCCCGATCGCGCAGCCCCTGCGGTGTTTCAGCGGTCGGAACGGCCAGCAGTCGCAACACCTCCTCGTAGGTCAAATAGTGAGGCAAGCGTTGGGATAGCCGCGGCGCCTCGATGCGCCGAAACAGATTCTCCTCCCACACCTGCTGCTGGACCAGGTAATCTCCAAAGGCGCGCAATTCAAACACGCGCCGGGCGATACTGGCGCGGACATACCCCAGCGCCGTCAATTCGCTCAAATAGCGGCGCACCAACTCGCGCGTCAGACCCGCCAGCCCATGCACCCCAGCTTCGGCGCAATAGCTGAAAAACTGCGCGATCTCCGAACCGTAATTCTTGATTGTATAAGGTGAAGCGCCGTCGCGTTCCAGACTGGTGAGATACTGCGTCAGCCAATACGTCAACTCATCCATGCGCATCCGCTTCGGCACCCAGGGCCTGCCGGACCAGGCGCAGCAATCGCCGCGAAACATCCAGCGTCAAAATCTGGCTTAACGTATACCAGCGCACATCGGCTACATCATCGCCGGGAGCGAGCCGACCGTCGGTGACCTGGGCGCGATAATACGCAATCACATAGTGATACTGCACGCGCTGCTCCCCGTCGCGCACAATCATATCCTGCACCGTGAGCAACTCCGGCGCGCCGATCTCCAGGCCGGTTTCCTCGCGCACCTCGCGCCGTAGCGCCTCCTCCAACGTCTCCCCCAGCTCCTGCCTGCCCCCTGGCAGGCTCCAGGTCCCCGCGGCAGGCGGATTGCGGCGCAGAGCCAGCAATACCTTACCGCCCCCGTCGGTCAAAATTCCGGCTACGGCAGGAATGGGCATGGTAGGATAGCGGCGTTCCATCTCAGGCCCCGGTAGGACAATCCACAAAGTGCGTTGCCAGGCCGAAGCGCGCCTCCAGATGGCGGCCCAGGGCCTGAACCCCCAGCGTTTCGGTGGCGTAATGGCCGGCGAAAATCACATTCATCCCCATCTCCTCGATGAGAGGTAGATGGCTGTGCTCCACCTCGCCGGTGACGAACGTATCATACCCCGCCTCGTAAGCCTGAGGCGCCATCGATGCCGCCCCGCCGGAAACACAGGCCACCTTCTGGGCCGGACGTCCCGCGTCAACCAGGCGCAGCGGCATCTCCCCCAACGCGGCGCCCAGGCGCGTCGCCAGCTCCATCAAAGGTACCGGCTCAAGCAGGCTCCCCGCCATGCCAATCGTGCTGCCGTGATAAACCCCAAAAGGCACGAGATTATCCAGGCCCAACAGACGCGCCAACTCCGCGTTATTCCCTACCTCCGGATGCGCATCCAGCGGCAGATGCACCCCGTACACGCCCAGGCCGCGCGTCAACAGCAGATGGAAGCGGGCGTAATTCGGGCCAGTGAGGGCGTAAACGTTGCCCCAGAACAACCCGTGATGCACAATCACGAGCTGCGCGCCCCAATCCGCCGCCGCCTCAAAAACGCGCAGGCGCGCGTCCACCGCCAGGGCCACGTGCGTCACCTCGGATGGGCAGGCCACCTGCAACCCGTTGAGCGAATTATCATGCGAAAAATCCTTAAGCCTGAGATACGCATCCAGATACGCGATTAAAGCTTCCCGTTGCATCGTCCAGCCTCCTGTGTTTCGCTCCCCTGCTTTTGGGGTCAATTATTTAGGGTGATGATGACGGCCACGCCTTCAGAACGGCCTGGCGTTTACCCCTCTGGCGTGCTGGCCTGGGCCAGCGAGTAGCGCCGCCAGCCGTTAGCCGGCGCTCAGTCCGTCTGCCCGGTCAGGATAAGCCGGGCCGCCTGGCGCCCGATGGCCACCGCATAATTGGTCCCGCGATCCCAGGGATAGACCTGACTCATATTGGCCATATACAGATTGGGAATGGGCGTCTGGATGGGCGGAATGGCGCGCGAATGGTTCACCAGCGGGACGGGTTGCGCGTACACCTCGCTGAACTTCCACAGGCGCCGAATCCAGGCGCGCTCAAAAGCCGGATTCAGGCGCTGCAATGCCGGGATAAAACGCTCCAGCAGCGCCTCCGGCTCCAGCTCGAAATAAGGATGGCCCGGTTCCAGGTAATCCCCGCAGTAAACGATATGATCGCCGCCGTAAACCTCAGGTGTGATGTAATTCGTATGCTCCACCAGCGCCAGGAAGGGGAACCCCTCGCGCTTGGGAATGTTGATCCAGTAATGCCCCGACGTCAGCGGCTGTTTGAGGGCCAGCACCAGCACCACCGCGCCCATGGACTTGAGCTTGAGCAAATCCGCCGCGTAATCGGGCGGCAAGGCCGGCGTGCGCTCCTTGAGCATCTGAGGGGAACAAGTCGCCAGCACGCGCTCATGCAACACATCGCCACTACGCAACTCCAGGCGCGGCCGCCCATCCGGCATGGGATGGATCCCGCGCACATGCGTCTCCAGGCGGATCTGGACCCCGCGGGCGCGGACCTGGTCAGCCAGCGCATCCAGAAAGCCCTGGAACCCGCCCTGGAAATAGCCCAGGCGCGGCGTCCGCGCGACGATGCGCGCCCAGAACCAGGCCAGATTGACCTGCTGATAATACGGCCCGAATTTCCCCTCCAGCAGAGGCTGCCAGAACGCGGCATAAGCCCGCTGCCCCACCGCGCGCGCCAGCCAGGCATCCGCGGTCACGCGCTCCAGCGGCTCCCAGCGCGGATTGTAGCGCAGATAAGCGGTCACCAGCCCCACGCGCAGCCGATCCACCAGCGGGATGGGACGGAATCCCAGCACCCCGAACGCCGCCGCGAGCAGATCGGTCAGGCGCACCAGAGATTTTCCCAGGGGCCAGCGCTCAGCGCCATCGGGCAACCAGGGCTTGTTGATGGGGTAGAGCTTGCCATCCTTGTAAATAGATGTGATCGGGGCCGGGAAAAAGACCCGGTCGCTCCAACCCAGCTCCTCCGCCAGACGCAGGATTGCGCGATCGCTGGCGAAAATGTGATGATAGAAACGCTCCAGAGGCCAGTCCCAGCGCTCATCCTTAAACCCTGCGGCCAGGCCGCCGAGATAGGGCCGTGCCTCGTAGATGGTGACCTGATGTCCGGCCCTGGCCAGATCGTAAGCGGCGCTGAGGCCCGCAAACCCTCCTCCGATGATACCGATATCCACGGTCTGTCCTCCCGTCGTTTGTGTAGTCCGATGTAACCCAGGATTATGCCCAATTTAACCGGGTAACAAGGCCCGGCGTCGCGTGACGGGCAACCGGAGGCCGAAGCCAGTCCCCCTGAGGCCCAGCACGTCGGCTTCTCGGTCGGCGTAGGCCGCAGGCCCAGGCGACGATTGCAATCGCCGACACCTGCCTGGTCGCACAGGCCAATGTCGCCGATTAAAAGGGTATACCCCTACAACCGGGGCGCCTGCGCCGATGCATGACCCGGTCGGCGCAGGCCCAACGAGGTAATTTCAATCACCGCATCATCGCCGGGCTTGCTCTCCCACTCCCATTCGGCTACCCAGCCGTTACCCGATTAAATTTTTAACGTTCATCATCCTGGACCATTGTACGCCGATTGAAATTGGCGGCACTGCGCCCTTCCGGTCGGCGCAGGCCTAAGAGGTGATTCCAATCGCTGCGCTTCCGCTACGGTTACTCCGTCAGCTCGCCGATCAGGGACCAGGGGCCGGTCCAGGTGATGCGGGTCTGCACCAGATGCCCCAGCAGCTCAGCCTCTGCCGGCGCGGGAAAGAAAACCGTGCGTTCCGTGCGGGTGCGCCCATACCAGCGCCCGCGCTTTGCCTGATAGCCCTCGACCAGCACCTCGACCGTTTGTCCCAGATAGGCGCTGTTCAGCTCGGTGAGGATGCGCGTCTGCAACTGATCCAGGGCAACCCGTCGGCGTTCCTTCTCCTCCGGATCCACATCATCCTGGAACTTGCGCGTGGCTACAGTCAGGGGCCGTGGCGAATAGCGGGCGATGTGCGCCTTATCCAGGCGCAGCTCGGCCAGCAGCTCGTATGTGTGCTGGAACTGTTCCGCCGTCTCTCCGGGGAAGCCCACGATGATGTCCGTAGCGATCGAGGCCCCCGGAATACGCTCGCGGATGCGTTCCACGATGCGACGATAATCCGCCACGGTGTAGCCCCGACGCATTCGCGCCAACACCTCATCATCCCCGGCCTGGATGGGCAGCTCAAAGTGCTCGCAGACTTTGGGGAGTGTGGCCACGGCCTCCAGCAAATCCTCGCGCATCCAGTTGGGGTGACTGGTCAGAAAGCGCAGGCGGACCAGCCCGTCCAGCTCATGGAGGCGGCGGAGCAGGGTAACCAGGGGCGTCTCCGTAGCGTCCTGGAATTCCGGCAGGTCATAGCCATAGCGGTCCACAATCTGCCCTAACAGGGTGATTTCACGCACCCCACGGGCGACCATGGTCTCGGCTTCGGCCACGATAGCCGCCAGCGGTCGGCTGCGTTCCGGCCCGCGGCGATAGGGGATGACGCAGTAGGTGCAGGCGTGAGAGCAGCCCAGGACAATCGGAATGTAGGCGCTGACCACCTTCCCCTGCTCCGATTCCGGCAGCACATCGGGCGCGGGCAGGCCCCGGTGCCGCTGTTCCGCATCAGCCATTAAAGCCTGCACTTCATCCAGCGTGCCGCGCTCGCTCAAAGCCAGCCATAGACCGGTAGCATCCGAGGGCGGAAGGAATAGATCTACCCAGGGATAGCGCGCCTGGAGCGCGGGCAGGTCGCGCTCGCGATACAGGCATCCCATAACCACGAGCAGCATCTCCGGCTTGCGCTCCTTCAGGGACCGCAGTTGTTCGATACGTCCCAGCACTTTATCCTCTGCCTGTTGCCGGACCACGCAAGTATTCAGAATCACAATATCGGCCCGATCCGCCTGGGAGGTGGGGCGGTAGCCCAGGCGTTCCAGCCCCGCCGCTACACGCTGCGAGTCGGCGAGGTTCATTTGGCAACCAATCGTCCAGATGTGGTACTCCACGTCAGATACTCCTGCTTCTTCCATAATGCAACGTATGCCTGCACATTGTAACGGCTTTTGGCTCAGGGTCAAGGGTCATTGACCGGGACATCTGCCTGTAACCTGAGGCTTGTTGACGTCGCCTCGCCTTGTGTTATGATAGCCGCCGCAGCCTATTTTAACTAAGGGAGGAAGTATGCAGCAGAATCGTTTGAACGTGCGGATGTTGACCTTGAACGCCCTGATGGCGGCGCTGGTGTTCGTCCTCACCCGCCTGGTGCAGGTGCCGACGCCGACGCGCGGGTACGTCCATCTGGGGGATGTTGGCGTTGTGTTCACGGCCCTGGCTTTTGGCCCTGCCGTGGGCGCCGTCGCGGGGGGATTGGGTACGGCCCTGGCCGACTTGAGCAGTGGTTATGGCATGTGGGCGCCTTTCTCGCTGATCATTCATGGCCTGCAGGGCTACGTCCTGGGGCGCCTGGCTGCTCGTGGTTCCCTCAGCGGGAAGCAGGTCGTGGTACTGACGGTCGTCAACATCGCCATCGTTGCGGGCGGATATCTGATCGCCGGCCTGATTCTGGTCGGCCCGGCTGCTTTGAGTGAGGTGCCGGCCAACGCGATGCAGGCTTTTAGCGGCAACCTGCTGGGGATTCCCCTCTATCTGGCCGTGCTCAAGGCCTATCCTCCGATCAAGCGCTTCGCCGCGTAAATGCAAAACGGAGGGGGCAATCCCCTCCGTTTGGTTTTTGAGGTTCGGATGATTCGGGTTGATCACGTGGGTTTTGCCTATCCGCCCCTGTTCCCCGCGGCTGCAGCGGAGGAGGTGTTGCGGGACGTGTCGCTGGAGCTGGAGGCCGGAGGGGCTCTGGCTCTGTGGGGGGCCAGCGGCAGTGGCAAAAGCACGTTGGGCCTGCTCCTGGCCGGGCTGGCGCCAGCTTATACCGGCGGCGTCTTTCGCGGCCATATTGTCGTTGCGGGTGAAGATCCGCAACAGGGTGAACTTTCCCCGGCCACATTGGGCCTGCTGTTCCAAGACCCGGCAGCGCAACTATTCACCTGTTCGGTGGAGGATGAGGTAGCCTGGGGGCTGGAGGCGCTGGGGATTCCAGCTCCCGCCATCGCTCCGCGGGTTTACGAGGCGCTCCGCCGCTTCGAATTGCTCCCCTATCGGCAGCGCGCCCCCTGGACGCTTTCGGGCGGGCAGCAAAAACGCCTGGCCCTGGCGACCCTGTGGGCCATGCGCCCGCGCGTCCTCATCCTGGATGAGGCCCTGGGAGGCCTGGACCCCGCCGGTCAGGCGGAAGTGCTGCGTTCTCTGCAGCTTTTGCGCGAAGAAGGCCTCACCCTGGTGTTGATGACGCATGACCGGCGCGTCGCGCGCCTTACGGGCCGCTCGGCCTGGCTCAATGCGGGCGTGTTGGAGGAATTGCCTTTCGATGAGCTGGAAATGCATTTACGTTCGGCGGGGGTGCTCTGGTCCTGCACCCAGGTCGCGGGATGGGTGCCGCGGCGCTCGTCGGCGGGTGTTCCGGTGGCTTTGGAGCTGCGGCAGGTGCGCTTTGCCTATCCCGAAGGGCTGCCTGTGCTGCGCGATGTAAGCCTGAGCGTCCATGCTGGCGAGTGTGTGGCCCTGGTCGGCGCGAATGGCGCGGGCAAATCCACCTTGATCCGGCATTTTATCGGCCTGGCCCGGCCCCAGGCCGGCAGCGTCTGGGTGCAGGAGCGGATGGTGGGGATGCGTCCGGTTGGCGAATTGGCGCGCGAGGTGGGTTTCCTGTTCCAGCGTCCGGAACAGCAGATTTTTGCAGCTACCGTGCGCGACGAAATCGCCTATGGCTTGCGTCAACTGGGTTTTCCGGACGTGGCCGGGCGCGTGATGCAGGTCCTGGAGCGCTTTGGCCTGGAACAGGTGGCCGATTGGCCGCCTGCGGTTCTGAGTTACGGCCAGCAGCGCAGCGTGACGCTGGCCTCATTGGCGGCTTTGGAAACCCCGATCCTGGTCCTGGACGAACCTACCGTGGGCCTGGACGGGCAGGGACTGCAGCAGTTTATGGGGTGGCTGGCCGAACGCCGGGCGGCAGGCGTGACCATCGTTCTGGTCACCCACGATATGGACCTGGCTGCTCTGGCCGATCGCGTGGTGCTGATGGCTGGTGGGCAGGTCGTGGCGGAAGGCGCACCGGAACAAATCTTGCCAGGGATGCTGCGCGAGGGGGGCCATGAGCTACCGCTTTGACCTGTATCAGCCGGGCCGTTCGTGGCTTCACACCCTGGACCCTCGTGTGAAACTCTGGCTGGTGCTTTGGGGAGGGCTGCTCACGTTTGCCATTCACACCTGGTGGTGGCAGCTCTTTTTCCTGATCAGTGTCTGGGTGCTGCTGCTCAGTGCGCGCATTCCGCAGCGCGCGTTGCTCTGGCTGTGGCAACAGGTCCGCTTGCTGATCGCTTTCATCCTCATCTTGCAGACCCTGTTCGCACCATCCGGCTCAATCTGGCTGAGCCTGGGTCCCTTGACCATCACGGCGGGCGGGGTGAGCAGTGCCCTGGTGCTGGCCATCCGCACCCTCACCATGATGTTCCTTACGGGCTTGTTGTTGTTTGTCACCGAGCAACGCGATCTCATCCTGGCCCTGACCAGTCTGGGCCTGCCCTATACCTGGGGGCTTACCCTGAGCCTTACCCTGCGGTTTATCCCGGCCCTTTACGGCCTGGCGGAAAGTGTGCGCGAAGCCCAGGCCGCGCGGGGCTGGCTTCCGCGAGGGAATTGGCTCCAGCGTCTGCGCGACTACCTGCCGGCCCTGATCGCCGTGATCATCGGTACCCTGCGGCTCAGCGATCAGGTGGCCCTGGCCCTGACCGCGCGCGGGCTGCGTGCCCAGGCCCGGCGCAGTTCCTGGCGTTCCCTGCACATGCGGCCTCTGGACTGGGCTATCCTGGGCCTCAGCCTGCTGCTCCCGGCCCTGGTCTGGTGGCTGGGATTGCCGGTTGGATTTGAACCAATTGCAGGACCTTAACTATAATCTCAGGCTTAAGGTCCTGAAGTCAGAATGAACTCCCTCTGGCTGGCGCGGCCAGCCTTCCCATCCAATGAACGAAAAGGATGCACGCTCTTAGCAACACCCTCTGGTCGGCGAGCCGACCTTCCCACCCCATGAAACAGAGACGCTGGCGATTTCTTCGCTGGAGGCGCTTAGAGCGACCCCGATTGGTAAGTTGCCTGTTTTCCTGGAGAAGCCGCGCCGTCCACG
>DAOTZR010000166.1:0-19994 GCA_034434315.1 Anaerolineae bacterium
AACATGGTTGGCCTCCTCTCAAGAATCAAAACATCCTGAAGGATGGTATACCTGTTTCGGGGAAATTGTCAAACCTGCAGGGCGCACTTGCGTAACAGCAGAATTGACCCTGTTTTTGGCGCAGGGTCAATTCTGTGCAAAGCGACAACCTGATAGCCTGATCCCCGGTCAAAAGGTCCGGCTCATTTGAAAAACCACGGCTCTTTCTGCAGGTCTATAACCCGCGGAAGGCTGCGATGCGGTAACCTGTCAGACCGCAAAGGCCAGCGTTCCACGGCCGAAGTTGGCCTGGCCGTTTCCGTGGCTTCCACCACTTGCGTCTCTTTGATGTTGTTGTAACTTTCCCCCTTGATCTCGTGGATTTCCAACACCGCGCCATAGTCCGTATCCCGATTGAACGAGTCCACCTGGATATAGACCGGTGTACCCACTGCCAGCGGCCAGGAAACCGAACTAAAGTCAGGCCGATAAAAGGCATCGCCCACGGTAAGGGTGAGCACACCACCTGGCCCAAGCGCCGGCAGCGCCTGAGCGGTGACGCCCCAAACCAGTCCCTGATTGCCTAAGCGCTCCCACGTCTGGTTAACCTGTGTCGGCGCTACACGAGGGGCAATGTAGATATCCACCCAAAACTCGTTCTCGATAGGAATCTCACCGGCATTGGCAATTACGACCTGAACGTTATGGGACGTCGCGATTAGGTCCTGAACGACCAGGTCCGGAGCGGATACATATTCATGGATGACAAAAGGCAGGTAAACGGGCGTAACGGGCCTGATCTGCACGTCAAAGATTTCGGTCGTAGCGACATTGCCCGCCAGATCAATGGCCGTGACCTGGAGGCGGTATGTGCTAATCGAGAGCGGATGCAGAACATAACGCCACGAGGTTCCGTTTACCGTAGCAACGTCCTGATAGACGCCTTCGGGTGACCAGACGGTAACGAACATGCCGGCCACGCCACCGCCATCGCTGACGGTCCCGGACAGAGCTTCTATGTTCATGTTCAACCCAGGCAGGTGCGCCAGGTGCGTCGTTGTGATCACCGGGGCCACGTTGTCCACCATGACCTCGAAAGCCAACGGGGCGGTCATCCGGTTACCAACCATGTCCGTACCATAGAGCGACACGGTCTGCGTGACCCAGTCCATCGGTCGGCCGTTGTGCACTGTGAATGTCCAGTCCGCGGAACGGGCCGCTGTCTCACGCGGCTGAAGCCGCAACTGACCGCGGTGATACTGCCCGTCGCCACTCGCCGGGATCAGATCGCAGAGCGCAAGCGTCCAGGTTCCCGCGGCATTTTCGCCATAAAAAGTCCGTAACGGCTGGTAGGGTCGTGCGAGGCGGTTATAGTAGCTTGCTGTTGGATCATCGCCATCGCCAGCCCCAAAGGCGCTAGAGGCCGCGTCATCCAGAAGAACATCATAGCTGGCCCGCTCCGCGCCGGTGATGCCGCCGTGATAAAGCAAACGGACGCGCGTACCGACAGGAGAGATCAACTCGGCCTGCACATCGTCCCGGCGGGCGTGTTCGATATCCAACCCGATGGTGACGCTATCCAACACAAAGCTTTCGGTGACGGTAAACGTGCGGACGATAGGGCTGCCGCCGTTGCACGCTGTTCCGCCATTGATGGCAATGGGCGTAGCCGGCTCATCGTCGTACAGATGAAGCCCATCGCCCCCATTCGGCCTCAGTTGTGCCGGATCGCACCGTCCCTCTACACACACGGTGAGGCTGCCCACCCCGTAAGTGTCGGTGATAGTGCCGTACAGCGGATAGTCGCTCGATCCAACGATGTTGCTTATATCGAGATGGCTGGCAGCCAGGTCGAGTGTGACGGTGGGAGGGCGATGGTCCACAACAAAGGCACGGGGTTGAGTCCATGCGCTGGCCTGACCGAAGGCGTCGGTAGCCTGAACACTGATGCCGTACGTCGTGCCGTCGGCTACGCCGGACGTATTCCAGGCGCAGCTCCATTGCCCGTCGTAGGGAGTGGCGTCGAGACAGACGCGCCGTACCGGGGGGAACGTCGGGCCGATGATCATCAACGTAATCGTTGGCACGCCCGAAGCATCGTAAGCGTAGCCGACCAGCCGGTTGTCCTGCGCCGCGATGACATATCCGGGCTGCTGGATGCCCACGAATTCGGGCGGCCGGGCGTCGGCCTCGTGACGGCTCCACAGGTGTTCGAGCGCGGGGCCGGTAGCCGGGTGTGCAGCGTCGTACAAGCGGGCCTCCAATGTCGCCAGTTGCCGGTAAGGCTCGCAGGTGTAATCCGGCTGGTTCGAGGCGCAGGCGGCGTAGTATTCTTGTGCCGTCGCCCGGTCCACCCTGGCGGTGAAGGTCCGCGTAGCCTCAGCGCCGGGCGGGATGTTGCCCAGATTCAGCACCTGATGATCGCGGCGCTCGGCGGGCAGGTGCGTGCCGCCAGGCAGCCGCAGCGCCTGGTAGGACGAAATGTCGCCCAGCGCGCCCGTTGCGGTGACCGTGCCCCGGTTCTGCACGCGCAGGATGAACGTGACGACCACCCCATCGCCCACCAACGTGCCCGACTCGTCCATACCCAGCAGCCAGTTGACGTCCGCCGGGTCGCTGCCGAGCGTTTGCCACTGCCAACGCTGCGCGGCATCCATCCCGCGTAGCGCGCCGGCCGGCTCGACCAGCAGCGTGGCGTGCAGGTCGCTGTCGGTGTACTGCGGCGCGGCGGGCGTCAGGCTGCCGTTCGGGCAGACGCCTGCGCCGAGGTTGTCCCAGTGGTAGCGATAGGAGAGCGCAAAGGCCAGCGCATCGCTGCTGATGGCGTCCACGATGCGCGGGCTGTTGAGCGGGTTGCCGTTGGGCATTGCCGCCCACAGGCTCAAAGCGCCCTCGTCGCTGGCGAAGGCGACCAGGTCCAATGCGGTTGTAGCCGGATCGCTGATGCCCAGCAGATTGAACGGCAAGTAGAGGTCGGTCTGGCCGTCGTTGAGAATGGCGCTGAACTGGTACAGCATGTTCTGCGCCAGGTTGCTTTCGAGTGTCCAGTCGCTTCCGGTCCAGCGCAGAAGCGTCGCTGTCTGCTCATCCTGCACCCACACCAGATAGTCGGCGGCCAGCGCGCCGACCGCCGTTGTCGGCGTGACGCCGGGCAGGTAGATGGTGGGGCCGGCGCCGTAGGGGTTGTAGGCAGTGGTCGCACCGCCGGCTGTGAGGTCGAAGTAGATGAACAGGTCGCCATCATTGTTCCAGTTGGCGCCGGTCCAGGTCAGGCGCAATGCCTCCAAGTTCCACGTGGCGTAGAATTTCTGTCCGGCGCTCAGCCCAGCCTGGGGCAGTGCGCTCCAACTGACCCGTCGGTCTACACCTACCTGGCTGCACCCGCTATCCATCCAACCGCGATACACACCCAGCGGATTGGCGGGGTCGAGCCGGTCCAAATAATCCGGCGTGAAGGGACTATCGGCATAAACCGGGCCGATGCTTTGACTGCGCCGGTTGCCATAGATGTCCAGGCTGGTGAGGTCGGTCCAGACTTTTTGCGCTTCACCGGCTATGAACGAAGCACTGCGCGCAGCCGGGCCATAAGCCGTAACGGCGCTGACTTGCGTCGCCGTTGTTTGGGCCGTCCAGCGCGCCTCATAGCCGCCCACCCCACTGCCATCGCTGGCCGCCGTCCAGGTGAGGGTCAACGCAGGCGCCGGCTCGCGCACGGTCGCGCCGGGCTCCAGCAAGCCGCCACTGCTGGACAGGGTGAGCGTCACGGGCGTAGGCGGCGTGATGTCTACAACAACGGGCTGCATCGTCTGGG
The DNA here is from genome assembly GCA_034434315.1 of Anaerolineae bacterium. Classification (GTDB taxonomy): domain Bacteria; phylum Chloroflexota; class Anaerolineae; order B4-G1; family SLSP01; genus DAOTZR01. Next base: position 3,791 of record DAOTZR010000166.1, read on the forward strand.
TCGTATGCCCGGCCATGTCCGCCGCCTGGGCCCTGACGGTATAGACCACCCCATCCGGCGTTTCGGTCAGATACCATCCGCCGATCCAGGTGTTGCCCACCACCCCCGCCGGCTGCCAGGCGGCACTTCCGACCCGCCAGACGACATCCGGCAAAGAGGTCGCCGCATCGGTGACCCATCCGGTCACCTCGAACAGCGGCGGATGATAGTGCGTGGTCGTCAACACGGTGGGGGCAATGCCGATGGCCGGCGGGAGCGTATCCACGATGATGTCGGCCACCTCAACAGCCCTATCGCCGTCCCAGGTTGTCACGGTCACCTGCACCTGATGCGGCCCCTCGGTCGGCGTCCAGTCCGGCGTGGTCCAGAGCGTATGGGTGAGCGCGGCGCTGGGCCAGGTGGCGGTATAGAAGAGGCCGCCATCCACGGTAACCGTCAGCGCCTGCAGCGAGGAGACAAGGGCAACGGCCTCGCCGGTGAACGGAAGAGGGGCGTGGCTATCCAATACCGACGGAACGTTCAGAACGTTCAAAACAGAAGCGGCCTGGGCGACCCCTGTAACCTCATCCGGCATAAGCTGTTTGATGACGCAATGACCGGCCGCATCGCAAGCGGTTACCCGTTCGGTTGGGGCAGGTTGCAGGCTCACCCCCCGCAGGCCCATGCTGGCGTCGGCTACGTAAGCGTAACCATCGGCAAGGGCCAGGTCCATGGCGTAACCGGGCGTGTCCAGCGCGCCCACCGACTGCGGGGCAGTGGGGATGGAGATGTCAATCATCTGAAGACCGCGCCCGCCATCGGCCACCAGGGCATACGTCCCGGAGATGACCACAGCGCGCGTCAGTCCCGGTGTATCCAGCGCTGCTGCCAGCGTGGGCATCTCCGGATCGGAGGCGTCAATCAAGAGCAGTCCAGCCGCATCGTCAGCCACGTAAATGGTGGTGTCAGCAATGGCGATGTCCCAGCCCCTGGCCGGAAGCGTGTACCTTCCCAGCCAGCTCGCCTCGGGCATCTGGAGGATATAAAGGGTATCGTCAGTTTCCACGTTCTTGTCTTCGGTCACGTAAAGCCGGTCCCCCACAGCGGCGACGCCACGCGGCTGTCCGAACATGGGAACGTGACTGACATAAGCAGGGGGGACGGCGGCGGTAAGGATCAATACACCCCAGATCCCATGGATTTGAGCCGGTACATGCAGGTAGCCGCTATCACCGCCGATGGTAACCCCATGCGCCAGGTCTGTCCCCGCGGCGGCATAGACGCCAGCGTATTGCGGGTGGATGGGGTCCGAAACGTTGAGCACGACCAGCTGATCGCCGGACGGGTCGTCCACCACCAGGTAGGCATACTCCCCAGCGACGGCCACATCCACGGCCAGCGCCGGCCAAGAGAGCGCATAAACACCCGCCAGGCGCGGCTGCTGCGGGTTCGAGATGTCCACCACCTGCAGTCCATTTGCCCCATCGGCCACGTAGGCATAATGTCCGGAAAGGGCCACGCCCTGCGCCAGGCCGGGCGTGTTGTAAGCCCCGACCTCCATCAGCGAAGGGGGCAGCGCCAGGTCGCAGGTGGCGGTCAGGCGATAGAGCCGCTCGTTGCCGTTCGGCCTTTGCCCCGTCAGCGCCACGTACCAGGGCGACTCGAACGGCTCGCGCGTGGTGAACACGCCCAGGCCGCACGGGGAAGAAAAGCCCTCCTCGACCAGGTTATAGTCCTCGGCGGTGGCGGTGTAGCGCAGTTTGCCGTTGACCGGCGTGCGCGTGATGGTCACACGCGGGGCCAGCGTGTCCACTTCGCCGCGCCAGGCGCCCTGGCTGTGGATGGAGGTATCTATCAGGCCAGTACAGTCCTCGCTACGTATATCGAAGCGATACGAGCCTTCGAGGCCAGACGGAGGTTGTGCAGTCCACACTACGCCGTTGCCAGTTCCTTCGGGCAGCGCGGCCGTCCGCCAGCCGCCGGCAGCCAGTGCCTGGATTTCGAGCGCCGAGAGCGCACGCGGATAGATGCGCACGTCGTCCAGCGCGCCATCATACGCATGTCTCCCATCAACCCACATGCCGATGTACAGGGGACCAGTTCCCTGATACGCCGCGTCCGCCGTATCCTGGGCCACCCGAACCCCGTCCCGGTAGAGGGTGCGGGTTCCGCTGGCGGCATCGTAGGTACAGGCCCAGTGATGCCAGCCGGTATCGGTGTAAGAAGCAGGGGTGTCGAGGTCATCAGCGTAAAAGGCGCAGGTAAACCGGTTGTTGTTGCGGAAGCCAAGCTGGAGGCCCTGATGCGGGGTGCTACTGCCCTGCGAGAGCGCCAGGTCATATTGCCCGATGCTATCGCGTCTGGCCCAAAATGCAGCCGTAAAGGATGCATTAACCAGGTCAACTCCATACACCTGGATGTGATCATCCACCCCATCGAATTCAAGCGCGTGCGGGCCGACTGCGCCGGGGACGGCTTTGTTGAGAGCATCGTCGGCGCCGGTATTGAGCATCGCCCATGGCATCCATCCGGATATGTCCTCTGGCATGGAACCGCCTGTGGCAAATTCCGCATCCAATGGCAACGCCAGCAGCGGCCCGCTACCCCGATACAATGCTTTGACCTCGTCCGCCGAAAGCGCGTGATCCAGGACGTGGACTTCGTCAATCAAACCGGGGAAGAAATTTCCGGGCGACGATACACGGCCACCCATGGCGATCCTGCCACTACATGGCTGCATCGTGCCTGGAGCCGAAACGCTGGCCAGCTCCACCCCATCGAGATACAGGCGCAGGGTTTGCCCGTCATACGTACCGACCAGATGCGCCCAGACATCGGTCCAGATCGGCTGGACGGCCTGGACCGATTGCCACACGCCGCTGATGTTGACGGCAAAGCGCGGACGCTGGCTCCTGCCATTTTCGTTGAGCGAGAGCACCGCGCCGCAGGTTTCCCCTTCTCCGTAGGAGACCAGAGTCTCACGAGTACCGGTTGCGCCCGTGCGGTACACCCAGGCCGTGATGGTTGTCGTCGTCAAGGTATTTGCCGTGTCAAAGCTCACCGAATCGTCCTGGCCGTCAAAACGCACGGCGTAGCCGATGTGTCCGGTCATGCCTGTAGAAGGGCAAGACGTGCCCTGGCAATTGCCTGTCAGCCGTTGCGGGCCTACGTCCTGAAAACGCAGTGTGCCGTTGACGTCCGGCTGGTCCTCAAATGGGACATGGAGCAGCATGCCAGGCAGGAGCTGGTCGTTGATGTAGGGCGAGCCGGGTGTATTGGGGACAAATCCGGTCTGCACCTGGCACACGGTGCTGCGCGGCGTCCAGGACTGGCGGCAGGCATACACCATCGTGTTCAAGGTCAGCGTTGTACTGTAGCCGGCGCTGGGGGTCCAACTCAGTACCGGTACACCGCAAACCTGTGCGGTGCCGGTGACCACGCTGGTGCCGGCCGTGTTCGTGATGACGATGTGGCAGGGGGTGCCATAGTTAACCAGGTCGCTCCAGGCGTCCTGGGTCGGCTGGGTATAGAGGGCGGTGAAGTACGTGATCTCTTGCGTGAGGGTTTGTCCGCAAGAGATGGTCACCCCCGTTTCGCCCGCGCCGCTTCCCACCGTCCACGTCACGGCGACGGAGACGGGCAGATCGGTGGCGTCGCCGCGCAGACTGGTCGTTTCAGTCACCATGGCCGGCACGCCGACCTCCAGGTTGGTAACGGGCGCAGCCGCATCTACACCGATCACCTGCTCGGCTGTAGCCACGTTGTCCAGTCTATCCTCAGCGCGAACCGTCACGGTGTACCACTTACTGGGCTGAGCATCAAAGATTTGATAGTCTATAGCCCACGTGTTGCCGCTCACCACGGCGACCTGCTCGCCAGGCTGGACGGGGGGATCGCGAAAGACAGCGCTGGTCAAGGTTACGCGCACCGAGTCGGTGTATACGCCGCTGCCCGCATAGCCGCCGGGGAGAGGCGGGTCGGCAATCGTCCCGCTCAGGTGAACAAGCCAAGTGTCCCGTTGACCAGGATGCCGGGCTGCAGGCTCCTGGTACCAGGGGGCAAAATCAAAGCCCACCTGGGGCGGCGTGCTGTCCACGTAGAGGGCGTAAGTGCGTGTGGGTGTTTCGGTATGCGCGACGGCATCGGTAGCGCGGGTCTGGAGCAGGTAACGCCCATCGCCAGAGGGCGTAAAGGTGGGGCAATAGGCCATGTCGCCTGCAGCGTCCAGGCAGGGCGGGGCCGCCGTCCACGTGTAACTGGCCTGCCCGTCTTTCTTTACGCCCAGCTCAACCCCGGCGACGGACGAGGTGGACTCGCGCGCTTCGACGTGCACCACCATGTCTCGGTTCTGCAGGTAGGGGAACGCAGCGTTGTACGAACGCAACGTAGAAAACGGCCAGTCGTTATCCACCAGGATATTGTGGCTGTAGCGGGATTCGACCCATTTGCCCTGGTAGAAGAAAACGTCGCGCACCTCGAATGGCGACAGGGCGTAGTCGTAGAGCGTCACCTCGTCCAACCGACCCGCAAAGCCACTGCCAAGGCGCAGCGGTTGAGCGTTCACGCACGCCGAGCCGCTGACGTTCAGGCGACCTTGCTCGTAGCCGTTGACGTACAGCCGGGCCTTCGTCCCGTCATAAGTCGCCATGACGTGATTCCACTGGTTCTGCATCAGCGGCGCCTGAGCGGCGACGGTTCGCCACGTGCCGCAAGGGGCCTGAAACGATAACGTCGCCGTCATGCCGCCCGGGCTGATCGAGAGGTTGTAGTTGTTGCCCTTGCCCACCAGCGTCTGCGCGACCGGCCTAATGGCTGTGGGCATAACCCATGCGCTGACGGTGAACTGAGGCAGGTCGAGCGTGTTGGCGTCGGGTACGGTGATGGCATCGTTCACGCCGTCGAATCCGGCGGCGGTGCCGATCTGGCCGCGGACCGCCTCGCCGAGCATGGGACAGGCATTCCCATTGCACGTGCCGTTGTTGCCGTTGGCGTCATCGGCGAAAGTAGCGGCGTTGCGTGGGTCATCCAGGTGCATCTGAAAGACGGGCGCGGCCTTGAACATCCGCTGGATATCGGCGTCGCTCAAGACGCGGTTAAAAATGCGCACATCGTCTATGCGGCCGTCAAAGTATTCGCCGCCGCGGGGGTTACGCCCCACCGCAACCGGGTTGGTGCTGCTATCATAACTGAGCGTGCCCCAATGGTCAATGCGAATCCCGTTCTTGTAGAAAAACGTGCCCCAATCGGGCCAGAACACCACGGCGATGTGCTGCCAGCGGTTCACATCCACACTTGCACTGGTCACCAGGGCATTCGTATCCGTACCATCGAACACGGCCCAGCGGTCGCCTATGCGCAGCAGCGACCAGTCGTAACCACCATTGTCGCTGCTGAGCACCTGGTGAAACCCGGAGCTGGTGCTGAGGGGATAAACCCAGGCCATTAGCGTAGTGCCTCTGGATGCTGCCGGCTCACTGGATTGCTCCAGTCTGAGTGATGTGACGAGCGCATCGTCTACCCCGTCGAACAGCGCGGCCTGGTTCATGCGCCCACTGATGCCAGTGGTGGGACAGGTAGAGCCGGAACAGGTGGCGTTGCTCCGCTTGCTCAGGTCCACGGCGTTTTCCAGGCTGTTCGTGCCGGGGGCGTCGTCCAGCCGCAGGTGGAGCGCGGTGAACGCCGAGAGATACAATTCATTGACCTCGGCGGCATCCAGCGGACGCTTGTAGATGATCAGTTCATCCAGCCGGCCGCGGAAGGGGATGGAGGGATTGAAGATAGCAGGCTCCGAATCGGTGCCTAAATGCACTGTACCGTAACCATCGCCACTATAGCCAAGATCCATGGTTTGCCTGGTGGGTGTGGTCCAATCAAAAGTCCAGGTCCCCAACCCGTTGTCACCGTCATCCGGCTGGCCGCCACAACGGGTACCGCTGTCATCCTCCCACATTTCTAACTTGCCGCGTCCATTAGAATCAAAGTAGCGTCGTATGTTAATGGTGTATGTGATGCCTTTACCTTTGTCATCATCTACGACGTCCCATCTCCCCCAGGTAGAGTTTTCGTCAGTTTCATTCCACGCCATGCAGACTTCGGCCGTGCCCGAGCCGTCGCCTTCATCCTTGCAGACAAAGTCCCGGATGTAGACCGAGCCTTTGGCGCTGACGCGGCCCACATAGAAATCGCCGATGCGCGGCACACCGGTTATGCCGCAGTTTCCGGCCAGCGCGCCGTTCACATAGAGCGATGCCTGGCTGGCATCGTAGGTGACGACAACGTGGTTCCAGTTATTCAAGGTCAACACATTGGAGAAATCGCAGCGCTTCCAACTAAGGCCGTCGCCAAAGCCGAAACGAAGCGTGCGATCTATCCTGAACAGCGTAGGCAGAGAGAACATGGCGTCTGTCCCGGAACTGGTATCTGAAGCGCCATCGTACTGCCCCCAGATGCCTTGCACGTGATTGTCGTACGAACCATCGCCTGTGGTCGCGGGATACACCCATGCCGCGATGGTGAACTTGCCGTTGCTCAGGTTCAGACTGGGCCTGGATGGGACGACCAGGTAGTCTTTCCCATCAAAGCTGGCTGCGTTGCCGGAAATCCCAGGTGCGGTCGGGCAAAGGGGGTTGGAGCAAATGGCCGAGTTGTTAAAGCCCGACGAATCGGCGTAAATGTACGGCCCCTCCATCTGCAATCGCAAAACGGGTCGGCTGTAAAGGATGGCCACATCTTCCGGCGTCAGCGCACGCCGGTAGATGTACACCTCGTCCATCGAGCCGCCGAACGCGGTAATGGGATTGCCCCAACCGTTGTTCTCCGCACCGAGCCAGATGGGCGTGCCGGGGAGGATCTGGTTCAGATCAGCGTCGCTCCAGCCAGAGCCGCGTGGCATCCCGTCTATGTAGGTGGTCCAGTTGCCGGCGCCGTCGCGGACGACGGCCACGTGATGCCACTCGTTCAATCCGACCGTGCCGCCGTTGGGGATCACCAGCCCACCCAACCAATTTATCCACAGCCCAACCCTGAGCGTCGTGTCGTCTATGTCTACCTTCAGGTAATTACTTCCTCCTTCTCCCTGGCTCCTCCAGTGCAACAGAGTACCGGTGTCATTGTCCGTCTTTTTGACCCACATCGCAATCGTCAGCCCGCCACGGCCAAAGTCAAAGCCGGGCGAATCTTGAACGACCAGGTAATCATTCGTGCCGTCAAAGCGCACGCCATTGCCCAGGTAGCCGGGAACACCGCTGGTCGGGCAGGTAGAACCAGAGCAAGAAGCATTGCGCGGCGGCAGGCTGCCGGAATGGTCTACGAACTGCGTGGCGGCGGCGCTTTCTTCCAGGCGCAACCACATCTCGGCAAAGTTGGACTGTTCGCGCCAGTCGGTGATGAGCGCGCCGGCTACCTGGGTCAGACTGACCGATTGTGAGGCGGACATGGTGGACACAGTCACTGTGCCGGACAGGGTCGCCTGTTGGTGCGGGTCTAAGACAAATTGGGCGGGCGACACGCGGGATGCGTCAAGCACAGATGGGACTGAACTGTTGAGCGAGAACAGTCCCTGGGCAAAGCGGCTGTCCAGTTTGTTTTCGACGGTGGCCGTGTAGCGCAGGGTGTCGCCCCCGCGGACGACGAGATCGTTCGGGTTGTGCGCGACGCCGGTCTCCGTCACCTTTGCCTCCAGCCCCAGTACGTTCGGATCCGAGACCACGCGCGGGTTGAGGCCGAACGCATGCTCCTTGAAATCCGGCAATCCGTCGCTGTCGGTGTCGGGGTCGAGCGGGTCGGAAGTGACCCAGGTGCGGAGCTGGTTGCCTCCCGCATCAAAGGCATACACAAATTCCCAGCCGTCCACCTCTTCTTTATCCGTCAGCCCATCGCTGTCGGTGTCCTGGCGGGTGGGATCGGTGCCCAGGCGGGTCTCCTCGGCGTCGTCCAACCCGTCGCCGTCGCTGTCGAACCGCGCCGGGTCGCTGCGGCGCTGCGACTCGTACAGGTCGGAAAGGCCATCGCCATCGGTGTCCCACTTGCTGTCGTCCGGGTCCGCGCCGCCGTCGAATGCGCCGAGCAGGCCATCGCCGTCCAAGTCTTTCTGAAGGGGGAAGGTCACATTCCCGGCCTGCCCCCAGGCCAGGCTATAGCCGCCATTCTTGGGCGTGGTCTGGTAGAACTCGTCCAGCGTCGCCGGAAAGACGTCGAAGGCAAACATCTTTCCCAGGTCGGTGTGATTGGTGCCTTTATCGGCGCGCACCCAGCAGACAGGCAACAAGGGGCCAAACAGCAGGGTAAATATGGGAACGAGAATGCATTCCTGCGCCGGCAGGGCATAGCCTTCGGCCAGGAACAACTGCAGCGGCTGATTGATGCCGGCCTGGTTCAACGGGGCGTTATCGCCTGTTGGGAAAAAAAGGGCATAGAGGTTGTGGGTCAGGAACGGAAAGCGCTTAGTCCATTCGCCGCCCGTCCAGGCGCTATACTGCGAGCCGAAACCAACCGTCTGGTGAATGTCCTGGGGTTCGCTCTGCCAGCGATACGCAAAGGCGGATAAGCGCAGCGCCGCTTCATTCCACTGCCAGAACCAGGCCAGTGCTTTCCAATCGGGCGGGAAGGTCGTGAATTGAATCGTATTGGTTATCGTGGCGGTGAACTCGAGTTTATTGCCGACGGCGAGGCCCTGTTCGGGATGGAGAAAAGTATAGTCGAACGGGTTGGCAAATTGAAATCGGCCTTCTTCGGCAATGTCCACCATCACGTTATAGCCGTAGGGCGTAAAGTATGATGCCATCAACCCCGAAATGCCGCCGCAGAAAGCGTCGGCATATTTCCCTTCCCAACCGGCCGCAGCGCACACCAGGGCCACCAGGGCATCAATCGCGCCAATGATGGCGACGATCAATTGTCCCACTACAGGAATCAGCGAGATGGCAAACAAGACTACGGCGGCAATGATCGCGCCGATCGCTACGGCTATCGCCGTGAGAACCGCCTCGGTCGTATGGGGTCCCATGACGAGGGTGGCGATCATGACGCCAATCGCCACGCCGGCAGCAATGACCGTGCCGATGATACCGACAATCTTGGCAGCTTTGGAAATTTGGTTCGCCGCCAGGTTCATCCCTCTGAGCCAGCCAGCGGCGCTGGCCGCGCGATACGCCTTGACGAGCGAGACAACTGCTAACACCGATGAGATCGCGCCCCCCACGACCGAGAGAATATATTGGGTTTGACCCGAGGTCACAGCACTGGCTATGCCCAGGGAGAGAGCCGCTACAGTGCCGATGACTATGGCAGCAGTGCCCGCGAATTTCGCCCGCTCCCCCCAGGTCGCCCTCTTGAGCGCTTTGATGGCCGCAATTTTGTCGGAAAAACCCTGCCGAATACTCTCACCGATCGCTTTCAAGGACAGAGTCTGAGGCGTCACGCCCGGAGGCAAGGTGGCGCCCGGCAATCTGGGGGCCAACCACTCAACCAGGGGTTCGGAAAGGTTATCGTTGATGGCAGCAAACACATCACCGGTTGCATCGAGCGCGTCTTCGACTTTTTGTGTTACCTCTGTGTCCGTCGGCGGCGCACCGGATGGCAGAGCCTGGTCACCTACGGCCACCAGGCCCACCCGACCCTGCATCATCGAGAGGTAATAGGACTGGGCCAGCGTGACCTGGCCCACCTGGACGTCTTTGCGCCAGTCTGCTGGCAACCTGGGGTCCTCCAGGAAGCGGCTGGTGAAGCGCGCATACATCTTGTCCCAGTATTCGGCCAGGGGGTACGCCTGCCAGCGCCCGTCCTTGTAACGGTAGGGCGCCCAACTGAGGCTGGCCAGCGTTTCCACCGGTCGGCCTCCCAGGTTGAAGGTCACCCGCGCGCCGAAGATGGTCACTTCGTTGCCCATGCCCAACTCGGCGACGCGGTAACGCTCATCGCGGAGGAACAGCAGCGTCGGCGCGTCGGCGCCCTGGTCCTTGTAGGCGGTAAAGTTGTCGCCCAGAATCTTGACCGTTTCCGTCATCATCACGTAGGCGACGTAATCCTGTTGCGGGTAGGAAAAGGTGGCCACTTGCAGCGTGGCGGTGAGCGGCACGCCCAGCCGGTCGGTGATGGTGATGGTGGGCGCCAGCGGCGCGTCGAAACGGCCAGCAATGCTCGTGTCGGCCACCTGACGGCCCTCCGCATAGGTGACCACGCCGATGTCGCGCCGATTGTTCTTGTTCTGATCGCGGCCGGTCAGATAGGTCTGCTCCAGGCCCAGCGCCATCAACCACAGCCAGTCGTCGTACTGGCGGTTCTGCGGGCTTTCGGCAGCCGGGTCTTCCCAGGCAATCGCCACGTCTGTGCCGTGGTCTTCGCGCACCGTCAGCCCGGTGAGGTACCAGTCATCGTAGTAGGTGTGGACGATCTGGGTGTTGTCCAGCAGCCAGCTCTCCCTGTGCTGGCACCAGGTTTCGGAAGTCTCGGTCGAGCCGGGGGGCATGGGGCGGCAATAGTCGGCGAGCATCTGGACGAGCCAGACGACGCGCACCTTTTGCGCCTCCCCCAGGCTCGTCCCGTGCGGCGTGTAGGGGACACGCGCGCCAAAAGCCGCCCGCCCCCCGCCGGTCTCGTCAGCAACGACGTTGAGCGGGACGAGGAGCGCCACGCGGCCATCTCCCAGATCGCGCGCCGAAGCGCCGTAGGCCCGCAGCGGCCCGGCGTCAATCATCCTGTCCGTATAGGGGCCGTTGGGCACGTCGGCGATGGTGGCGCAGGCGGCGGTGTGGCCAGCCGCCTTGAGCACCAGGACGTGCCTGCCGTCGGCCAGCGTCAGCAGGTTGCGGTTGGAAATGTCCCGCGTTTGCCCGTTCGAGACCTGACCCAGCGAAACGTCGAGCACGCCGCCGCTGCACGTGCCGGTGTAAATCTCGGCGGTGACCGGCGATGTTCCCTGGAGTTGGAAGCTCAACCGCGTGGCGTTGCCCACCTGCGACAGGTCCACGGTGGCCGAAAGCCAGGTGGTCAAGACCGGCGGCGTCGTGCTGACAGGCCAGGAGGCATCCACGCCCTCAACCTGCACGCGGGTGCGCAGCGTCGTCGTCAGCGGCAGGGGGAGCTCGCTGCCCGCGAGTTCCACTTCGAGCATGGGAATGAGGCGCGTGTCGCCGTTGGCGCTGCGCGGGTCGTTGGCCGCGTCCTGCGCGCTCATATAGTCGGCGAACTTCGAATCGTTGCCTCGCCGGCGCTGCACCTGGCCGTCTTCATCGCCGCTGGGCCAGTCCAACACGTTGAGCGCGTAGGTCAGGTGATCGGTGATGACCGGACGGAGTTGCAGGTCAATCAAAACGGGATAGTTGGCGTTCAGCCCGTTGACTACCAGCTCGAAGGGACGCTCGCGGTTGAAGGGAGCCGTCGGACTGCCCACGACGGCAGTGGGGGCCGCATCAATCCGGTCGGGGACGCCGTCGCCGTCATCGTCGCGGTCGAACAGGTCTGGCGTGCTGTCCCGGTCAGCGTCGGGGCAAGTCTGAGAGGTTGTCCCCAGGCCCGGACATTCAAGGGTGTCTGGCCGGCCGTCGTTGTTCGTATCCACCGAGTTGGGGTCGAGGTACCAGTGTTGTCCGCCAAAATCAAAGCCGCTCACCTCGGCCCCATCGAGGATGCCGTCGCCATCGGTGTCGGCAAGGGCTGGCTCGGTGCCCAGGCGCAGCACCTCCCAACTGTCCCACAAACCGTCGCTATCAGTATCGGGTCGTTTCGGGTCGGTCTGGTACTGTCGCTCCTGGCAATCGGACAGACCGTCCTTATCGCTGTCTTGTGCTTTCTCGTCGTCGGTGCAGGTGACACCGACAGTCATGCCACTCGCGCCCGCGCCCAAGGCCTGCGCGGCGAGCGGGTCGCGCAGCGGGTCCCAATCCGATCCCAGCAACTCTTCCTCAAGGTCGCGCGCCGCCGTCTGCGCTTCCTGCTCCTGCTCCAGTGCGGCCTGTCGGGCGGCCTGGCGCTCCGAGAAGGCCGCCACTTGATAGCTCTGGAGCAGCGGGGTAAAAACCATGGTGACGATCAGCGCCAGCGAAAAGGCAGCGTAAACCTGCTTCGAGCGACTGTGGGTGACGAGCAAAACCATCAGCCCGACAAAGCCCAGGAAGAGGCCCATCTGGCCCAGTGCACGTCGGAAGGGCGAAGCAGCGCCCCGTCCCTCCCCCTCCCAGGGACGTGGCAGCCCCAGCGCGCCGGCAACACGCTCCCCAAGCGAGGTAGTAAGAAGCCGCTCCCGGTCAAACCCCGAAAAATCGGTCTGGATCTGCGCTTCGACCTCATCGCCGTTCTCCTGGGGAGGAAACACCGCGTGGACCACCAGCCGTAGCGGAAGGCCATCGGCGTCAATCCAGATCTGGCCCTCGCCGGTGACGCCGCGGTACAGGTTCGACGTTTCCAGGGTCAAACCGGCCGGCAGTTCACCTTTTTCGAGCAGGTAGCGTTCCATCTGGTCGCGCAGGTAGGTGGCAAAGGCGGGGCCGTCCAGCTCGAAACGGGAGCGGGGGTAGCCAGGGGCGAGAGAGGAAGGCTCGCCTGTTTCTTCCTGGCGAACGTTCCTGGCACCGGCCAAATAGGCCAGTAGATCATTATCCGGCGCAAACGACCCGGAGAAATCGGGGATCTCCTCCCAGGTGCCGCCCTGGGGCCGGCCATAGGCGCGGTCGCCTTCGATGCGCACCTCGACGCCGTCCTGGGTGTTCAAGAGACTCCCGCCACCCTGCCACAGCGTCATCTGCAGCATGCGTTCGGGCAGGTTCGCCTGCCCTTCGATGCGCAACGTATCCTGACGACTGCCGCGCCCGACGTTGGCCAGCGCAGGGGCCGGGTGAGTGGTCTGGACGATTTCGGTCGCAAAGCGGTACGCGCCGGCTTGCCGGGCGCGCTGCCAGGCATTTTGCACCTGCTCGTGAGGGGAAAGCGTTTGGGCGTGCAGCTTTGGGGGAATCAGGGCTGCCACGAACAGAAGTATCACAACAACACAGCCAAAAGCCAACGGAAAAGACAAGCGGGGTTTCATCATCTGCCTCCCTGCTAAGACCAGGTTGGGAGAGGCTCTGGCCATGAAACAGGAAGTACAAAGCAATCCCCCAAAGTGGCATTTTTAAGCAAATTCCGCCTGAGTTAGCAGATAGGAGCAACCTGACGGTCCGGGTGTTCTTAATTTTCATTTTATCACAGGTCACATGAAAAGCAATCAGCGACTTTCTGGTGAGAAGTTGTAACAGTTTAGCAGCAGGTCAAGGAAGGCATTCAGTTTGGGTCGGTGTTCCAGAGGCGGCGCCCCCCTTGCACCTTTGCGATGTTTTACAAAAACCTCCTATAATAGAGATACTAAACTAATAAACAGGTGGGAATCCTGGTCACCACTGAGATGTAAAAGGGCCTTGGGCTGACAAGTTGATTGGATGCTCGCCCTTTACAACCTGATCTGGGCAAACACGGACTGAGAAAGGATGGGATCACAATGAGACAGCGTCTAATCAGTTGGTTGGGGCTGATTCTGTTGAGCCTGAGCCTGGTGGCTGCACGCCCGGCCCAGGTTCCAGACATTCTCTATCAACGCTACGATGTATCCATCCAGGTCATGGAGGATGGGCGTTTCCGGGTACGCGAGACGTATGTCCTGCGTTTTAACGGAACCTTTACGCAAGGCTTCGCTGAAATTCCTACAGACTATACCGGAAGTCTGGTGGTGGAAGGGTTTTACGAAGGGGATACGCCCTATGTCCGCGATGGGAGCGGGCCGGGGTCCTATACGGCGGACTACGAGGGGGGGAGCATCTACGTTGAATGGACCTATACCCCCACAGAACCGGGGGATGTGCGGACGTTCAGCGTTGAGTATCTGGTCACAGGCGGTTTGTGGGTTTACGAGGATGGGCAGATTTTGCGGTGGCGCGCTGTGCCCGCCGATCGCAGTGGCATCCCCGTCGAAAGCAGTCAGGTCGTGGTGGAGCTGCCCGCCTCGATCCCCCTGACCGACGTGATGGCGCTGAGCGGCGGCGTAGAGGCGAGCGTGAGCACCGAAGGCCAGCGCATCGTGTACCAGGCTGGCCCAATCCCCGATGGCGAGTATCTGCAGATTGAGGTGACCTTGCCCCCCGCGGCCCTCCCTGTTCACCCCCCGTCCTGGCAGAAAGCCGAGGATGAGCGCAATCTGGACTTCAGCATCGAGCGCTGGGATGTGACGTTGACTTTTGCAGCGGATGGGTCGGTGCTGGTCGAGGAACGTCAGCGCGTCACGGTGCACAGTGGGGTGCTCTACGGGATGGAGCGGACGATTGCGCACCGCTTCATAGACGCAGTCGAGGTCCTCGGCGTGTGGGAGGGCGATCTGGCGTATCAACAGAGCCCTTCACCCTGCGAGGGATGCTATCAAGTCGAAAGTGAGGGTACGCAACCCGGTTGGGCCACGTATGACCCATGGGAAAAGGCCATTGTGTACAACGATTACCTGATCGGCAAGACCCGGGTAAGCTGGGATTTTCCTCCGCTCCGTGAACAGAGCAGCACGTTTACCCTGCGCTATCGGCTCAAGGGCGCTCTGCGCATCACGCCCGATGCGCAAACCCTGAACTGGCAGGCGGTGACCGGTTCGGGACGGACGGCGGTCATTGAGGCCGCCCAGGTCCAGGTCGTGTTACCGCCGGGTGTAAAGCCGGAACAGGTCGGAATCGAAGGAGGAACGGTGAGGCGCCAGGCTGACGGCACCTTGCTGATCACGCACGCAGGTTCTCTGGCGGCCTCCACCACCTGGGATGTGCAGATCACGCTGCCCCCCCAGAGTACAACGGCTACCAAAGCTGCCTGGCAGAGGGAAGTAGAGACTCTGGAGCTAGAGGCCCAGAAGGCCCGCCGACGGCAGGCCTGGATTCAGATTGGCGTCGCGGTATCCAGTGTACTGCTGCTGATCGGCGGGTTGGGCGGGGCGCTCCTGGCCTGGTATGTGTGGGGACGGGATGCACAGGTAGGCGCCATCGCGGACGTGTTACCCCGTCCCCCTTCGGATCTGCCGCCGGGCATTGTTTCCTATCTCCTGAAAGAAGAAGCTACGGTGAAAGGGGCCCTGGCCACATTGTTCCATCTGGCCACGTTGGGCCTGCTCACAATTACTTTCAAGGATAAAGACCTGTTGCTCCAGCGCACACTCTCTAGCCCCATCGAGCCGGGCACGCCGATCCAGGTGAATGAGCAGGAAAGCGTCACTGTGGCGCCCCATGTAGCGACTTTGTTCAACGCGCTGCTGCCGCACATTCCGGCTGAGGGAATCACGCTGAGCCAGATTTATCCGCGGTTCCTGGCCGTGTTGCCCAGAGTCTATGAGCAGATGGGCGAAGAGGCCAGCCAGTTTTTCGCCGGACGTCCCGATAAGGTGCGGCGCACCTGGCAGTCTCTGGCCACGCTGGTGGTATTCGGGGGCATGCTGGTGTTGTGTTTCGGAACGACTCTGTTAGGGCGAGATGCGGGCCTCCTGGCCTGTCTGCCTGGTCTGGCCATTCTGATTGGCGGAGTCGGGTTGTTCATCACCGCGCGCTGGATGCCGCGGCGCACCTCCGCAGGCGCGCTGGAGGCGGCAAAATGGCGTGCGTTCCAGCGCTTTTTACAGGATTTGAAAAAACATGGTGATTTGCCGAATGCTCAGTATATGCTGGATCGGTATTTCGCTTACGCGGTCGCTCTGGAAGTCGAGGAGGTCCTCATCAAACAGGCGGCAGCGATGGGAGCGCAGCTACCGGTCTGGACCTTGCCAACTGTCATTGAGGCGCCCCAAGGCCGGTTGCTGTTACGGCGCATGCGCATAGCGCCGACGGTGATTCAGGACAGGGCCGAAGCTACGGCGGCGCGGCCCGCCCCGGACCTGGCCAGCCGTCCGGAGATCTCTTTGCAAAGCATCTCCGATGGTCTGATCCGCGCCATCAACCAGGCCAGTACGGGCCTGACCAACGTGTTGAACGACGCCACGCTGACGCCCGGTGCACCGGCGACGCAGGCGGATTTGAACCGCATCCTGCGCAGCGCTTCGGGAGGTGGCAGTAGCGGCTATCGTAGTACTCGAAGCTGGAGTTCAGGGAGCAGCGGACGCAGTAGCTGGAGTTCGGGGAGCAGCCGAGGTTTCAGCAGTAGTCGATCGAGCAGTTCGAGTCACAGTGGTGGGTGCGGGCGACGCGGGTTCCGTTAAAGTCTGGGCCGGACATGACGACACGGCGGGGAAGGACCTCCC
>DAOTZR010000167.1:0-2228 GCA_034434315.1 Anaerolineae bacterium
CGTACCCCAGCGTCAATGTACACATCTTTGCTCAAAATACAGTTTTTACCGATCACAGCGCCTTCGCGCACCTGGCAGTGCAACCAGATTCTGGTGCCTTCGCCGATTTGAGCCTCTGGGGATACCACCGAAGTGGGGTGAACATAAAACTTCTGGTCCATAGTTTCCAAAACCTTCCTCAAGAAATCAAATTCGTCGACCTGGTTAGCATTGCCCAAGCCACGCCAGCCTATTCAGCGGAAGCTCCTAGCATCTGTTCCTGCAAAAATCAGCACTGGATACTGCCAGACCTGCAAATCTATTACCATCTGTAACTCTTACTCAAAGCCACCGCATTGCAGTTCCCAGACTTTAAGGCGCGCCGCATGCGTCTCAGGCTTCAAGCCCCAATCCAGAGCCAGATCATAGGCTTCTCGCGCCAGGATGCACTTCTGCAGCTCCAGCCGCCAATCCCCTAATTGCAAGGCCCAGCCGTAGGGCTTGTATGCCGCGTACCAGGTCACGGCCCTGGTCATCCAGCTTTCGGCGTCCTCGACCCGCCCCTGGCGATAGGTGACCTGCGCCAGATAATAGGCGGTGCTGGCATAGCCCGGCTTGAGCGCCAGGGCCTCTTCGAGATAAGCCTCTGCGGTTGCATCGTCCCCCATCTCATAAGCCATGATGCCCAGGGAATACGGGATCCGAAACTCATCGGGTTTGATGCCCTGAGCTGTAAGATAAGCTTCGCGAGCTTTATCCCAGGCTTTTTGAGCGCGGAACAGGTGCCCCAGGTTGAGCCAGGGTTCTACCGAAGCGGGGTAGACCTGGGCCGCAGTGCGATAGGCGCTTTCGGCCCGGTTCCAGGCCTTGATGCGTTGCCATGCGCCACCGGATGCCATCCAGTAGTCATACGGAGCCTGGGCCAGGCTCGCACCCTGCTCGTAAAGGACGGCGGCAACGCCCCATTCTTCACGCAACTCAGCGCTTTTGGCCAGTGCCCACCAGTGTTCGGCTGTATCAGGGGCATTGCGGAGCGCGGTCGCATCCCAAAGCGCCTGACGCGCCGCTTTATCGCCCAGGAACGGAAGATATTGCTGCGCAAATTTTGGAGCAGGTGCTATTTCCCAGGCCCGCCTGTACCACCAGGCTGCGGCCAGGGGCAGGTCGGCTTTTTTCGCCTGCGCCCCTTTCCAGGCCGCATAAGTGGCCAGAGCGGGAGCTACATCTTCAGGCCAGGATGCCTCGGCCCCGGTGATCATCAACTCAAACCAGGCGGATGTATCCCCCTGCCCGGCAGCGATCAGCCACAGCCGTTGCGCCGCGCGACACTCTCCGCTCAGCCACAAGGCACGTCCCCAATGGGTGAGCCAGGTCGCATCCTGAAACACGGTGCTGGCGCGCGAGAAGACATCCAGAGCTTCCAGAGATTGAGGAGCAGGACAGAGAGGCGGCGTCGAAGCCTCCCGCAGCGGCTCCCAGGCCAGAGCCAGGTCCCATACCACACGTTGACGCTCCCAACGCCAACGCAAGGTCGGGAAACTCACCACAAAAATAAAAGCCAGCGCCACAAGGCCCGGCGCGGCTAACCTGATTCGTGATTTAACCATACCCCATACCTTACTCAGCCCTTACCATATTGGTAAGGGCTGAGACACCAGACCGGGTGGATTGGTCCACTAGAAGGGGACTTCCTGGGTTTCTTCGCTTACGCCAGTCTCCTCTTCCCCCCATTCAGAATCGCCACGGGCGCCGATGAACTTGATCGTTTCGGCGACGACTTCAAAAGAGGCGCCATACGTCCCATCCTGGCGCTGATAGACGCGCGGACCGCCCGTAGCCTTATCAGGCTGCAGACGCCCTTCGATATAGACCTGGCGCCCTTTGCGCAGGAACTCCGCCGCGGTCTCGGCCAGACGCCGCCAGGCCGTCACACGGAACCAAACCGTTTCCTCGCTCTGCGATCCGTCCGGATTCGTCCAGCGCCGATTCGAAGCCACCGAAAAGGTCGTCACTGGGGTACCATCGGGGGTGTAACGCATTTCGGGGTCGCGGCCCAGATTCCCAATGATGGTGATTTTGTGGTACATAGCAACCTCCCTTCCTGAATGTGAAAACCGTCAAGAAACCCTACCTTACTTTACTGCAAAATGTAAAACAAACAAATTTTCCGACCAGGAACAGTCCCCCAAAAGACATCCAGACACGGCTTGTGCCCAGCCCTGGGTTGCCGTATCGGTTACTCCAACGGC
>DAOTZR010000168.1:0-2368 GCA_034434315.1 Anaerolineae bacterium
GATCGCACTCCCCTACTGAGACGAGCCGCGCCGCCATACGCTAAAGCACCTCAAACCATCGCCCCCGCCAAAGCTGGCGGGGGCGATGGCGTTTCACAGACCCATCAGGTCTTGGCGGGCTTGAGGATGGCCTGGGCCAGGCTCAGCAGGCCTTTGCTGAGATCGGCCTGGGGCATGCTCAGGACAATTGGGATGTTGCGACGTATCGCGGTCACCTGTTGATGGTCATAAGGCAGGTTGGCGATGATGGGGGCTTTCACCATGCGCTGAACCGCCTCCGTCGGTGGGCGCGGACCCGGAACCGGAGCGTTGAGCACCAGCGCGATGCGCGGCATATACTTCTGCAAAACGCCCAGCGTGGTCAGCGTGGTCTGCAAGCTGGCCGGATCGTCTCCGGAGATGAGCAGGATCGTGCTGGCCTGGTCCAGGCAGCTCAGGGTGGTTTCGTTCAAAATGTGGGGTAGATCCACAATCAGCAATTTGGCGTTAGTGCTCAGGCCCTGCAACAAAGGCTGCAACTCCGCCGCCGTGATGGTTGTGTTAACCAGCGGGGCAGGTGGTGCTGCCATGAGCTGTAAGCCATTGGGATGTTTGAGCAGAAAAACCTCTGGATTGACCGTCGGGGCTTTGAGGAAATGTTCCCAATGGCGTTCGGGCTTCAGTCCCATATACAGAGCGCAGTGCCCGGCATTGGGTGAAAGATCGAGCAGAATGGTAGGGGTGGCTGATTGCAGGAGCAGCGCCAGGTTAACCGCGATGGTGCTCACCCCGATGCCTCCGCGCAGGCTCAAAACCGCAATCAGTCGAGTCTGGCCAGTGACGCGCTGCGGACCCAGGAGCTCCTCAATTTTTTCCAGCAGCTCGTTCATCTTCACCGGTTTGCCCATGTGCTCATCCGCGCCGGCATCCAGGGCGGCCATGCGGTCAATGGGTTGACCGCGGGCCGTGAGGATGATGATCTTCATCGCCTTGGTGCGCGGATCGCTGCGCAATTGACGCACCACATCATAGCCGTTCATCTCTGGCATCATCACGTCCACGATGGCCAGGTCCGGCCGTTCACGGAAAGCTTTCTCCAGGCCATCCAGTCCATCCCCGCTGAGAATGACTTCGTGTTTGCCGCGCCCGCTGAGCATCATTTGCATCATCTGCAGCAAGTCGGGGTTGTCGTCAATCACCAGAATCCGCGCCATGTTTTCCTCCTCAAGCGTTTAGCCCAGCGATTGCAGGCCCAGGAAGCCGATGCGGGCTTTGTTGACAATAGCTGATCCCCCTTCAAATGTGATATCGGGATGGAAGGTCGAGCGCACTTTTACATCCATCAAGGTCAGAAAAGTTTCCGTCTGCGTGCTCAGCAGCACGCGCGGATCGAGCTTGCCGGGCAGGCGCAGAAAGCCGGAGATTTCGAAGGAATCTACCGTGACGAACACCGGAATCATGCGCAGGCCCAGGTAGGAGCCATAGCGCTGGTCCCGACGCAGTCCATCGTCACGGTTGACGGTTAAGGCGAAACAGAGCGAGGATTTGACGATGATAGCGATAGGATGACTGGAGCTGATTTTGGCAGGCTGGCCGATAGGGGAAACGTAAGCATCTTCGACGATCAGATAAGCCGTAGTCATATCATAGAGAACGTCGGCCAGGTAGCGTTGCCGTGCATCGAAAGTTCCTGAAAGCCGAAAACCAACCCCGAAGAAATCCGCCGTAATTTTAGTTTCGTGCTTTTCCATACTCTCTGATTGCTCCTGGTTGCGATGTTGTGCGTTGCTTTTTCAAGCACTTCAATAGATTTACAATATTCTAGCACAGGTAAGAAATAAGGAAAACAGGTAACCGGTCACCCTGATGGGACAGCTTGCGTCTGAAGGAACGCATTGCACCGTTTCTGTTACCTCCACAGGAAACCTGGCCCTGGCCGTTCCCCTACACACCGGGTGCGACTTAACTAACGTTGGACGGAGTTTATGAACGTTAAGAATTTAATCAGGTAACGGCTGGATAGCCGAATGGGAGTGGAGAGAGCCAGCCCGGCGATGATGCGGTGATTGCAATCACCGCGTTGGGCCTGCGGCCAACGGTCGGCCTACGCCAACCGGGAAACCGGCGTGCTGTGTCCCAGGGGGACTGGCTGGCTTTGGCCTCCGCTTGCCCATCACGCGACGCCGTGCCTTGCTACCCAATCAAATTGTTAAACTTCATAACTTCGTCCAACTGTAGTGTGTTTCTTCAGACGCACGCTGTCCTATCAGGGTGAGCCGTTATCGCAAAAACACTACTACTTGACCACGGTGGTTTCTAATGGTATCCTTCCCTCTACAGGACCCAGAGAGGAGAGGAAACCATGCCCAGACCAAAGAAATACCCGGTT
>DAOTZR010000169.1:0-19517 GCA_034434315.1 Anaerolineae bacterium
CCCAGCCATCATCACTCTCCTAACCCCCCTGTTCTCTTCATGTGGACGAAAGGTCCGCGAACCGACTAAACTGGAGCAAAATGCCGCTTGACAATCCCTTATGGTGATGTAAAATTAGAACATAAGTTCTATAAACGGGCGGGCCAAAACCTGAGTTTGCGCCATCGAGGCACATGAGGTCTAAACATCGTAAAAGGCTGCAGTCCCGGAACACAACGGACCTGGAGCATGTCCAGGTCCGTTGTGTAGCTTTAAGCCCGTTGGCCTATTCCCGGCTTCCCAATTGATGATCCAGCATCATCACCATGGCCAGAGCATCGCCGACGCGTTTGAGCTGTTCGACGATCTGCGTGGCGTTGCTTTCCTCTTCCACTTGTTCTTTGATGAACCACTGGAGGAAAATCTCGCCGGCATAGTCTTTTTCGGCCTGTGCCAGTTCATACAGGGCGCGGATCGAAGCCGTGACGCTCAATTCGTGCTCCAGCACCCGCTCGAAAAGCTGCAGCGGGGTCCCAAAGTCCGCGGGCGGTTGGTCAATGGCCTGCAGGACGATGTGCCCGCCACGCTCGTGCACGTAATGATAGAACTTCATAGCGTGCTCCATCTCTTCCATGGCCTGTTTCTTGAGCCAATGCGCCATACCAAAGAAATTCTGTTCTTCCATGTAGGAGGACATGGCCAGGTAAAGGTAAGCGGAATACATTTCTTTGCGAATCTGGTCGTTGATAGCTTGTTCAAAAGTTGTGCTGATGGCCATAGGTGGAACTCCTTTCGTTTGTGATATCAGCAAAATGTTACCCTGCGTTCATTATAGCACACAGTGCAAGCAAGTGTAAGAACCCACCCGTTTTCACTCATCCAGAGCCTGCATCATGGCCCAGGCAAAGCGGGCGGCTTTTTCCAGCCCTTCCGGGACGATGTTCTCCACACAATCACTGGTTTGATGCCAATTCTGCAACCAGCCATCAGGGCCAAAGCCAGCGAGACAAATGCCGCGATAACCACGTACCCGCAAAGCGCCAATTTCCTCACCGATAACCATGGCGCGTCCCCGAACACCCAAATCGGGATGCTGATGGGCAACACGCTCGGCCCATGCCAGAGAATCCGCATCAGGCCGATAGGCCGAAAGCAGAGAAAAACCCGTGTGGCGTTCAACATAGGCTATCTCGGTCGTTCCCACCATCTCAAAATCGAGGAACCAGGCGTCGCGTAAGCGGTCACCATAGGTGTCGAGCAGGGCGTGTGCACCCAGACACCCCACTTCTTCAGCCCCCGTAAAGGCCAGCCAGACCTCAGTATGCCGTAAGGGATGTTGCCGCAGTTGCGCCGCCAGTCCCAGCACACAAGCGACCGCACTCGCGTTATCGTTCGCACCAGGGACATAAGGGCCGACTTCGTCCAACAAAGCAATCAACAAGCCCGCAGCGATGACCCCCAGGCTCGCCTTGCGTATACGAGCAGCGCCACGAGACCCGCTCAAAGCCTCGATAACTTGCGCAGCGCCATTGCCCACCAGGGCCCCCAGAGCCAGCGTCGTCAATCCCAGGAGATATTTTTTGAGGTGTGGCGTGAACGAAAGTCGGTGTTTGTTGCTGTCGGTGTGCGCCAGGAGCACCAGAGTCTGCCGTTGTTCTTCGATGGGCGGTATTCGCACAATCAAGGTCGCACTGGGCCGACGCGGTGCAATGGTGGCCAAAGGTTGTTTGTCAATCCGTGTAGAGCGCCACAAAGTATAAGCACTGACAAGGGCGATCCCACCACCCAGCCATCGCCCGGCACGATTGCGCAGCCCTGGCAGGTTGCCCAGCAGGGCCAGTACCAGCGGATTGGCCAGGGCATAGCCCCAGGTATCCGGTGTGAGAAACGGCAGGGTTTCCACCTCGGTAAAGCCGAGGGTAGATAGCACCTGGCCGATGTACTCCCGTGCCCGCGCTTCTGCTGGATGCCCAGCCGGTCGTGGCCCAATTTCGCCTGCCAGTTTGTGCACATGGGACATCAGAGCCACAGAGGATAACGTGTCGTTCATCAGATGCTCCTTTCTTATCTTAGATTCAATTTCACCATGCTTCCTCATTAAAAAAACAGCCCCCTACTTGACCACATAGAATTCTGGCTTTACGAAACAGCCAAATTTTTTAACGTTCATAAATCCTGGCCACATCATACCGAAGCTGACCAGCTCCGGCCAGATGCCCATAATGCTGAAAATCAGCGTGGTGAAAGAGTAGCTGGCGGACGTAACCCGTTGAAAACCTGCGATATATCCACACAATCCTGTGGCTAACGGGAGAACCATTTTCATTGTATCCCTTTCCAGGGTACTGTAAAGCGACCTGATTTCATTTGGTCAGACGCGAAATTTGTGCTATAGTGACCTTGCTACCGCGTTTCATAAGCAACCCGAATCAATCTGCGAAGGGAGGACCTCGATGAAAATACGATACATCTGGGCCTGGATAGTTGTCCTTGTGCTCATTCCAGGGGGGTTCCACCTGGCCGTTACAGCCCAAAGCCCCCACCCGGCTCAGGCAGGCACGGTTGTCTTCAATGAGATTGCCTGGGCCGGACACAGCGGGTATACCAGCGATGAGTGGATCGAACTGTACAATACGACGGGGAACCCTGTTGATATCACCGGCTGGCGCCTTTACGCCGGCGATGGCAGCCCTAATCTAACGCTGACCGGGATCATCCCGCCCTACGGTTACTATCTTATCGAACGGGATGACGACACAACCCTCAGCGACATCCCTGCCGACCTGACAGCATCGTTTGGGGTGGGATTAAGCAATACGGGCGAAGTCCTCACGCTGGTTAATGCTCAGGGCACGGTGATAGACACGGCCAATGCTGATGGCGGCGCCTGGCCAGCCGGAAGCGCCAGCCCTGGCTACTCCAGCATGGAGCGACGCGATCCCGCTTTGCCCGATACGGACAGTGCCTGGGCCAGCAATAATGGCGTCATCCGCAATGGAAAAAGCGCTGGCGGAGCGGCCATTAATGGCACGCCATGCAATCGCAACTCGGTCGCAACACCAGCCAGCGATCTGGTTGTCCAGCATAGCGGGCCGGCTCAGGTCGCCCCCGGTAGCACCTTTAACTATACCCTGGCCCTGCGTAACGCCGGCAACCTGGAAGCCGGCGGCGTGGTTCTGACCCAGACTCTGCCCGCGGCCCTCACCCTGGTCAGCCATACCGCCCCCTATTCCCTCACCCAGTCAGAGCCTGGCGTATGGGTATGGACAATCGGCAACCTTCCCATCAGTACAACCCTGAGCAGTTTCGTCGTTACCGTTCAGACGCCTGTCACCCTCACGGGCGTCATCACCAGTACGGTGAGCGCCAGCGGAATAGAAACCGAAGCCAGCCCCGGCAACAATAGCGCATATTGGCTGACCACGATCCTGGCCCAACCGAATCTGGCCTTAAGCAAGCATGGGCCAGCTCAGGCCGCGGCGGGGAGCGTCATCACCTACACCCTGCATGTCACCAATACCGGCACAGCACCGGCCAGTCAGGTCATCCTTACTGACACCCTTCCTGCAGATATCACCTTTGTCGGGCAAGATTCGGCCTACCCTTACACGCTGGTGGATGAGCACACTATCCGCTGGACGGTCGACACGTTGCCCGCCGGGGGCACAGGTATGGTGCAGCTCATGGCGAGCAGCGCCGAGACGACGGAAGGCGCGCGTATCAATCAGGCGCAGGTAAGCGGCAGCGGTCTGCAGCGCACAACCGACTGGACGACGGTATTTTTCATCCCCACCCAACCCGGCGCTGTGGTTATCAACGAGGTGGCCTGGATGGGGACGAAGGCCAACAGCAGCGATGAGTGGATCGAGTTGTTCAACGCCACATCGCGCACGATTGACTTGACGAATTGGACGCTGAGCGACGGCGGAGATGTGGCCATCACCTTGCAAGGCACCATCCCGGCAGGCGGATTTTTCCTGTTAGAACGCCGCGAGGCGGCGACTTCGGTGCCCGGCGATCAGTTTTACAGTGGCACGTTGAGCAACACGGGGGAAAGCCTCACGCTGCGCGATGCTCAGGGGCAAGTGATGGACACCGCTAACAGCGCCGGGGGAAGCTGGCCGGCAGGGAACAGCTCTCAATACGCCACGATGGAGCGCGTCAATCCCGCCCTGGCCGACGGCCCTGCTACCTGGGCCACCAATGACATGCTTACGCGCAATGGAAGCGACAGCGCGGGCAATCCCATCAACGGCACACCCAAAGCCCAGAATTCGCGCTACGTGCCCGCCCTGGCCGAGCTCCACCTGAGCAAGCGCGGACCGGAAACGATAGCGCCGGGTGGGCGCATCACATATACCCTGATGATAACCAACAGCGGGATCATAGCGGCTGAAGGAGTACGCATCACCGATACGCTGCCGGCAGCGGTTGAATTTGTCTCACAAAGCAGTCCGTTCAGTTTTGCGCAGGAAGGCCAGGTCCTGGTCTGGACTGCGGACGCGCTGCCCGCCCAATCGGCGGAGGCAATCACCCTGGTTGGAGAAGTCGCCGCCGGGAGTGCTGATCCCATCATCACCAATACCGTAAGCTGCAGCACCAGCACGCCCGAAGCCCATACCGACGATAACAGCGCCAGTTGGAGCAGTTATGTAGGGACGCCCCAGGTGTTACTGTACGGCGTCTTCCCCCAGGGGTATCAACTCAATCAGCCGGATGAGGCCGTGAGTCTCATCAATGTGGGGACGGCGCCGGCATCTTTGCAGGGGTGGAGCCTGTGTGTGTCCAGCGGAACGACGTGCAAGGCGCTCCCGGCGGGCTTGACACTGCTGCCCGGTCAAAAGCTCTGGCTCACAAAGGATGCGACCGCCTTCCAGGCCAGCTTTGGATTCGCCCCCGATGCCGTGCTGGCTTCCTGGCCTACGCTGACCGATACCGGCGCGGAAGTGGTGGTGAAGGATGGCAGCGGTACCGTGGTGGATACGCTGGTCTATGGGTCCGGGAATACAGGCGCGCCGGGCTGGAGCGGCAGCGCTGTGCAGGCTTATGACGCGGGCCGTGGTAAGAGCAATCAGATTTACGCCCGCCGTCTGGATGAAACAAGCGGGTTACCTGTGGCCGATACTAATACAGCGGCGGATTGGATGCAGGATGCGCAGAATCCCTGGGTGGGACGGCGTGTGCTGTACCCCGGCTGGGATTACGAAGCGTTCTACCAGCCGGCACGCGCACACCAGACAGCGACACTAAAGCTGGGCATCGCCCCGGACAACGCCTATGCCCTGGTCCAGGCGCTGTTCCAGGGAGCGCAGGAGAGTATCCTGGTGGAGAGTCATAGTTTCACGCATCCTGAGCTGACGGCGTTGCTGGCGCAAAAAGCGCGGGACGGGGTGACGGTGCGCTTGTTGCTGGAAGGCGGCCCGGTCGGCGGTCTGAATCCGCTGACGTTAACGGCCTGTCAGACCATCGAAACGGCGGGTGGCGCGTGCTGGTTCATGCATCACGACCCGACGAATCGCATCTATAACCGGTATGCTTATATTCACGCCAAGATGGCCCTGGTGGACGATCAATGGGCGCTGGTTTCCAGCCAGAATTTTTCGGCGGATGGGTTGCCTTCAGACCCGCTGGAGAATGGTACAGCCGGCTCACGCGGTGTGGTGCTCATCACCGATGCGCCGGTGGTGCTGGAGCGCCTGCGCGCCATTTTCGCGGCGGATTGGGACCCGGAGCATCATCAGGATATCGTGCGTTTCGGCACCCCACCCTACGTGCCCAGTGGGGTTAGTTTCCCGTCACCCGATGATCCCGTCACGTATACGGTGCGCTTCCCAGAACCGCTCATCCTGACCGCAACGCTCAGTGAGTTCGAGGTCCTCAGCGCCCCCGAAAATGCGCTGCGGATCAGCGATGGATTGTTGGGGCTGCTGGCCAGCGCCGGAGCGGGAGACGAGCTCTATCTGGAGCAGATGTACGAATATCAGGCCTGGCCCGGCAACGGCGACCCGCTGAATGATCCGAACTTGCGCCTGCAAGCGGCCCTGGAGGCGGCACGACGTGGGGCGCGGGTGCGCATTTTGTTGAATGGCGGCACGTTCGGGGAAGAGTACATCGGCGATACCAACGCGCTCAGTGTGGCGTATCTCAATGCCACAGCGCGCGCCGAGAAGTTGGATTTGCAGGCCTGGCTGGGCGATCCGACGGTTTACGGCATCCACAACAAGCTGGTGTTGGCCAGGATCGGAGGGAAGGGTTATGTGCACGTTGGCTCGATCAACGGGAGCGAGGGGTCTTCCAAGGTCAATCGCGAAGTAGCGCTGCATGTGCAACATGATGCAGCGTACGCCTATCTGCAGCGGTTGTTCATCAGCGATTGGGCCCGCTCCAGGCCGCAGTATCTGCCGCTAACGATGCGCGCCTACAAATCGCCGGTCCCGGCCAATCACTTGCTCATCAGCGAGGTGTATTATCACACCAACGCTACCGGGGAATGGATAGAGTTGTACAATCCCACGGATTATCCCATAGACCTCACCCAGTACTGGATTGGGGATGCGGCCAATGCGACCGATTACGAGGGGATGTACACCTTCCCGGCGGGAGCGACCCTGCCCGCCCGCGGCGTGGTGGTGATTGCTTATGATGGATCGCAGGTGGCCAAAGCTGATTATGAGATCTTCAACAACAGCGCCAAACCGGACATGCTCAAGGTACCGACGTGGGGCACGGGGGACTGGAATCTACGCAACGATGGCGACCAGGTCCTGTTGCTGAAGAGCAACGGCACGGTGGTGGATGGTGTGGTTTGGGGCGATGCGAGCTACCCTGGCATAGTCGCCCATCCGGGCGTGGTGTATTCGCATTCGTTGGAGCGTTATCCGGCCAACATGGATACGGACGATTGCAGCAAGGATTTCCGCGATCGGTATCCACCCGATCCAGGCAAGGTCCAGTAGGGGCGGCCCTGTAGGGGCGACTTTACGGTCGCCCCTACAGGTCCATGGGATTGAAGCCGCGTTCAGGGACGCCGCCGCGTTCAACGTCGAGCCGGGCCATGGCCCCGCCCACCATCAAGGCCAGAGCCCCCAGCCATTGCAATGCGGAAAGCCGATCACCCAACAGGAAGTGGGCCAGCAACAGGCTTACTGCCAGCTCCAACAAACTGATGATAGCGGTCTGAATACCCCCGATGCGTTCCAGACTGGCGAACATCGCCAGACGGGAGAGGGCCGTCGTCAAGCCCAGGGCCAAAATGGCGTAAAAGCCAGATGGGTGAATCGCCTCGATACGCTGGCCACTGAGGAGGTAGGCCCCTGAAACCACCAGTCCCATGCCGGTGATGATGTAAAGGGCCGCGGAGCGGGCCGGTACATCCGCCAAAACCCATTGCCCCAAAACCAGATGCCAGGCATACAGCACTGCGCAGGCAATCATCAGCAACATGCCCAACGCATGTAACGGGTCGGGGATGGCCCAGGGGCGCGTAATCAACAAGGCCCCCAGAATGGCCCCAGCCAGACGGCCCAGCGTCAGCCGGGTGATGGGCTGTCCAGCCGCGGCGAAAAACATGACCACCCAGATGGGATAAGTGGCGTTCAGGAGTGAAGCCCGCGATGCATCCAGACGGGCCAGACCATTGTAGTAAAAAAGCGAGCCAATGCCGTTAACCATGCCCACAACCAGGCAA
The DNA here is from genome assembly GCA_034434315.1 of Anaerolineae bacterium. Classification (GTDB taxonomy): domain Bacteria; phylum Chloroflexota; class Anaerolineae; order B4-G1; family SLSP01; genus DAOTZR01. The sequence goes on from DAOTZR010000169.1 coordinate 7,667, forward strand.
TTGATCAACAGGTGCCAGGGGAGTAAGATGTGTTTACGCCAGAATAAAAGGTAAAAAACCCACAGAATCACGACTGAGACCAGGATGCGCAGCGTGGCCAGCGTCATGGGGGTCACGCCAAAACGATAAGCGAATTTCCCCAGGATTGGTGCCCAGCCCAGAAGAAACGCAGCCGCCAGGCCATTTTGAACACCGCTCAGGCGCTGACGTAATTCGTTTCCGGTAGCTTCACGCCAATCAGCCAGGATCAAAGCTCGCAATGCCTCACACTGCCATCCGAGGTATCCACCAGGGCGTAAGTTCGTCGTCCAAAACGCCCCATCAGCTCGCCGGGATTGAGCAAGGTGGTTGGTCCAACCGATTCCAGATAAGCCTGGTGATCGTGGCCGTAGCACACCAGGTTATGCAGATGGGCCTGGGCAATGACATAGCCCAGGCGGGGGTAGTGCACCGCGGCGACCTTGTAGCCCGCAAAATCCATCTCGGCAAAGTCGCCATGCAGGGTAACATTTCCAGCTTTCTGGGCGATTTCGGTCATCAACCAGCGGTCGCCGTCATTATTGCCCCAAACGGTATGCACAGGACCGGGGAAACCTTCCGCCAGCGCCTTGAGCGTAAAAGGGGCACACAGATCGCCACAGAAGATAAGGGCATCAGCGTGCGCCACGGCACGTAAGGCCTGCTCCAGAGCCTGGAGATTATCATGTATATCCGAAAACACAGCCAGCAACATAGATAGCCTCCTGAGATTACTCGGCACCAACCAGCCGGTAAATCAAGGCGGTTTGAGGGGCAAGCATGCCCAAAGCCAGAGTTCCGCCCTGGGCTCCAAGGTCCAGATGGAGTTCGGGAGCGGCACCCAGGGCCGATAGCAACTGATACGATCCAGGCGAAAGCAGGTCCGCCGGGAAGGTTAACGTAACGTCTGCCTGAGGCTGAGAGGCGTAGTTGATGACGACCAGGAACTGCGCGGCCTCATCGTGTCGCAGATAAGCCACGACCGGCCCGGCGTTGCTCTCCAGCAGCGTGAGGCGCCCCGTCCGCAGAGCGCTGTAATCCTGACGCAGGTGAATAAGACAGCGATAGGTGCTAAGCAAGGAAGCCTCATCCGTCGCTTCTACAGCCACATTGACGGTTGTGTAGTCGGGATTGACACTGATCCAGGGGTAGCCGGTGGTAAAACCGGCCTGGGCTTCCGCCGACCATTGGAAGGGTGTGCGAATCTTTTCATCGGGCTTGGTCCCGCTCATGCCGATTTCCTCGCCGTAGTAGATAAAAGGCGTGCCGGGTAGAGTGAGATAGGTATAAGCTGCCAGGCGCGCTTTCGCGGTATCTCCGCCCAGCTCGTGCATCACCCGCGGCTGGTCATGGTTGGTCAGGAAGGGGGAGTAGCGGCTTTCAGGGTAAAGACGTTGAAGCGACTCCAGCGACTGGCGCACATAAAACCCGGCGCCCTCATTCGCGCTGCGCAGGATGTTTCGGGCCAGGTTGAACTCAAAGCCTGTATCCACGGCTTCGGCTTTAATGTAACGGGCGATTTCCAGACTGTCGCTCCAGATTTCTCCCACAATGAAAGCGGATGGTTTAGTCTGCTGAACATGCTGGCGGAAAGCGGCCAGCCATTCCAATGTTTCGGGCGAGCTGGCCAGCACGGCTTTGGGGCTACCCAGGTCATCTTCAATGATGTAGCGCACCGCATCGAGGCGGAAGCCATCCACCCCCATTTCGGTGAGCCAGTAATCGGCGATGCGGTACATTTCCGCAGTAACATCGGGATTGGTGTAGTTCAGGTCCGGCATCCCCGACCAGAAAGCCGCGTAGTACCAGCGCCCGTTGGCCTCGTACCAGGCATTGGCGCTGAAAGGGCCTTGCTTTGTCGCCGGTGGTTCGTCGCGCCAGATGTACCAGTCGCGGTAGGGCGAAGCGGGATCGAGTTGGGCATCCAGGAACCAGGGATGGACATTCGAGGTGTGATTGAGCACCAGATCAATGATGATACTGATGCCGCGGGCATGAGCGGCTTCAACCAGAGCCTTGAAATCCTCATTGGTGCCGTAATCTCTTTCGACGGTGTAATAGTCCACAACGTCATAGCCATGATAACTGGGCGACTCCATGATGGGCATAAGCCATAGGGCGGTAACCCCCAGATCGGTCGTTGTGGCAGGGTCGCCATCGTTGAGGTAATCCAGTTTTTCCATCAGGCCGCGCAAATCGCCCTTGCCGTCGCCGTTGCTATCATAAAAGCTGCGCACAAAGACCTCGTAGAATGTTGCATCTCGCCACCAACCGGATTGGGTGTAAGGGGGTGGCGTGGGTGTGGCTGTAGGTGTTGGTGTAGGTGACGCCCAGGGTACGGAGCTGCAAGCGGTGAGTAGACTCAAAAGAATCCATGCCAGAAGCACTTTACGCATATTCTCTCCCATAAATTAAGCAGTTTGGCCCATCTTTTTAGCCAAAGGTCCCGATATTGCCGGGTCCTTCCACACTGAAAGGGTCAGGGCAAAAACCGTTCCTTGTGGCCCGGTATCTTCAAGCCAAATGGTCTCACCATGGGCCTCCATGACCATGCGACAGAAAGCCAGGCCCAGACCACTGCCGCGCCCAATCTGATCACCTGAGGCGAATTTTTGGAAAAGTCGTCCGCGCAAAGTCTCCGGAACACCAGGACCAGTATCATGCACTTCGAGCTGCACCCGCTGTAAATCCGGCAGATAACGACCGACGATTTTTACCTGCCCTCCCTCAGGCGTAAATTTCAAAGCATTGTTCAACAAATTCTCCAGGACACGCCGCAGCAGGTCCGGATCAGCACTGACTTCAGGGAGATCGGCAGGGCAAACGGTAGTCAAAGCAATCTGTTTTCGTTCGGCCAGGACCTGGAAAGAAGGCAACAGGCCATCCAGGAAAGGCGGGAGCGCTATGGGTTGAAGCTTCACCGGCATGCGCCCCTCTTCGAGCCGCGCCAGGTCCAGAATGGCCGTAACCAACCCTAACATACGGTCGGTGCTGCTGCGGACAATCCTTAAAAGTTGTTGGATGTTTTCTGGAGCCTCGCGCAAGCCACGTTCCAGCAGTTTCACGGATCCCATGATTGCCGTCAGGGGGTTGCGCAAATCATGGACCATGGCATGGGTCATGTCGTCACGGAGCATCTCCAGGCGGCGCGTTTCGGTCAAATCGCGCAGGACCAACAACCACCCTAGCAGGGTATTTTCCTCACCGCGTACAGGGTACAACATCCAACGCACGAAATACCGGCCTAAAGTGAGCTCTCCCTCACCAGTTTGCCGTTCCGGAGCCTGATGCAGTATTTGCGCCAGCTCTGGGAGAGATTGCTCAATTGTCAAAAGCAGGCGGTCCAGCGATGAAGGTACGTCGCTTTCTGTAATTTGTTGGAGAAGTTGCAAGACCGCCGGATTGGCCAGACTCAAACGTCCATCCCGTAAGATGAAAAGGACACCATCGCGCTCAGCAGCGATCAGGGCGGACAAGCGCCCGCGCTCCTCAGTGACAGCCGTAAACAGGCGGACATTGGAAACCACACTGGCGAGCTGCTGCCCTAACATGGTCAGTAAAGAAACGTCCTCTGAGTAGAAAATACGTGGTTGAGCACTCAACAACATCAAAATACCCTGAACTTGCTGCTGATGAGCGAGGGGGATCGCTGCAAAACTGCGAAGCCGGGCGCGATTCAAGCGTCCCAGGGTCATAGGCCAGGCCGATTTCAAACGGGCAATAAAGGGCAGGTCCGTCCGCTCCAGGTCCCCAATCATCAAGGGTTGCATTCGATCAAACAAAAACTGCCACCATCCTTCATCCGCACCCTGCTTCCAGGCCGTTTTCAATTCAGCGGGCAAAGCATAATCCGCCTCAAGGACAAAGCCGCCGCTTTCTGGACGACGCAGAAGAATGACGCCAAAGTCAAACCCCATAGAATTAATGACCGTATAAAGGGCCTGATTTAACAACTCGTCAAGTTTCATGCTCTGGCTGGTCATCCGCGCCAAAGCGAATAAGATGTTTAAGTTGCTCAAATAACGTCGCATGTCCTGATAAGAGTACACATTTTCCAAAGCCAGGGCCAGGGTTTCCGCAATGGACTCGGCCAGGATAACGTCATCAGGAGCAAAGCCATCCTTTTGGTCACTTTCCAGATCTAAAACTCCCAGCACCCGTTCACCACGTCTTAAAGGAACACAGAGTTGACTGCGTACAGCTGGGTCCATTACCCGATAGTCAGCATCGTTAAGCACATCGGTAACAGATTGGGATTTTCGCTCACGGAAAGCTCGTCCAACAATGCCCTCTGTAACGGATAGGGTAACCGACCCGTCAGTGGAATCGGTCGAGACGATGCGCATCAGGGATTGCAGGCTATCATCCGGGAACCAGAAGCTGATACGGTCCCAATGAGTCAGGCGCCGCAATGTAGCTAAAGTTGTCTGTAACAGCATGTCCCGGTCCATAATGCTGGAAATTGCCCGCAGCATTTCGTACAATACAGTTTGGCGCTGAGCCAAACGCCGCTGTTCTTCGTAGAGCCTGGAGTTGCGAATGGCCAGGGCAATCTGTTCGACAGCCGCCTGCAGCATCAGAACATGGGCTGGCGTAAAATGGCCTGGTTGAGGATGGGTCAGCGTCAAAACGCCCAGGACCCGGCCTGAACCGAGAACCGGCACGGCCAAGGCGGAGCCCGTTTGAGGCGGAGCGCCAGGATCGCCACGGACTACCCAACGCGGATCCAGAGCCACTTCGGTGATACAAGCTGGTAATGCATGGCGCGCTACCCAACCAGCCAGACCACGATCTACAAAGACCTGCGCCAAAGCACTGGATTCCTGAAAGATTTTATCCTCGCGCAAGATGAGGACATGCTGAACTTGAAGGGATTCATCTAACAACATCAAACTCCCCTGGCGGGCATTAGTCAGAGAGAAGGAGATTTTCAATGCGTTCTCCAGGGTGACATTGAGGTCCAGACCCTCAACCACGGTTCGGGCCACCTGAATCAGGTTCTCCAACAAGAGTTTTTGATCAAGCAGTTCCTTCTGCGTGGCCTCCAGGGTGTCCAACATGGCATTGATATTGCCGGCCATACGCGCTACTTCATCTTCGCCGGAGGCCGTTAAACGTAAAGAGAAGTTTCCCTCTCGCCCGGATCGTGCAATGCCCTCTGCGTCCTGAGCGAGCGTATTCAAACGTTGCGTCAGAACCAGTTCAATCAAGATCAGTAACAGGCCCCCTACGAATATGCCCCCCATGCCCAGGGTGATGCCATGTAACAATAACATTTGCTGACCCTGCTGATAGATCCGACGGGGCTGGGTCCAAGCCAAAGCTACGACAGGGTTACTATCTCCAGCCCGAAGTAGCAATTCAGCAGTCAGTTCATGGCCGTTCAGAAATTGAAACACCACGTTATCTACGCTGTGTATCGGCGGTTCCGCCAGGCTGACCTGATAGCCCAACAAAGCAGAGAAATCATCCAAGAGGCTCGCATCCAGATAGCGCCCCATGAGCAAAATGCCGGGCGAAGGCCCTTTCCGATACGTGTCAAGTATAGGGGTTGCCGCAAGTAAAATGTAACGCCCTTCACCTGCCACGACAATGTCACTCACAGCATCAGGTAAGCTCAACCCCCACACGGTTTTAGATGCCAGGGTCAAAGTCTCGATCAAGGTAACATCCAGGGGCAGCAAGGCGTCTCCCTGAGATGAGACCATGGTGCCAAACATCATCTGGCCGTTTTTGTCGAACAAAACGACGATGTCAACGTCATTATTGAGTAAGGTTTCCAACCCATAGTTGTCGAGATACGATGCGTTTCGTTGGACCATGTAAGCATACGTATCATCCCACCAGCCATAATCGCGAACGATGCGTTCCAGGTCCCGGTATTGATTATGAACCAGAAGCTGAAGTCGAGTAGCATTTTGCAGAACTTCTTCGCGTTCCAAAGCCAGGAAATTGTCCGTAATAATGGTGCGGGTAGGCATGTACAGAACCAGGAAAAGGAGCAAGACAGATACCACAATGCTGACCAACAGCCGGGCCCTCAAAGAACGTCTCCAGAAAAGCACGGCTGTTTTTAAACCAGCAAGGGCATTCCGAACCATTTTCATGTTTTCAGTATAGCCCAGAGTGCCGACAAAGCAACTAAGCTCATCAGGTCACCCTGATGGGACGGCTTGCGCTTGAAAGAACGCACTGCGCCGCTCCCATTATCCCACGGGAAATTCGGCCCTGGTCGTCTCACCCTACACCGACCACGGCCTGGCTCAGGTTGGACGAAATTATGAAGTTTAACCATTTAAGCGAGTAGCCCCACGCATAGCGTTGCGTAAAGGGCAACCGGACGGCGAGACGGGTCATCGCGGAGGGCGCCGGATGCCGAAGCTATCCAGCTACAAGGCGGAAGCTCCTACACCAGCTTCGTTCAGGGCGAAGACCCCTGGCGTCGCCGATTACAAGGGTACGCCCCTACAACCGGGGCGCCTGCTGCGCCGAGCGTCGGCCTGCGCCGACGCATGACCCGGTCGGCGTAGGCCGACCGTTGGCCGCAGACCCAACGAGGTGATTTCAATCACCGAAACATCACCGGCTTTGCTCTCCCTCCCCCATTCGACTAACCAGTCGTTACTCGATTGAATTTTTAACGTTCATAATTTCGTCCGACCCTTTCGCGCTACGCTTGAGCAAACTGTGCAGCATGGCTTACTGATGAACCATTCCTTTTCTGGTTCCAGTGCTGGTACCGCTACCCTGTATTGGGGAACGGACATAGTCTCATGGTTCCTCGTATCTCTTTGCATCTGTCTTTATTGTATTCAAATCTTAAAGCATGCAGGTCGGGTGAGTCATGTTCCTCACAGGGCTTTGCATCACAGTTAATCCATCGGAATATCTTCCCAGCATGCGTCAATGACGCAGAAAACTGGGTAATTCCTAAATGTTGATTATAATTGCAGGATGAACAGCGGAACTCATCCGGGAGTGGAAGTTATGCCAAAACGTATGGTTCTCACAGGTAGCGTAATTTTGCTCATATCGGCAATGCTGCTCTTATGGGTGTCTACAGCCCAGGCACCCGATCAGGACGAGGTGCTGCCAACCAGTACCATCCCTGTTCCAACATTGACTCTCGATCCAACAACATTGGCTTTAACGCCAACGCCATTACCTGTCCAGTCCACAACACCTGATGCCGATTTTCCCATTACGATAACCCTACCAACGGCGGTTCCTATTTATGATTCCCCCGTGGTTTCGACCTTACCCAAACCCACACAGGCTCCACTCTTCACGCAGCCTGCAGGCACCATCAATATTTTATTGTTGGGCAGCGACAAACGCCCCGGAGAGAAAATCGCCCGGACGGATACGTTAATTCTGGTGGCGATTGACCCTGAAAAACCCACCGTAAATCTGATCTCTTTCCCCCGTGATTTGTATGTCTGGATTCCCACCCATGGCTATGAGCGCATTAACTCAGCTTATGTGTATGGGGTCCTCAACCATTATCCCGGAGACGGTATGGCCCTGGTGAAAGCCACGTTTTTGTATAACTTTGGCATTCCCGTCCATTACGCGGCTCTGATGGACTTTAAGGGATTCAAGGCGATGATTGATGCAGTTGGGGGAATAGATGTCCTGGTTGATGCTCCCCTTTACGACAGCTATCCCGATGAGGACGAACCGACCGGTTGGGCTCATCTGGCCCTCGATCCAGGCATTCACCACATGGATGGAAGTTTAGCGCTCAAATACGTACGTTCACGCAAAACCACCTCCGATTTTGACCGTGCCCGGCGCCAGCAGCAGGTCTTGCGTGCCCTGTACGAACAAGTTACCGGACCTCAGTTTTACAAAAATTTACCCGCAGCCTGGGAAGCTGCGCAACAATATCTGGAAACCGACCTGGATTTCAACACAGTTCTGTATCTGGCAAATATCAGTAAACGGTTGGAAACGCGCTCCATCAAAAATCGCATGGTCATGACGTACGACGTTGTCTATCCCTGGACCACACCAACCAACGAGGCCGTACTGCGTCCTGATCCGGAACATTTTGCAGCGTTTCTAGAAGAGGCCTTGACGCCTCCTCTACCCAACCGGCTGAGCCGCCAAGCCCCGCGTATACGAATTATCGAAAATTCTGGCACGTTCAACTGCGGCGTTCTACTCCGGGATGCCCTGGTTTTGCGCGGGTTTGATGTGACCTGGGTTATTGTGGACCCCAACGTCATTCGCACCGAGATCGTTGACCATACGACAACAAGCAAAGGATCCGCCTTGCCGAAATTGCAGAGTTTTTTTGGTTCCTGGCTGGAAAGGACTATCGCCGATCCTCAGGATGAGGAGCTGCGTGAATCTGAGTTCGATATTTACATCGGGCCGGGATTCGGGCTGTGCCTTCAAAAATAAAGGCCACCATCCTGCCTGAAAACTTTTGAGGGAGAAGATCATCATCTTATGGATAAAACAACCTTGATTACTGGCGGTGCCGGTTTCATCGGCTCCCATCTGGCCGAGGCCCTTTTGGCTCAGGGGAAAAGCGTTGTGGTTATAGATAATCTTTCAACCGGCAGCCTGGATAACATAGCTGCGTTACTCCAGCATCCCCGCTTCACCTTTATTAAGGACACCATCGCCAACACGCCCCTGTTGCACGATGTCCTGGCACGCTGTGAGTTCGTATTCCACCTGGCGGCAGCGGTAGGGGTAGAGCTGATTGTGCGCGACCCTATCGGCGTTATCGAGACCAACGTCGAAGGGACTATGGCCGTGTTGCGTGCAGCAGCACGCTACGCCATACCCGTCCTGATAACCTCAACCTCAGAGGTCTACGGCAAGGGAATCCGTGTCCCCTTTGCCGAGGAAGATGATCGTCTGCTAGGCCCAACGACCAAAAGCCGCTGGTGCTATGCCGAATCCAAAGCCGTTGATGAGTTCCTCGGTCTGGCTTATTACCGCGAACAAGGCTTGCCAGTGGTCATCGTCCGTCTTTTCAACACGATCGGGCCGCGCCAAACCGGGCAATACGGGATGGTGGTACCGCGCTTTGTGCGTCAGGCGTTGCACGGCGCTCCTATCACGGTCTATGGCGATGGCTCCCAAACGCGCTGCTTCTGCAATGTCCAGGACGTGGTACGCGCTTTAATCCAGTTGAGCGTAACACCGGCAGCCATGGGGCATATTTTCAACATTGGAAGCACCGAAGAAGTGCGTATCCTTGACCTGGCTCACATGGTACGCGAGGAAGCCCGTTCTGCCAGCGACATCATCTTTGTCCCTTACGACAAGGCCTACGAACCGGGATTTGAGGATATGGCTCGACGGGTGCCGGATATCCGCAAAATCCAAACTATGTTGGGTTGGACACCTCAGTTATCACTACGCGAAACTCTAGCGCAAATGATTGCTTACGAAAGGACAAAATAACATCAGGAGGCCTCCATGAAAAGTTATCGCAAAGAGTTGTGGTTTAACTTGCCTCAGCGCCGCGGCTTTATCAACATCACCCCTCAAGTCGAGGCCTGCGTGCGTGAAAGTGGTGTGCAAGAGGGACTGGCCCTGGTCAACGCCATGCACATTACCGCATCGGTTTTCATTAACGATGACGAACCAGGGCTCCATCAGGACTACGACGATTGGCTGGAAGCCCTGGCCCCTCACGAACCCATCAGCCGCTATCGTCACAACCGCACCGGGGAGGATAATGGCGATGCCCATCTTAAACGTCAAATCATGGGCCGGGAAGTGGTAGTGGCTATCACCAAGGGGAAACTGGATTTTGGACCCTGGGAACAGATTTTCTACGGTGAGTTTGATGGGCGCCGGCCCAAACGGGTTTTGGTGAAAATTATTGGGGAATAGCTATGGGCGTATTACACTTCCAACCAGGACCCAAAATCCAGGCCCAGGCCTTTTGGTCTCAACAACCCATTCATGAGAGGTGAAACTATGAACAACAACCGTAAAGCTTTGGAGTTGGTGGTGCACGCTACCCATGAGGCCGGGTTCAAAATCGGCGGTATTGGGGCTGTGTTAGATGGTCTGCTCGCGACCCGCGCGTACAATGAGGCTGTGCCGCGCACCATCCTGGTAGGAACCATCAACACCAACGACGCCGGGCACATGCAGCGCCTGACAGAACCGCGCAATCGCATGACCTTGTATTATTCTTCCTGGCACAAAATCAATACCCCGCCCCCGGTGCTGCCAGAGGATACGGATTGGGAAACCCTCAGCAGCAGCTTCCGGGCCATCGAAGCTATGTTCAAGGTCCACATCATCTATGGGCGCCGCGCTTTTGGCAAAGTAGAACACGAGGTATTGCTGATAGATGCTGCCAATGCCGACATTTGGGAAACGAATCGCTTTAAATATGATTTATGGGATCACTATACGATTGCTTCCGAGCGTTACGAGCTCCTGGAAGAGTATGATGTAACCATCAAAGCCGCCCGTCCGGCCTTCGCTGCGCTGAAAGCACTCGCAGGCCCCAAAACCAGAGGACGCCGTGTTATCCTGGCTCATGAGTGGATGGGCCTACCCCTGGCTTTTTGTGCTCAAATCGAAGAAGGAGAAGCCTGGTACCTGGCTTTTTATGCCCACGAAATGGCCACGGCGCGTATTCTGGTTGAAGACGAACCTGGACACGATACCCGGTTTTATAACGTGTTGCGCCTGGCGCGCGCCGAGGGGCTTTCACTCGATATGGTCTTTGGCGACCGCAGCGATTACTTCAAACACGCGCTGATTAAACAAACCCCGCGCCTCGATGCCATCCTCGCCGTAGGGGATTGGGTAGTGGAAGAGTTGCGCTTCCTGGGGCCGGCATTCGAAATGCTGCCGATTGACCTGGCTTACAACGGGGTACCTTTCGAACGCATCACGTTGGATGAAAAGCTCGCCTCACGCACTAAACTGCAGCGTTATGGAGAAGCGCTTTTCGGATTTACACCGGATTATGTCTTCAGTCACGTGACGCGGTTAGTAATCAGCAAAGGCCTGTGGCGCGACTTAAGGGTTCTGGAGCATCTGGATGAGGCTCTGGCCGAAGAGGGGAAACGCGCAGTCCATTTTGTACTATCCACCAGCTCCCATACCGGACGCAAGCCTGACGATGTCCGGCGTTGGGAAGCGGAATACGGTTGGCCGGTCTATCACCGGGCCGATAATGGGGACCTGGTATGGCTCGAAATCCCCTTCTACGAAGCTGTTGCTGCCTTCAATGCACGCTCGAAAACCGTTAAGGTGGTGCTGGTTAACCAATACGGCTGGGATCGCGACCATTGTGGCGAGCGCATGCCCGAAGATATGAGCTTCGCCGACCTGCGGCGTGGATCCGATGCCGAGTTCGGACAATCGGTGTATGAGCCTTTTGGCATCGCCCAGGTAGAACCCCTGGGCTTCGGGGCCTTGTGTATTGTCAGCAACGTCTGTGGTAGCATTGGTTTTGTCCAACGCGCAGCCCAGGCGGCAGGGGTAACGCCTTTTGAAAACTTAATTGTGGCTGATTACGTAACCTTGCCCCCGGGCTGGGCTCCGTTGACCCTTCAGGGTGCTCTGGCCCTGCAACAGAACGCGCGCGATGCTTTGGAAATCAGCCGCAGCCGTGAGGTGGCCCAGGTGCTTAAACAGCGTCTACCACAAGACCCGTCGCAAATGCAGCGGCTTTTGGACCACGGCCAACGGGTTGCCGAGCACATGAGCTGGGAAGTCGTTGCCCGTGACTATTTGTTGCCCGCTTTAACCCGTCCACGCTAGGGTTTTGTTAGCCAGGGTTTTACGATTTCGGTCGTCTTACCCCTCGCCCCCCCAACCCCCGCTCGCCCCTAAAGGG
>DAOTZR010000170.1:0-7870 GCA_034434315.1 Anaerolineae bacterium
GGTGAAGGAGCGGAATGCTGTCAGAGCGACGGTGGATTGGCGCTTCACGACCGCAGATGCCCGAACCAGGCTCCAGCGGCTATATCCGCAATAATCCATGTGGTCAAGTACTACGCTAAAGATTGAGCAAAGAGTGGCAATTAACCGGCCATGCCGACCGGAGGCAGCGCACCCAGGCCGGCGGTCCGGACGTCGACCTGGAAGCGGCGGCCCAGATTACGAAAGTTTTGCATTTGCTTCCGTTCTGCTATAATCAAGGTAACTCATCTTGAAAGCATCATGATGTCCGGCCCAGGAGAGGACGATGAATGCAGAAACGTTTTTTATCAAGTTCCGCGGAGTACGCGGTGGCTATCCTATGCCTGGCCCCACGACGCTTAAGTATGGCGGTAATACGACGTGTTTTGAAGTGCGTGCCGGCCCTCATCTCGTCATCGTAGATGGAGGAACGGGTGTCATCAGCCTGGGGCAGGATATGCTGCAGGCTCATCGAACCCGAGGTGAGGCGTTGCAGGCCGTGATGCTTTTCACGCATCTGCATCATGACCACACTCAGGGCATGCCCTTCTTTGTCCCCTTGCGTCACCCCGATGCCACTCTTTACATTTATGGCGCAGCACCCGGAGAAAATCATACGCTGCAGGATGAGTTGTACCGTGCCGTAATCCCCCCGGTCTTTCCCCTGGGGACTGAGGAGTTGTTCAGCCGTCAATATTACGAACACATCCGCGATGGGGATTGCCTGGTCCTGGCCGATCCGGCTCTGCCGCCAGTGTTGTTCAGTCTGGCGGAACAGGACGCCCTTCTAAAGAAACTCCCTGCCGATGCGGTCACGATTCGAGTCCATCACGGTTATCATCATCCGCGCGCCGGGGTTTTGATTTTCCGCATCACTTACCTGGGCCGCAGTCTGGTGATCGCGACGGATACGGAAGGGTATGTAGGCGGGGATCAGAAGTTGATCGCTTTTGCACGCGGAGCAGATTTGCTGGTGCATGATGCGGAATATGACGATCACGAATACGCCGCCACATCCCCGGTGCGCCAGGGATGGGGCCATAGTACCTGGCGTATGGCGGTGGATGTGGCCCAACAGGCCCAGGTGAAGCGGCTGGCGCTCCATCATCATAATCCCAATCACGATGATGCTTATCTCGAGGATATAGAGCAGCGTGCCCAAACTCTGTTCCCGGAAACCTTTATGGCCCAGGAAGGATTAACGGTTTCCCTGTTGTGAGGGATTGGGTCTCACCCCACCCAGCCCTCTACCTTCTCCCAAAATTGAGAGAAGGTAGGGGAACGGAGAGAGCCGGATTCGGCCTCCATAAGCATCCAGGACGAGGGCAATGCGGAGAGGCCTGAGATCAACCGTACTCTTTCGCGCAGAATAGAATAGTGAAGTTTAAAAATTTAATTGGGTAACGGCTGAGTAGTCGAACGGGAGTGAAAAGAGCAAGCCCGGCGATGATTCGGCGATTGCAATCGCCTCTTGGGCCTTCGGCCAACGGTCGGCCTACGCCGACTGAAAAACCGGCGTCGGTGCAGGCCGACGCCAGGCGCCGCAGGCGTCCCGGTTGCAGGGATACAGCGTGCTGTGCCCTTTTAATCGGAGGCGCCAGGGGGCTTTGCTCTGAACGGAGCTGTTACCCGGTTAAATTGTGAAACTTCATAATCCTGCGCCACATTGCAGTAGCCCGTTACGTTGAGTAGTGCATCACCTTTGTTATACCTGGGGTTGATTGAAAGCCCACATTCCAAAAGAGGAGCAAGCGTATGGCTGATTTGACGACCCATCTTTTCGGACATGTTCTGGCACATCCGATTATGCCGGCAGCAGGCCCTCCAGTTCGCGATGGAAAGGCGCTGCTCGCCTGCGCGCAGGGAGGCGCGGCGGCACTGGTAAGCAAGACCATTTCGGTACGTGCGGCCCCCGTCCCCCAACCCAATATGGCCGACTTTAAGGGGTATTTTCTGAATACGGAATTGTGGTCGGAATTACCCCCCGAACAGTGGTTTGACCAGGAGTATCCCCTGGCGCGCCAGGCCGGTTTGATGTTGATCGTCGGTCTGGGTTACACCGCAGAAGATATCGCCTGGCTGGCCCCGCGCGTGCGCCCCTTCGCCGATGCGTTGGAATTGAGCACGCATTATATCGGCGATGATCCGCGCCCGATGCAGGAGGCTATCCGCGCGGCCAAGGCCCATGTGGATGTGCCGGTGCTGGTGAAACTCAGTCCTTTCCGGGATGTGCAGCGGGCCGCGGTCGCCGCACAGGAGGCCGGCGCCGATGGGATTGTGGCGGTCAATTCCTACGGGCCGTGCCTGGGGATTGACATCGAGCATGGCGGGCGGTTGTGGATGGGCGGTAAGGGTTACGGCTGGGTGTCCGGCCCGGCGCTCAAGCCGATCGCGCTGCGCGCGGTGTACGATATTGTGCGCAGCGTGGATATTCCGGTGATTGGTGTGGGCGGCATCAGCCGAGGGACGGATGTGGTGGAATATCTTATGGCCGGGGCAACGGCGGTCCAGGTATGTACGGCAGCCATCACCAAGGGGCCGCAGATTTACGGTAAGCTGGCCCGCGAGTTGAACGACTGGCTGGATAAGCACGGTTATGCGTCCGTCGAGGCTATCCGCGGCCTGGCGCAAAAACAGGCGCCGCCTCAGATGACCCGTCCCCCCATTCTGGTCCCGGAGCGCTGTACCGGTTGTAATCTGTGCGTGACCAGTTGTGTTTACGGAGCGCTGTATCTGGAGGAAAAGCGCATCCGCATCCACGAGGAGCGCTGTGCTTATTGCGGGTTGTGTCTCAGCCGCTGCCCGGTGGATGCGCTGTTAGCGCCGGAAGGCTAGTTGGAAGACAACGGGCTATGCTAAAAACCGTCGGCGCCTGGTTCAGGCGCCGACGGTGGTGTTTTTTTATTAGCTTTGCCCTGCAAAGCCATGTAAACTTTTTCGGCGGAAAGCGGCAGGTGGTTGAAACGGATGCCCAGTGCGTCGTAGAGGGCGTTGGCAATGGCCGGGGCCGTCTGCACCATCACGTGCTCACCGACACCGCGTGCTCCCCAGGGGCCATCCTCCAGGGGTGTTTCGACGATATCGCCGTGAATTTCTTTGGGCGCATCGAGTGCGGTCGCCAGTTTGTAGTCCACGAAGCTGGCGTTGAGCGCCCGCCCCTGTTCGTCAAAGCGCAGGCCCTCAAAAGCGGAGCTGAGGCCATGCACCGCCCCACCCTCGATCTGTGTCATCACCAGATCGGGGTTGATGGCTTTGCCCACGTCGTAAGCGCTGGCAATTTTGATGATGTCAATCTGCCCGGTTTCGGTATCCACTTCCAGTTCGACCGCCTGGGCGCCCACGGTGTAGTGGACCACGGCGCGCGTCCCCTGTCCAGTTTCCGGGTCCAGGCCGGTGACGTAGGTGGGCATAAACTTGCCTGTGCCGATAATCGGCCCGCCCTGCCAGCCCTCGTAATTTTCGTTGGGCAAGCCGTAGACAACCATTTTCTTCAGGGGCTGCTCGCGTTCCGACTTGTAGGAGATGACGACACCGTTTTTGATGTCGAGGTCCGCCGGGTCTTCGTTCCAGTATTTGGCGACCACCTCCAGGATTTGTTGCCGGGCATGTTCGGCAGCGGCCTTGACAGCATTACCCATGGACCAGGTAAGACGGCTCGCCACGGTTTGCCATTCGTAGGGGCTGTATTTCGTATCCACGGGATTGGCGGACACGCGCACCCACTCATAGGGCACGCCAAGCGCTTCCGCAGCCATCTGAGCGGCCACGGTGAAGGCGCCCTGCCCAATCTCCTGCCCGGAAACATATACGTTCACCGTGGCATCTTCATTAAAGCGTACAATGGCGGAACTGCCGGGATTGGGTGGCATGGCTGGCGCTTTCCACATGATGGCCAGGCCTTTACCACGGCGCTTATGCGGAGCCGAGGGCGGATCCTTGTGCCCCCAGTTGATGGCCTTAGCCACCTTATCGATGCATTGGACCAGGTCAACCTGCGGCATCTTCATACCGGTCAGGATGATGTCGCCCGTCCGGACGCAGTTCTGGCGCTTGAAGTCCACCGGATCCATGCCGATTTCACGCGCCAGCCGGTCCATGATTTGCTCCAATCCCCAATGGATTTCGGGCATACCAAAACCGCGCATAGCCGATCCAATGGGGTGATTGGTGTACACGCAATAGGAATCACCTTTGACATTAGGGACGTCATACGGACCCGTGCAGGAATAGCCGGCAGCGCGCACGATGTTGACGCCGTAGTCGGTGTAAGCGCCGCCGCCGAAATAGTAGGCGACTTCCATGGCCAGCAAATTACCGTCTTTATCGCAGCCGATTTTGTATTTGGCCACCAGGCTCTGGCGGACATTGGTGGCCACAAACTCTTCCTCGCGGGTCATGCGCACTTTCACCGGGTAGCCGGGGACAGCCCTGGCCATCAGGACCACATTGGCTTCGATAGAGATGCCGGCCTTGCCGCCAAAACCCCCGCCGATGTAGGGCGAAATGACGCGCAGGTTCCCATGGGGAATGCCCAGGCTCTGGGCCACCAGGTCGCGCTGGGCAAAGGGCGATTGCGAAGCCGACCACAGGGTCACCTGGCCATCAAGGTTCCACTGAGCCACAGCCACATGCGTTTCGATAGGCGCATGTTGAATTTGCGGCAGGGAATAAGTATCTTCGACGATGGCCGCACACTGCGCCCAGACTTCGTCGGAAACGCCGGCATCGCTCACCTTGCCCTTGCGCAGCTTAAAATGTTCGGAGATGTTGGTCCCCGGTTCCGGGAAGATAAACGGGACCACTTCGTATTTTCCCAGGTCAGGGTGAATAAGGGGCGCGTCCGGTTGGGCGCCCAGGTAGGGATCGAAAACGGGTGGCAAATCCTCGTATTCGATTTCGATGAGTTTGGCGGCCTGTTCGGCGATTTCCTCGCTGACGGCGACCACACCGGCCACGGACTCACCCACATAGCGCACGCGATCATAGGCGAAGATGTAGCGGTCCTTGAGGTACAATCCCAGGCGCGTGGGGTTGTCCTGACCGGTCACGACCGCTTTGACACCGGGCACAGCCAGGGCCTTACTCACGTCAATTTTCTTAATCAGCGCGTGAGCGCGGGTGCTATGGACAATCTTCCCGTAAAGCAACGTTGGTCCAAAGGCCATATCATCCACGTATTTGGCCGCGCCGGTGACCTTTTCGAAGGCATCCACGCGCGGGACGCTTTTTCCAACCGGATTGGGGGTCTCGACGGTCATGCTTCACCTCCCTTTTCCGCCACATCGAGTACCGCATCAATGATGCGCAGGTAACCGGTGCAGCGGCACAGGTTTCCTACCAGCGCGAAGCGCACTTCCTCTTCTGTGGGATGGGGATTGCGCTCCAACAAAGCCTTGGATGTCATCAACATGCCAGGGGTGCAGAAGCCACACTGGATGGCATTACGCTCAATGAAAGCTTTCTGCAGGGGGTGCAGGTTTCCGCCTTTGCTCAATCCCTCAACCGTTTCGATGGTATGGCCTTCAGCCTCAACCGCCAAAACCAGACAGGAATTCACCGGGTCTCCATCCAGTAAAACCGTGCAGGCCCCGCATTCACCGTTTTCGCAACCGATTTTGGTACCTGTAAGCCCCAATTGTTCGCGCAAGACGCGCGAAAGCGTATAGTGTGATTTCACGACAACAGGATAGCTTTCGCCATTCACGGTCAGGACGATTTCATGTAACATAGCGCCTCCTTCAGGCCTGCGTTAACTTTTGCACGGTCATTTCAACGGCGCGGCGGGTGATTTGCTTCACCATCTCACAGCGATAGGCGGCGCTGGCGCGCAGGTCATCAATGGGCGAGCAGCTTTCCAGGGCCAGCTCACAGGCTTTAGCAATGGTGGCTTCATCATACCCCTGCGCCAAAGCCTCTTCAGCCCGCGGCGCACGAATCGGCGTTGGAGCTACGGATCCCAACGCCAGACGCCAGCGGTAGCCGTCATCCTGGGGATAGGCCAGGGCAGCTACACCCACAATCGCCAGGTCTCCGGCCTTGCGCCGGCTGAGTTTGACATAGGTCCCCACGGTTCCCGGCGGCGGTTCCGGGATGAGCACACCAATCAGCAGTTCGCCTTTTTGGAGCGCGGTTTTGCGGGGTCCCAGGAAGAAATCCTGAACCGGCAGACGCCGTTCCCCTTGAGGGCCGCGAATCAAAGCCTGAGCTTCGAGAACAAGCAGGGCGGGCGCAGTATCGGCGGCGGGGGACGCCGTGCAGAGATTGCCGCCCAGAGTGGCGCGATGGCGAACCTGTTCATGCCCCATCGCTTCGGCACCCTGGGCCAGGATGTTCCAGAGCGAGGCGGTGACCAACGGAGAACGCACCAGTTCGGCCATGCGCACAGCAGCGCCAACCCACAGTCCTTCCGGCGTCACCTTGATTTCGCGCATCCCCGGCAGGGCCTTAATATCCACCACAACATCGGGGAGCCAGCGCTCATCCCGTATCATCGGGATCAGGTCGGTCGCGCCAGCCATGGGCATCACCACTTTATCCTGGAGTGACAGCAAAGCAAAAGCCTCTTCGTACGTTGTCGGCTTGTAATAATCAAAGGGTCGCATGTAGACCTCCATGCCTGGATCAGATACGGGTGATAACGCCCAGGTCGCCAGTCAAAGCCGACGACCTGGGCATAACCTGAAGCGACAGAAACCAGTTTAGTAGGTGTTAATGTCCTCGCGTTCCTTCACGCCGAACATAGACGGGGGAAGGAGAATGAACAGTGTGTTCATGAGGATACCCACAATGGCCGCGAAGACGATAGCCGGAATCCCCTGCGGGAAGAGCACGGGCACGGGGAAGGGGAACAGACCGTTGGGCAGGCCCATGTTCCCACCAATACCCAGGACCAGGATAGTCGCGCCAATGGCCAGGTTCTTGGGGTCAAACAGGTTGACGCGCTCGCTCATGAGCAGAGCAATACCCTGCTTCCCAATCACGCCGAAGAGGTAGATGGCCAGGCCACCGGTCACCGCCACGGGGATGGTGTTGATGAGCGCCGCGAGCTTACCCACAAAACCCAGGAGCATGGCGATAACGCCTGCGGTTATCAGCACGGCCGTGGAATAGTTGCGGGTGATGGCCATGAGCGAGTTGTTCTCGCCGTAGTTCGTGCCCGCGCAGCCGCCCAGCAGACCGTTGGTCAGGTCGTTCGCGCCATCCGCTACCAGATTCAGGCCAATCAGTTTCTTGATGTTCAGCGGTTCACGCCCCAGCTCCTTGGCCAGCTGGTCAACGTAAAGGCTCATCTGATAAAGGTGGGCGGTGGATTCCGGAATGGTAGCGATAGCAATCAACGCCACACTGATGGCCATCCCCCAGGCGCGTCCATCACCAAAGGCGGGGAAGGTGAAGTTGGGGACGCGCAGCCAGGCCGCTTGCTGAACGGGGGTGAAGTCCACAATGCCGAAGGCCAGGGAGATCAGGTAGCCGGCAATAGCGCCCAGCAGGATCGGCAACATGCCCAGCAGTCCCTTGCCCTGCAGATAGACCGAAAAAGCCACAGTCAAAATCAGGGTGATGAAGGCCACACCCCAGTTGGACGAAGCCATGTTCAGCGCCGCGCCGGCCAGAGCAATACCAATGACGACGGCGATGTTACCGGTGATGATGGGCGGCAAGGCCTTGTCCAAACGCTCCTTGCCGATGGCTTGAATCAGCAAACCAAAGAGGATGTTCGTGAGACCGGTAAGCACGATACCGACCTGCGCCAGGCGGACACCCTCCGGGCAGTACACCATGGCCGGGTCATTGAAACAATCGGGAACGAATTTCGACATGACGGTGATGACCACGGTGATGTAGCTGAAGG
>DAOTZR010000171.1:0-13354 GCA_034434315.1 Anaerolineae bacterium
AACATCTTTAAAGCTCCTGCTTTCCCCTTTATGAAGTTTAACAATTTAATCGGGTAACAAGACACAGTGTCGCGTGGCGGGTGACCGGACGGCGCGACGTTCCATCGCGGCGGGTGCCGGAGGCCGAAGCTATCCAGCCACAAGGTGGAGCTCCTACTCCAGCTCCGTTCAGGGCGAAGGCGCCTGCGGCCAACGCGGTGATTGCAATCACCGCATCATCGCCGGGCTTGCTCTCCCAACGCCCATTCGGCTATCCAGCCGTTACCTGATTAAATTCTTAACGTTCATTTCCCTCTCAAGGGGAGAGCGGGGGTTTGGGGGTGAGAGGGGTAAGATGACCGAAAGCGTAAAATCCGGTAAACAAAGTGGCAGGCAGTTACTGTTCTGGCAGGTAGAAGCGCACTTCGGGAGTGGCGCTTTCGACCAGCCCGGCTTCTATCAGCGCCTGGGCCAGGTCCCATTCCCGGCCTGGCGGGACGCGCATGCGCCACAGGCCCCCGTAGAGCGGACGATCGGGGTATACGCCATAGGCCTGGAGCGGGGCACTCTGGAAGGTGGCCCCTTGCGCCAGACGGACCAGGAGCACTCCGCTTACCACGTCGGGCCGTGCGCTGGCCTGAAGCTGGACGGTGGGGGCAGCGAAGACATCGCTTTTACAGGTTGGCGCGCTGCTCAGCGTGCCGGTGATGACAGCAGCCGCGGCATTGATGCGCCCGCACCCGGCTGCGCTATCGGTCCCCGTCGGACCGATATCTTGCGCCGTGTCCAGGATGGCGGCGGCTACCTGCGCAGCACTCCAGGTGGGGTGCCGGCTCCACACCAGAGCGGCCAGGGCCGCAGCGTGCGGCGTAGCCATCGAGGTGCCGTTCCAGAATTCGTAGCTGCCCCCGCGGACGGTGCTGAGGATGTTGACGCCCGGCGCGCTGATGTCAACCGTCTGCCCGCGATTGGAGAAGCTGGCCACCGTGTCGCTGCTGGTGCTGGCCCCTACGCCAATGACGTAAGGACAGTTGACCGGTATGACGTCATCGGCATTCCCCTCGCTGTTCCCCGCGGCCGCAAAGATCAGAACGTTGTGCTGAAAGGCGTAGTGGAGCGCTTCGCGCAGGAAGGCGTATTCGGGCGCGCTGCAGTAAAGGCGTTGGGCGGGGTCGCTGCCCAGGCTCAGGTTGATGACCCGCGCCCCGTGATCGGTGGCATAGTAGATGGCCTGCGTGACGTCGCCCAGGGTCCCGGTAGTTTGGCCGGTTTCGGTAGGGCGCATGACCTTGAGGGCGAGGATTTGGGTTTTCCAGCCCAGACCGGCTATGCCCCGGAGGTTGTCGGTGGCCGCGGCGATGATGCCCGCAACATGGGTGCCGTGCCCCTGGTCGTCGCTGGCGTCTTCGTCATTGTTGACGAAGTCGTAATCCAGGTCCATGCGGCATTTGCCCAGCAGGTCCGGGTGCGTGTAATCCACTCCCGTATCCAGCACGGCGACCAGGATGCCCTCGCCTTGCGCGGCGCCCCAGGCCAGCGGCGCCTGAACGCGCGTCAAGGCCCATTGCTGATTCAGGAGTAGATCGTTGGGTGTGCGCGGCTGAATGGCCTGGGGATGCTGGCGGGTGACCATGGGTAGGTACACGTTGAAGGGCGGGTAGGTCGGGCTGATATCAAGCTGGACGGTGACGCGGTGCGCCGCACTGATCGGCGCGGTAACAGTGACGGTGAAGACGCCGGTGTAGCGCCCTACAGTGGGGGGCGTCGGGAGAAGTGGGAGGACGCGAATCTGACCGGGGGTGGTGCCCTGGGTCGGCGTGACGGTGAAGCCTGTCCCGCTGAGTGTCACGTTCCAGGTCAGGCTGTCGGCGGTGCTGCTGTTGGTCAGGTTGAGGAGGTGCTCCTGCGGGATAAAGCTTTGCTGGTCCAGCGGGTAAGCAAAATGCAGTACCGAAGGCAGCGGATCGAGCGCCGGATAGACCAGCGTGATGGTATCGCTGACCAGGGTGGTGTTGCCGTCCTGGCGCAGTTCGGCCCAGACGGTATGCCATCCCGGCGTTGGGGGCAAAGTCCAGCTCACTTCAGCCTGGAAGGGCTGCCAGGCGCTCCAGGGCTGGTCATCGTTGCGCAGGCGCATCTCGTCGAAGGCGTCCTGGCCGTAGAGGTAGAGCTGCGCGGCGGTCGTGGTGGTGGTGAGGGCGTCGCGGTTGATGAGCAGCGGGTAGCGGCTGTCCAGACGGCCAAAATCCAGCACCCAATAATGCTGGTAATAAGCGGTGGGGTTGGCCTGATACCCCAGGCCGATTTCGCGCACGCCGGGATCCAGAATGTTGGCGCGGTGTCCGGGGTTGGCCATCCAGGCGGCGAGGACTTCGGCGGGGGTAGCGTACCCCGCGGCGATGCTTTCCGTGAGGCGGGTGTAAGCGCCGTAAGAGCGCTGGATGCGCGTGTACCAGGTGCAGACGAAGGTGAGCTTGTCGTTAATCCAGTCGTAGGTGTCGTATTGGAAATAATTATCCTCGCTCAGGTCGCGGGCGTGAAAGCGCGCGGATTGCAGCAGGCCGGGATGGCGTTTGAGCGGGGGAAGGCCGTTTTCAGCGCGGACCTGATTGAGGACGGCGAGGAGCTCTTCTTCAAAGGCCGGGTTGAAGGCGCTCAGAGGCGTATCCGTGCCGCAGCCATCGGCGCAGAGGCTGTTGCCGGGGCCTTCCAGGGTGACGGGAGGCAGCGTTGTCCCGCTGCTCTGGGCCTGGGTTGAACCCAGGCCCAGGGTCAGGCTCAGGAGCAGAACTGCCCCGATCAACAGTATGCCCGATAGCGTGAAGACCTTCATTGTGCTCTCCAGGTCGGTGCGTGTAAGGACGTTTAGCGCTTCTTCTTCCTGGAAACCTCGCCCTTTTTCTTTTCGTGCCCGCGGAAGAGCAGACGAATCGGCGTGCCGGGGAAAGGATACAGCTCGCGGATGCGATTTTCCAGGAAGCGCTCGTAAGAAAAGTGCATCAACTGCGGGTCATTGACGAAAAACACAAAGGTTGGCGGGGCCACGGCCACCTGGGTAACGTAGTAAATCTTGAACTGCCGCCCGCGGACGTTGGGCGGGGGAACTTCCGCCGTGACGCGATGGACCAGGTCATTGAGCTGACCGGTGCTCAGGCGCTGATAGCGTGCTTCGACTACGTCAATAGCGGTGGGCAGGACCCGGTCGGTATTTTTGCCGGTCAGGGCGGAGATGAAGAGGATGGGCACATAGGGCATGAATTTCAGGTCGTAACGTACCTTTTCCTCGAAGGCTTGCTGGTCGCGCCGCACTTCGGGCGGGACGGCGTCCCATTTGTTCACCAGGACCACTGCGCTGACGCCGCTTTCCATGATCAGGCCGGCGATGTGCGCATCCTGGTCGGTGATGCCTTCGGTGGCATCCAGGACGAGCAGGGCCACGTCGGCGCGTTCCAGGGCGCGGGCGGCGCGGAGCACGCTGAACTTTTCCACCCCCGGCTCGATGTGTCCGCGGCGGCGAATGCCCGCTGTGTCAATCAACACCAGGTGGTAGTTTTCCCAATCCAGCGGGGTGTCCAGGGCGTCGCGGGTAGTGCCGGGGATATTGCTGACGATGGCGCGGGGTTGTCCCAGAAGCCGGTTGAGCAGCGAGGATTTGCCCACATTGGGACGGCCCAGAATGGCGATGGCGATCTGATCCCCTGGCCCTTCTTTTTCCTCCTCCGGCTGGGCGGGGGGCAGGGCTGCGACAACCGCATCGAGCATATCGGCCAGCTCGACGCCGCCCTGCATGGCCGAGATGGGGTAGACGTGCTCGAAGCCCAGTTCGTAGAATTCCAGGGCTTGCTGACGCCGGGTCTCACTTTCGACCTTGTTGGCGACGACGAGCACGGGTTTGGGAGTACGTCGCAGCAAGTCCGCCACTTCCCGGTCCGCGCCAGTGATCCCGGTCTGGGCATCCACCAGAAACAGGATCACGTCCGCTTCGGCGATGGCCTGCTCGGCCTGGGCGCGGATCAGGGGAATGAATTGTGCTGAATCCTCGCTCAGCACCTGTTCCGGTCCCGGACGCCGCCCGGCGACAACGGTTGGCGGCAGAATTTCGATACCGCCGGTGTCCACCAGCATGAAAGTACGGTCGTTCCACTCCGCCTGAGCAATAATACGGTCGCGCGTGGTGCCGGGAATGTCGCTGACGACGGCGCGGCGCTCACCGATGATACGATTGAACAGCGTAGACTTGCCCACATTGGGGCGTCCTACAATAGCCACGATAGGTTTTGTCATCCTTAGCCTCACCTTCTTTCAGGGTGCACTTTAGCGAATCAGGGCCGGCAGGATGAAGCTGAAGACGCTCCCCTGTCCTGGAGCGCTCTCCACCCAGATCCGTCCCTTATGTTTTTCAATGATGGATTTGACAATCGCCAGCCCCAGGCCTACGCCGGGGATATGTTGCGTTTCGGGTGTGCGCACCCGATAGAAACGTTCAAACAGGCGCGATTGAGCCTCGCGCGGAATGCCCAGGCCGGTATCGCGCACCGAAACCAGCACGTGCGCCTCCTCGCGGCGGGCGGTGACTTCGATCCAGCCGCCGGGCGGCGTGTATTTGATGGCGTTGCTCAGCAGGTTTTCCAGCACCTGGCGCAGTCGTCGCGCGTTGCCCTGGACCCAGAGCGTCTGGGATGGCCGCTGCCAGCGCAATTTCAGACCAGCTTTCTGGATTTGCGGATACAGGGCCTCGCACACCTCCTGGATCAGATCGTCCATACGGCAAGGGCCCATTTCCGCATCATAGCCGGCTTCGATACGTCCGATCTCCAGCAGGTCGCCGATGAGGGCTGTAATGTAGGTAAGGCTCTCCTGGGCCTTTTTGAGGAATTCCTGCTGTTGGGGGGTGAATTCGCCCGCGCGCGGCAACAGGTCAATGTACCCCTGCACCGTGGTGAGGGGTGTGCGCAGATCGTGCGATACGGTGAAGACAAACTCGGAGCGGAGCCGATCCAGCTCTTTGAAATGCGTAATATCCTGCATGATAATCAACCGCCCTGTCCCGTCAATGTCGGTAATCTGGGCATTAAAGCTCCGACCATCGGCCAGCTTTAGCTCAAAAGCCTGCTGCTCATAGCTCTCGCTAGCCGGGGCCGGGCGCAATAACGTTTGCAGGTCAGGGTGGCGTAAGACGAGCATGACATCTTTGCCCTGAGCATCGGGGGGGATGAGAAAGGCCTCCCCGGCGGCATCGCTCCACAACTCCAACGTGTTCTCCGGGCTGATTAACAGGATCAGCTCTCTGGCATGTTTAAGCAGAGAACGCATACGGGTCTGTTCTTCGGTCACAGCCGTGTACAGCCGGGCATTTTCCAGAGCCGTCGCGGCCAGGTCCGCCAGCGTGGCAAGCAGGTCCATCTGGGCGCGGTCAAATTCGTGCATCCGGTTGCGGTTAACCACGCCTAGAACCCCATAGCGCGGGCAGTTTTGATGGCGCAGCGGCACGTAAAGCAACGCCCGCACCAGATAGCCGGTCGCCACCAGCGTCTCCTGTCCCAGGATCGCCGGCTGACCGCTTTCCAGCACCTGCCAGGCCACGCGATCATTGACGGGCGTATCCAGGCGGCGGACCCCTTCCGGGTCATACAGAGCCCGCAGATAGAGCTGATCGGCTTCGCGCAACAGGATGAAGCCCTCTTCGGCGTGCGTGAGCTGCGCGGCGGCGGTGACAATGCGTCGCAGCACTTCGGCCACATCCAGAGAGGCCGTGATAGACTGGCTGACGGCGTAAAGCGCCTTCAATTCCTCCACCCTGGCCAGCAGAGCCGACGCGGTTTTGTCCAGGTCGCTGCGCAGGCTTTGACCGTCCCAAACCCTCGCACTCTGCTCCAGCATGAGCTGCAGCAACGGAGCCGTGTGTTCGTCATAGGGATAAGGCACGATACCCACGCCTTTAAACCGCACCAGCCAGCGGACTATTGTACCGGCAGCGGTTTGCTGGGGAACCAACAGGATCAGAGGCAGGCGTTCGCTCCAGGTAAGCAGCTCTTCCGCAAACTCATGCGTATCCAGGTAAAGCGCATCAGCCAGGAGCAGGCGAGCCGTTTCCTGGCGCAGCAAGGAGCGCAGCGCGGTCAGGGTGGCCGCATGGCGGACACTCATCCCTTCCGGCAAGCGGCCCTGCAGGTCCACAGCCAGAAAGGGATCCCGGCTCAGCACCACAACCAGAGACTTATTCACGGCGCCCACCTTGCTCTCCGAAGTCATAGCGCCTCCCCTATCTCGACATGGCCGGCCCCTCCCAAGAGCTCCTCAAGCTTGAGCTTCAAGCCGGAGCTGGCCGTGGTGGTATCGTTAGGAAAACGCAGGCTCACCCGGTTTTGGGGTGTGCCATTTTCCAACACGATGACAAACTGATCCTGGCCCGGCTCGCGTGTGAGCAGCGCATGGATTTTTTGTAGAAGCTGATAGTCGCGCAACTTATCCCCGCTGCGCCGGATGGCAACCCGCACGAGTTTAGGGCGCGGCGCGGGCCGTTCAGGGCTGGGCCGCACGCCGGCATCGCCGCCGAATTCCTCCCAATCATCAGGCGGGGGTAAGGTCCAATCTGCATCCGGCGGCGCCCACGCCTCGAAATCAGGGGCGGGAACGTAGGCGGTTCGTGATTCGCGAACGCCAGAGCTATAGCCGTTACCGTTGCCTGCCTCCGCCGTTTCCGGGTCGCGGACCCAATCCACCAGCAACGTGTGCTCCTCACGGCCTGCGCGCGCGTCGAGTTTGCCGCCGACCAGGACCCGCTGGCCTTCGACCAGCAGGGCCTGATGGGCCGCGAGCGTGCGCGGGAACAACACCAGGTCCAGGCTGCCATCGGACCCTTCCAGGGTGACAAACGCCATCATCTCGCCCTTTTTGGTTTGCACGCGACGCACGCGCTTCACCTCACCGGCGACGCGCACCGCCTGTCCCGGCATCATCTGGGCCACTTCGGCCAGGGTGCCGCTAATCAAGTCGGCCTCGCGCAGGCGCAGTTCCAGGTCTACCATGGGATGATAGGAGAGATACGCGCCCAACAGCTCTTTTTCCCATTCCAGGGTCTGATGGGACGAGACCGGGGGAAGCCGCGTGGGGATTTCCAGTTTGAAGGGCGCGCTTCCCATCACCTCGAAGAGCGACATCTGCCCTACGTCGCGCGCAGCGTGACGTTGCGCACTGGCTGCCTGCATCTGATCCAACAGCACCAGCAGCGCGGCCCGGCCTCCTGGCACGGAGAAGCAATCCAGCGCACCGCTCTGGATCAGGGTTTCCAGAACGCGCCGGTTCAGTTTGCGCAAATCCACACGCTCGACAAAATCCTCCAGGGAGCGGAAGGGTTTGTTACCCCGTGCCTCCAGAATGACGCGCACGGCGTCGTCTCCCACATTTTTGATGGCACCCAGGCCATAACGGATCTGCGCGGTGCCATCGGGGCCATCCTCAATACTGAATTCAAGCTGGGAGTGGTTGACGCAAGGCCCGACGACTTTCAGCCCCGACCGGCGCGCCTCACCGACCAGAAAGCCCAGTTTTTCCGTGTTACCGCGCTCGGTAGTCATCAGGGCGGTCATGAATTCGAGGGGATAATGGGCTTTCAGATAAGCCGTCTGTGCCGTGATCACCGCGTAGTCGGTCGCATGGGCGCGGTTGAAGCCGTAACGGGCGAAGAACTCGATATCGGCCCAAACTTTTTCGGAGATTTCCGGGGGTATGCCGCGTTCCAGAGCCCCCTGGGTGAACATCTGCCGATGTTTATCCATCAGCTCGCGCTTCTTCTTGGCGACCGCTTTGCGGATACCATCGGCTTCGCCCGGCTCATAGCCAGCCAGGGCGACTGCAATTTGCATAATCTGTTCCTGGTAGACGATAATGCCGTATGTATCGTCCAGGATGGATTCCAGCAAAGGATGGTGATACGTGACCGGCTCTTCGCCGTGCATTCGGCGGATGTACGTGGGGATGTTTTCCATCGGGCCGGGGCGATAAAGCGCCAGTACGGCGACGATGTGCTGGAATTGCGAGGGACGCATCTCTTGCAACACGCGGCGCATCCCCGTGCCTTCGACCTGGAAGACCCCGGCGGTATCCCCCGAAGCCAGCAGTTCATACAGCTTAGCCACATCCCTGTCCCGTTGGGCATCCTCTGACACGCGCTCGTAAGGAATGCTGGGCAGGTCCAGCTTGCGTCCGTGGCGCTTTTCGATCCATTCGCAGGTCTTGCGCATATGCGTCAACGTGCGCAGGCCCAGGAAGTCCACCTTCAGCATGCCCAGGGCGTCGAGATTCTCCATCTCCCACTGTGTGACCACGCCGATGCTCGATTCCTCGCCGTTTTCCCCGCGGGTAGGGCGGTGCAAGGGAAGATAATTGACCAGGGGAATATCGGAAATCACCACTCCAGCCGCATGGGTGCTGGCATGACGGGCCACGCCTTCCAATTGTTCGGCTGTGTCCAGCAGGGTCTTGACGGCTGGATCGTTTTCGTAGAGCGCCTTCAGCTCCTTTTCCTGATCCAGGGCTTCGGTAATAGTGACGGGCTTACCGGGGACATTGGGGATAAGGCGCGTGATTTTGTCCACCTCACTCAGCGGCATCTCCAGCACGCGCCCGACATCACGCACCGCAGCGCGCGCGCCCAGAGTCCCAAACGTAATAATCTGCGCCACGTTATCCTGCCCGTAGCGCTTTACCGTGTAAGCGATCAGTTCCTCGCGTCGATCATCAGGAAAATCCAGGTCAATATCGGGCATGGAAATGCGCCCCGGATTGAGGAAGCGCTCGAACAACAGCCGGTTGCGCAGCGGATCCACCGAGGTGATGCCCAGCGCGTAAGCCACCAGACTGCCGGCGCCGGATCCGCGCACATTCCACCAGATATCGCGCTCCTGGGCCGCGCGGATGAGATCCCACACGATGAGGAAATAATCATCAAAACCCATGCGGTGAATGATGCCCAGCTCGTATTCCAGGCGCTCGCGGATCTCCGGGGCGTTGGCTCTGGCGCCATAGTGTCGCTGCAGGCCCTCTTCGCACAAGCTGCGCAGATAAGCCTCACTGCTGCTAAGCTCCGCCGGGATGGGGAAGCGCGGCAGGTGATAGGGCGGGGCAAAGCTGATGGTGACATCGCAGCTTTCGGCGATGCGCAAGGTGTTGCTGATGGCGTCCGGCAGGTCGCGGAACAGCTCCGCCATCTCCTGGGGCGAGCGCATGTAGTAAGAAGGGTCACTCATGCGCATACGATCGGGGTCGCGCAGGGTCTTACCCGTCTGAATGCACAGCAGCACGTCGTGAGCATCGGCCTGGTCGCGCCTGGCGTAGTGAATATCATTGGTGGCGACCAGCGGTACATCCATTTCGCGGGCCAGGCGCACCAGGTGGCGATAAGCCTCTTCCAGATCGGGAAGATCGTGCGCCTGCACTTCCAGGTAATAGCGATCGGGGAAGCGCTCGCGGTACCAGGTGATGGCGGCACGCGCCGCCTCTTCATTCCCCGCAGCCAGATGGCGCAGAATCTCTCCCGCGCCGCAGGCCGAAAGGGCAATCAGTCCCTCACTGTGCTGCTCCAGGACCTCTTTATCAATGCGTGGCTTGTAATAAAACCCCTCCAACTGGGCAATACTGGCCAGCTTGAGCAGGTTGAGATAGCCGGTCTGGTTTTGGGCCAGCAGCACCAGGTG
The DNA here is from genome assembly GCA_034434315.1 of Anaerolineae bacterium. Classification (GTDB taxonomy): domain Bacteria; phylum Chloroflexota; class Anaerolineae; order B4-G1; family SLSP01; genus DAOTZR01. The sequence continues at coordinate 9,675 of DAOTZR010000171.1, forward strand.
ATAAGGGGAGCCATCGTCCTTATTGCGGCTGAAACGCGACGTGCGGGCCACATACGTCTCAATGCCGATGATGGGCTTGATACCCGCGTCCTTGCAGGCGCGATAAAAGTCCACGATCCCGTACATAGCCCCATGGTCGGTCAGGGCCAGTGCCGGCATACCCAGCTCCGCTGCCTGTCGGGCCAGGGCTTTGGGACTGCTCAGGCCGTCAAGCAGCGAAAATTCACTGTGGGTATGGAGATGGACAAAAGTCATAGCGCCTCGCATGCAGACGGACCATCCCGGCAGGGTGGGCTTTAAAGCTCTTCACCGGTAATATGCCGATAGATGGCCTGTAGTTCTTCGTCGGAGTAAAAGTAAATAATGACGCGGCCTCCTTTAGCGCCGGTATGCAAGCGCACCCGCGTCCCCAAACGTTTCTGGAAACTTTCCTCCAGCGCGCGCACATCGGGATGGGGCCTGGAGGCAGGTTGGGCGGGGGCTGGCGTGCGCAGGGTTCGTTTGACCAGAACCTCGGTTTGACGTACATTCAGTTCATGCTGAAGCACCAGAGTCAGCAGGGCTTCCTGTTGGTTGAGGTCGGGACAGCCCAACAGAGCCCGCGCGTGCCCCTCACTGATGCGGCCCTCCATCAGGGCCTGGCGTACAGCCGGAGCCGCCTGCAACAAGCGCAGCGTATTCGTCACGGCGACGCGGCTTTTCCCCACGCGTTGCGCCACCTCGCTTTGCGAAAGGCCGAATTCTTCGATCAACTGTTTGTAAGCCAGCGCCTCTTCCAGAGGATTGAGATCGGCGCGCTGGATATTTTCCACCAGAGCCAGCTCCAGCATCTGCTGTGGGGCGACATCCTTCACCAACACGGGGACCCAATCCAGGCCAGCCAGGCGCGCCGCGCGCCAGCGTCTTTCGCCCGCGATCAGCACATAGCCCCCTTCGGGGTCGCGATTAACGACCAGGGGCTGCAGGATACCGTGCTCGCGAATTGAAGCCGCCAGCTCTTTTAACGTGGCTTCGTCAATGGGTGCGCGCGGCTGGTGCGGATTAGGCTTAATCTCCTCCCACCGCACTTCCAATACGCCACGCTCATGATGCTCCCCTTCACTGGGGATGAGCGCCTCCAATCCACGTCCCAGGCCTCGCTGCGCGTTCATGCTCTTTCCTAAGGGTGTATCAACTTCTAAAAAATGATCGCTTCATGCTCTTTATACCCTAAAATGATTTTTTTGCATCAGGCATGGTGTACCTACCTGCCTTATTCCGAAGAGACTACAGGACAGATTTTTCGGCCTGATTCACACAAAGATGGGTTTTGCAGGTGGCGAAGCCATCCGCAAAACCTGGGCCTCGGCTGCAGCCACCAACCTCAGGGTTTGCCAGCAATGGGCCGGCAGATCGGGATCAGTTGCCCTTAAGGTACATCCGCGTGATGAGGATAATGGCCATGACCACGAGGACCAGGATGGCGCAGCCTGGGAAAATAGAGGAGAGCCCCGGTCGTTGTAACCCATGTTCGCTGGCGTTTTTGCGAGCATCCTCCAGGACGGCGGGGGAAATGAGCCGCAGGGCCAACTTTATTCCCAGAGGGAGAAGCAGGACGTCATCCAGATAACCCAGGACAGGAATGAAGTCTGGGACAAGGTCCACCGGGCTGAGGGCATAGGCCAAAATCAGCGCTGCCCAGAGCCGCGCGTACCACGGCGTGCGCGGATCGCGGTAAGCCAGGGCCAAAGCGTAAAGTTCGTGACCTAAAGCCTGAGCCTGGGCTTTCCACGTTTCAATCTTGAATGGCATCTTTCTTTTCTGGCTTTCTTTTACCATTTGATTTTTCTGGCCCCTGGGCGTTGGATTTTACCACGCTTCTTCCACGGATGAGGTACCCCTCTGATTTTCGGAGGTGCGGGCGGCTGGCTTTAAACGGTCAGGCGCGATCCGGCAAGGACGGCGCAGGACACCTGTTCCGCGTCGTCCTGCAATGCCCCCCTTTTTATGGAAAATGCGCTACACTGTTGCCGATTTTCTTTATTTCACACAGAGACGCGGAGCAACCGGGATAAATGTCAAGACGGAACAAAGATTTATTTTTCTGTGTCTGGTATGATAAAACAGTAGGACACAGCAGACCGACTGTGTCCGGGCCTAAAAGACCGTCACGGAGCAAGGGGCCGCTGTGCCCCGGTGGGAGCGGTCCGAACAGTTGACCGGTCCGAAGAGACCGCATTCTGCTCCGTGTGTGAATCAAGCCGAAAAGTTTATCCTGTAGCCTTTCGGGATAAGGTGGGTAGATACAAAAACAGGCCCAATCCCGTTCCTCGTCTCCGCGCCGGTCCTTGAGGATGAAGCGCTTTGCCGTATAATTGGCTCAGAGGTGAAGCATGGTCCCAAGACGGGTTGTTGTCGGCATTTCGGGAGCCAGCGGCGCTATCTATGGCCTGCGTCTGTTGGAAGCTCTGCGTGAGCTTGAGATCGAAACGCATCTGGTGCTCAGTCACGCCGGAGCGCTAACCGTGCAACAGGAATTGGGCCTTTCACGCAGTGAAATCGAGGCCTACGCTACCCGTGCCTATCCGCCCGACGCCATCGGGGCGGCGATTGCCAGCGGCTCTTTCCCCACCCTGGGCATGATTGTCGCACCCTGTTCGATGAAATCCCTGGCAGCCATTGCCCACAGTCACAGCACGGACTTGCTCTCGCGTGCTGCCGACGTGACCCTGAAAGAGGGGCGTCCGCTGATTCTGATGGTGCGCGAAACGCCCCTGCACCTGGGACACTTGCGCCTCATGGTTCAGGCGGCAGAAATCGGCGCCGTGATCTTTCCCCCCGTTCCGGCTTTCTACGCTAAGCCCCATACTCTGGAAGATATGGTCCGACACACGGTTGGACGCATGGTAGCCCGCCTGGGAGTAGAAAACACGCTTTACAAAACCTGGGAAGGCCCGACTACCTGACGCGCTGCTGCCGTTCCGCTTCCACCGCAGCCCACAAACTGAGCGCTTCAGGGTCTTGAGGCGGTTCAACCTCCAGACCGTGGGGCACGGCTTTGCCTTCGACGATTTGGGTGAACGTGGTAAAACCTTCGGTGATCAGGGTACGCTGGTTGGTAAGCGAGGCCAGTGTGAAGCACTGGACAAAGATAGTGATGCTGCTGCGCCCGACATAAGCCACCCGTCCTTCCAAGAGCACGGTAGCTCCATTTTCGGCGCTACGGGTGAAGTTCATGCCGTGCAGGCGCACACAGACAATGTTGCGCGGGTCACAAGCCAGAGCCTGGCGAGCGGTGAGAAAACCCACTTCCACCAGCCATTCCGCCATGCGACCGGCAAACAGCGTGCCGTGATGGTTCAGGTCAACAGATTTGACGAGTCGGGTTGTAATGACGCGAGGCAGATCTTCGATGCGCATAATCCCCCCTTTAAAAAAAATGGAGTTGAGGCCAAAACAAAACCACCTCCCACAGGAGGTGGTAAGGTGGCCCCAAGGGAATTCGAATCCCTGTTTCCGGCTTGAGAGGCCAGCGTCCTAGGCCACTAGACGATGGGGCCATACGCGCTTGATTGTACCAGAGGACCCAATTTTGTCAATGGCACTCCCTGGGGTTCGGACGTGAGTTCGGACATAGTCAGGTAGATGCAAAGACGATAGCTTGGAACAAGGCATAGGCAGCCTCAGTAATCTGAAGCCAC
>DAOTZR010000172.1:0-10173 GCA_034434315.1 Anaerolineae bacterium
CAGGGCCGTTGGGGCCTTGCGGCGTGGCGCTGGGATTCGGACCAGGGCCGTTGGGACCTTGCGGCGTAGCGCTGGGATTCGGACCAGGGCCGTTGGGGCCTTGCGGCGTGGCGCTGGGATTCGGGCCAGAGCCTGGGGTCTGAGTACCACCCTGCTGAGCACCGGGCGTTCCATCCTGAAGATGCTGCTGCAGGCGCTGCCGGACCTGATCCTGAGTCCTGAGCATCTGCTGCAAAGCCGCATCGGATTGGGCACGGGCGCGTACCCGTTCAGCAAGCTGCTCCATCATCTGCTGATGCTCTTCCAGACAGGTTTCCAGACGGGTACGGAGTTGCTCCCGCTGAGCAGTATCAGCCCCGGCTACAAGCTCCTCTGCCATCTTCAAGTGAAGCTGATACCGCTGCATCAGCGCAGTCGGAATCTCCTCGTCGGCATCGGTCAAGCGCTGCGCCTCTTGCAAGCGAGTCTGGGCCATGGTGAGCAGGCGCTCAAGCCTGGCTTCGGGCTGCGTGGTCATGGCCATCTGAGCCTGCTCCAGGGCCAGTTTGACCGGGTACAGCGCCTCACCGGGCAGACTTGCCTGGGCGGCGTTCGTAGTCCCTGCCGTTGCGCCAGCCATCAGCGAAAAGACCAGTAGTAATTTCACCAGCGTAACCATAGGATGTACCTCCTTTGCGAATAGAATGCGCCACCAGGAATTGGGTGACTTCTGTTGTTTATGACGCATAGCGGGCAAAAAGGTTACGCTTTCCGGGCGTAATTGACGCGCTTGCTCTAAAAAGGCCTGCCGCTGTTCAGCCCAACGTTGAGCATCAGGCGCAGGCACGGAACGCAGCGCCTCAAAACTACGCGCGAGGCTTTCAGGCAGTTCAGGTTCTTTTTTGACTTTCTTCATCATCTTCTTGCTCCAAAAGATGCCGTAACGTGATAATCGCACGGTGCTGGAGGGCTTTAATGGCGTTGACTTCGCGCCCCAACAACCGGGCCACGCTTTCCAGGTCCCACTCTTCCAGAAAACGCAGGATGATCACCTGCTGCTGGAGCGGCGTAAGTTGACGTATAGCCCGGCGCACCCGCTCCGCCTCGAGGCGTTGCAGTGCCAGCTCTGCGCTATGATCAGGCCCTGGCAGCGGCGTATCCTCATCCACCGGCAGGGGATCCAGGGCGGGTTGACGGCGGTAACTATCGGCGATGAGATTGTGCGCCACGCGATACAGCCAGGCCTGGAGATGGTCGCGCGGCCCCTGCCCCTGCTTGAGGGCCGTCAACAAGCGCTGAAAGGTTTCGGCCACAATGTCCTGCGCCAGATCCACATCGCCCAGATGATGCCAGGCATAGCGATACAGCGCTGGGGCATAGGTATCATAAGCCTCGGCCAGTGCATCCATGTCCCAACGTTGAATGCGCTCCAGTAGATCGGGCCGCGTTTTTAACTTCACACTCATTACGACGCTGAAACGGGAGAAAAGTTACGCCTCAGAGCCATGCCGTAACTCCGCAGCACATGCATGGCACAAAATCCTCCTCCAAACCTTTCAAATCCAGATGCACAGACGTCCCTGGCACAAAACTACAGCTCAATAGCGACACCTGACCAGGCTTGAGCCATCTCGACTCAACAGAGGGGGGGCCGCGCCGCTTTCTACTTTACACGGGAACGCATCCAGCGCTTCGCCCCGACCGGCTTATTTTAGCACACCTTTCTTACGGTGCAGGGCCGACTGAAGCCAGGACTTTGATGAAACCACGCGCCAGGCGCTCACGCTCCCCAAAGGGGCTGGCAGGGGATCCAAAAGTTCAGATAACTGCCTGCTGCTTTGTCAGCCAGTCAGGACTTTATGCTTTCGGTCGTCTTACCCCTCTCACCCCCTTCCCCCCCGTTCTCCCCCTGGCAGCCGGGACAGATGCGGTCCCAGGCAGCCCTTGAAGTCGCGGACATTGGGTGTGCGGACGTCCCGCCCGTAAAACCCATGCTTAGTACCTCCTCTTCTCTCCCAGGTTGGGAGAGGAGAGGAGCCAGGGAGTGAGGTGAGGATCACCAGGCATCCAGGTCTGTTCACGTTGAAAACAGCAAAATTACAAGCGGTAGGTCATTACTTTAACGTTCAGTAACTGCTTACCCTGATGGTGGACGAAATGATGAAGTTTAAAAATTTAATCGGGTAACGGCTGGGTAGTCGAATGAGAGTGAAGAGAGCAAGCCCGGCGATGATTCGGCGATTGAAATCGCCTCTTGGGCCTTTGGCCAACGGTCGGTCTACGCCGACCGGAGCAGGTGTCAGCGCACCATGACCAGGTCGGAGATCAGGTAGACAAGTCTGCCTGCGAAAAGTGCGAGCCATTGACCCTATCGGCAGCAGCCAGCCGGGTTGAGCCAGCCTGACTGCCTGCAACCAGACACCCAACATGCCTCATTCAGGTCTTTCCCGGCCCGCTTGCTCATAACCCGGCGCCGTGTATAATGGCCGCCATGACAACACCGGTACGTCAACAATACCTGGACCTGAAGGCCCAATATCCGGACGTCATCCTGTTCTTCCGCCTGGGCGATTTTTACGAAACCTTCGACCATGACGCGGAGGTCGTCGCCCAGGAACTGGATATTGTGCTTACCTCCCGCCCTGTGGCCAAAGGAGAACGCATCCCCATGGCCGGGGTGCCCTATCACGCCGTCGAAGGGTACCTGGCGCGCCTGATCGAAAAAGGCTACCGCGTAGCCATCGCCGAACAAATCGGCGAAGCCGATGGCCGTGGGCCTATGGAACGCAGCGTGCTGCGCGTCGTCACCCCGGGCACGCTGGTCGAGCCGGGCTTGCTGGACGAAAAACGCCCCAACTATCTGGCCGCCATCATCATTGAACACGATCGCGCCGGCCTGGCCTACGCCGATATTTCCACCGGCGAGTTCGCCACCACCCAGCTCGAAGCCGAAAATGGCGATGCCCTCCTGGCCGTGCGCCGGGAACTGGCCCGGCTCCATCCTCGCGAAGTGCTCTATCCACAACTCGCCTCCTGGAAAGAGCGCGCCCCGCACCAGACAGCGCAGCGCCCGGAAACGAACCTGGTGGACATGCCCGGTATTCACTTCACACCCTGGCCGATCTACCGCTTTGAAGAAAGCGCCGCACGCCAGCTTCTGAACGAACATTTTGGCACCAGAAGCCTGACCGCCTTCGGCTGCGAGAACTTGCCCCTGGCCGTGCGCGCCGCCGGCGCCATCCTGGCCTACCTGCAGGAAACCCAGCGCGGCCTCCTGCCGCAAATCGTCAGCCTGCGCACCTACAATACCGCGCAATTCATGCTCCTGGACGCCTCGACCTGGCGTAATCTGGAAATCACCGAAACCCTGCGCGGCGAAAAGCGCGGCTCGCTCCTGGGAGCCCTGGATGAATCCCTCACCGCCACGGGGGGGCGCCTGCTCCTGGCCCGCCTGCGTTATCCCCTGCTGGACATCGCCGCCCTGGAAAAGCGTCTGAATCAGGTGGAGCTTTTTGTGCAGGAAGGCCTCACCCGCGCCCGGGTCCGGCAATACCTCAAAGGCATGCCCGACCTGGAACGCAGTGTGAACCGCATCGTAGCCGCGAAAGCCTCCCCGCGCGACCTGATCGGTGTGAGTCAGGTCTTACGCACCATCCCCGACCTGCGCGCCCTCCTGGGGAGCTGCGGCCATGCCTACGCCCGCCCTTTCATCGCTGCCCTCCAGGCCCCGGAAGGTCTGGCTGACCTGATCCAGCAGGCCCTGGTGGACGATCCACCGGCCCAGGCCACCCAGGGTGGCCTGATCCGGCCCGGCTTTTCGGCGGAACTGGACCAGCTAATCCAGGCCACCCAGGGCGCCCGTGACTGGATCGCCGGCCTGGAAGCGCGCGAACGTGAACGCACCGGCATCCGCAGCCTCAAAGTGGGGTACAATAAAGTCTTCGGCTACTACATCGAGGTCAGCAAGGCTAATCTCGACCGTGTGCCGGCGGACTACATCCGCAAACAAACCCTGGTCAACGGCGAGCGCTTCATCACGCCGGAACTCAAGGACTACGAAAGCCTGGTGCTCAACGCCGAAGAGCGCATCCAGGAGCTGGAATTGCGCCTGTTCCGCGAACTCTGCGCCGAAGTCGCGCGCCACGCGCCGCTCCTGCTGCGGCTGGCCGGCATCCTGGCCGAAATGGACGTGTCCGCGGCCCTGGCTGAAATCGCCGTCCAGCACCACTACGTGCGCCCCACCTTCGACCAGCAGCCCATCCTGCACATCCGCAACGGACGCCATCCCGTTGTCGAACGCACGCGCAGCGAACCCTTCATCCCCAACGACCTGTTCATGGATGAGGAAAGCCGCATCCACATCATCACCGGGCCGAACATGGCGGGCAAATCCGTCTTCCTGCGGCAGACGGCGCTCATCGTCCTGTTGGCCCAGGCCGGCAGCTTCGTCCCCGCCGACGAGGCGCACATCGGCCTGGTGGACCGCATCTTCACCCGCATTGGCGCCGCCGACGAACTGGCCGCCGGGCAATCCACCTTTATGGTGGAAATGATTGAAACGGCCAACATCCTGCACCATGCCACTCCACGCAGCCTGCTCATCCTGGATGAAGTAGGGCGCGGGACCAGCACCTACGATGGCCTGGCCATCGCCTGGGCGGTGGTGGAATACCTGCACAACCATCCCGAACGCCGCGCGCGCACCCTCTTCGCCACGCACTACCACGAACTCATCGCCATGGCGGACATCCTGCCGCACCTGCGCAACTTTAATCTGGCTGTAAAAGAAGAGGGACACGATGTCATCTTCCTGCACAAAGTCGTCCATGGGGGGGCCGACCGTTCCTACGGCATTCACGTGGCGCGGCTCGCCGGATTGCCTGCGCCCGTCATTCACCGCGCCGAAACCCTGCTCCAACAACTGGAAAGCGGGGAATTCCGGCCCGGCCAGCAGGAAGACACGGAAGTTTTCCAGCCGCTCCTCATCGCGCAGGAACACCCCATCCTGGCCGAACTGCGCGAACTGGACATCAACAGCCTCACCCCGCTGGAAGCGCTGACGCAGCTTTACACCTGGCAGAAACAACTGCTGGGGGAGAAAAAGCGACGCAAATAAGCTCAGCCGATGAGCAAAATCACCACATCATTGACGTTCGTACCGGTTGGCCCGGTGCGATACAAAGCCCCAATCGCATCCAGAGCCGTGTGACTATCCTGAAGCGCCAGGGCCGCGCCCGGTTCGATTCCCGCTTCCCGCAGGCGCTGAGCCGTCGTCCCATCCACAAAGGCGCCGGCGGCATCCGTCGGCCCGTCACGGCCATCCGTGCTGAAAGCCAACAGACCCACATCGGACAAGCCTTCCAAGGCGATAGCAGCGGCCAGGGCCAGCTCCTGATTGCGTCCGCCGCGCCCCGGTCCGCGCACCGTCACCGTCGTCTCCCCGCCCCAGATGACGGCCAAAGGCGGTGGGGAAGGCAGCCCCAGGCGCAGCACACTGCGCGCTAATGCCGCCAGCACCCGCCCAACCTCGCGCGCTTCCCCTTCCAGGAAGCTCCCCAGCGTCAACGTGGGATACCCCAAAGCCTGGGCTGCCTGGGCTGCGGCCTGCACCGCATGGCGATTGGCGGCGATGACCCTGGTCCTCACGCCGGCAAAACAGGGATCGCCAGGCTTGGGCGTTTCGAGAAGCGCGCCCGCCATCCCCCGATGCAGATGGCGCACCACCGCGGCGGGCACCTGCTCTACCAGCGCATACCGCTGCAACACCGCCCATGCTTCCGCATAAGTCGTCGGGTCAGGGGTGACGGGGCCCGAACCGATGACGGCCGGATCTTCATCCACCACGTCCGCTAACAGCAAGGCCTGGATGGGGCGCGCCCCCCAGGCGCGGGCCAGGTTCCCGCCTTTAAGACGGTCCAGATGCTTGCGCACCGTGTTGATGGCGTGGATAGTCGCCCCACAACGCAACAGAGCCTGCGTGACGGCCTGGACATCGGCCAGAGTAAGGCCGGGCGCAGGGGCCGGCAAGAGCGCCGAAGCGCCACCGGAGAGCAATAAGAGCATCTGAGCCGCATCCGGGGCGGCCTGGATGGCGGCTTCCACCCGCCGCGCCGCCGCCTCACCGTCGGCATCGGGCAGGGGATGACCGCACTCGTACACCTCCCAATCCGCCGGGAAACGGTAACCTGCCGTATGGCCGCGAGCCGTAATCACCAGCGCGCCGCAGAGCGGCAAGCCCTGGGTCTCTGCCGCAGCCAGGGCCATAGCCGGAGCGGCCTTACCGATAGCCAGCATCAGGGTGGAAGCCAGGGGGAGCGGCTCCTGGAGCAGGGCGGCGCGCACCGCGGGGGCCGGGTCCACAGCGTGCAAAGCCGCCTGAGCGATGGTCTGGGCCAGAGCCTGCCAGGAGGTCATCTCACTCCCGCAGCCTGGCCAGGGCGATGCTGGCCGCCATGGCCGGCGTCACCGCGGGGGAATCCAGCATTGCGACCAGGCCAGCCTGCAGCGCGCGCCGGATACTGCGCTCCACCAGCGGCGAAGGGAACACGTAAAGCATGTCCATCAGCGCCAGCAGCGTGCTTTCCTTTTCGGCGGGAAGCTCCCACAAGCCGACCGCTGTGCGGTCGGCCGGCACCAGCTGACTCACACGGCCCACGACGCTGACCTGTTCGGGGGCGGTAAGCCAATCGAGCAAAGCCAGAGCGGCTTGCTGATGGGCGGGGTGCTGATTTACCTGGGCCCAGACCCAAAGGCGCGTCACGGGGACCGGGGCAGGAGCCGTGATACCAGGCAAAGCCAGAGGAACCCCAGAAGCCTCTGGCGTGTTCCAATAGAGCCCGGCGGGCGCCACGCTCAGGCTCCCACGCCCACGTTCGAAAAGCTCCCAACAGGCCTGGGCGTCAGTCAGGGAGCGGGCCAGGGCCGGGTCCAGAATCTCAGCATTCTGCAGTGTCCGGATAAAACTATACACCGTCTCCAGGGTCTTGCGCTCCAACAGCGGGTTGCCGCGCTCATCCGTCACTGCTGCCCCGGTGCTCAGATACCAGGCCACCAGGGCCGGATCGGCCTGGTCGGCAGCGCCGGCGGCCAAAAGCAGCGACCATTTGTCGGTTAACAGATCTTCCCAGGTCAGAGGGGGAGCAAGATTGGCCTGAGGCAGCAAGAGCGCATGTTCAAAGTCCAACAGATAGGGCACAGCATACCAGGCTTCGCCACTCTGAAGGCTGGTCTGAATCACGGCCGGCCAGGCAGCGCGGCGTTCTGGGGCCAGGGTCAAAGGGGCAAGCAGCCCTTTGGGGTAAACCTCCTCCAGGATAGTCTGATCCATCAGCACCAGGTCCGGCAAAACAGAAGGGGCGACCTCACGAGCGGAAGCCAGCCAGTCCAGGATGCCCGCTGTCCCGGTGGCCTTTTTAATGCGCAGGGTGACCGTGTAGTCGGGATTCTGCGTCTCGAAGTCTCGGAGTTGTTGTTGCAGGGCCTGACCCAAGGGTGTATCCAGAGCTGCCAGCCAGGTATCGGGCACCCACACCACCAGCTCTAACGGTGCAACCGACGTAGAGCCAGGTGTAGGGACAGGCGAAGGTGTCGGCGCGGGCGTGGGAGATGGGGTTGGTGTAGGCGTTCCCCCCGGCACGCAACTGGCCAGAATCAGTGCTAGAAGCAACAACACGTAATGTGCTTTCATGGGTTCCTCTATCTGTGCGATTGGCTACTCGACCACATGGTTTTCTGGCGTTATGAAACAGCCTGGTGGCTTTGTAGCACAGGCTTTATCCTGTTCATTTGCGCAGGATAAAGCCTGTGCTACATCGGCAACGGCAGACAACCCAACGCCGAAAATCAAGATGGTAAAGCAACCGAATCCCGATTTGCGCTATAATCATAGCATGAAACACGATGATGCGAAACACACTTCGACTCTGAAACTCCGACTGCAGCAGGCCCTACAAGGGCCACTGCCAGGTGTGACGGCGCAGTTGCGTATGGCCCCCGTGGGCCGCAGCATCACGCCGGAGCCGGGCGTCACGCCACGCCAGGCGGCGGTGCTCATCCCCCTGATCCTGCATGTCGACGAGCTGCAGGTCCTGTTTACTCTTCGCTCGGCCCATTTACACCATCACTCTAATGAGGTGAGCTTTCCGGGAGGACAGCGCGAGAGCCAGGACGCCAGCCTGGAGCAGACGGCCTTGCGGGAAATGGAGGAGGAGCTGGGTGTCTCCCAGAGTAGCTTTGAGGTTTTAGGCGCGCTAACACCCCTCTACGTCCCCCCCAGTCGGGTCCTCATCACCCCTTACGTAGGATGGGCCAATGCTCTCCCCGAACTGCATCCGAATCCCCAAGAGGTAGCGCAAGTGTTTTGCATCCCCCTGGCGCGGCTGAGGGCGGCTGACGCCTGGACCTGGGAAATGCGTCAATCCTATAAGGTGCCGGTCCATCGCCATGACGGGGTGGTAATCTGGGGGGCAACGGCGATGATGTTAGGGGAGCTCCTGGCATTGTTCGATCAGGTGGAGGAACAGACATGAGTCTCCTGCGGAGCATGTTCCCAGCTTCCGGCACTCCCGATCGCTTTCTGCTCTTGTGGAAGGCGCTCAAACAAATTCTACCCGATCTCCCGTCCGATTTACCCCCCGGCATCAGCCTGGCGCCGCTCCCCGCCCCCGAATTCGAGGAGCCGGTACTCCGTTCGCTGGTGCATCTGATCGGGACGGAGAATCTCAGCACCGATCCGGAGATACTCACTCGGCACGGTTGTGGCTTAAGCTATCGCGGTTTTCTTCTGCGACAGGTGGGGACAGCCCTGCCACTGGCGGTCGTCTATCCGGAAAGCGAGGCGCAGCTCACGGCTCTGATGCTCTGGGCCGCCGGACGGGAGTTACGCCTGCGCCCCTGGGGCGGGGGAAGTGCGATCACGCCCCTTTCCGCCCCCGCGCCGGCCTATCTGGTGTTAAACCTGGCGCGGCTGCATCGGATTCAGCGGCTGGATGCGCAGAACGGTCAGGTGACGGTGCAGGCGGGATTGCGCTGGGATGCCCTGGAACAGGCTTTGAATGCCCAGGGGCTGAGCACGGGGTTGGGTCTCTTCGCGCCCGAAAGCACGGTGGGCGGAGCCCTGGCCCGGTTGGAATGGACGCCGTGGTACCTGGAAGGCGGCTGGCTGGCCCGCGTGTGGGCCGTGCGCGGAATCACGCCTGCCGGCCCTGTCAACCTCAGCCTGCCGCTTCCCGGTCTTCCGGATGCCCGTTCTCTGCTTCTGGGGCAGGAAGGCGCCTGGGGGGTCATCACCGAAGCTACCTTGCGCATCACCTTCCTGCCTGAAAACCGCTTGACGCTCGATGCGGATGTGCCGGATTGGGATACAGGCATCAGCGTGATGCGACGGTTTTTGCAGGAACGCATTCCCCTCAGTTGGGCACGTCTGACGCCATTGCTGGAATGGGGCGTGTTCACGCCGCAGCCCGCACCGCAATGGCGACAGCCCTTCTATTCTTTGCGCGATCAGGGACGCATGGGATGGGTGCGCCTGAGCCTGACCTGCGCTGGACGCAGCGAGGCCAATGCCCACATCCGGCGCGAGATTGAGCGCTTGCTCAAACAGGAGTATCCCGAAGTCACCGTAACTTTCCGCAATGGGGAATTTCAAGAGGCCTTCTGGCCACCACGCTGGCTCGATCGCCTGCACTTATGGGAGCGCGGTGTGCTGTTCACGTCGTTGGAAGCGCTGGTAGCCTGGAATCGCGCAGCGCCTTTCCTGCGCGATTGGGAGCGCGCTCTGACCAGTATAGCCCAAACGCGCCTGGGAAACGCCTGGGTGACTTCGAGTCTGCACACGGTGTTTGAAGGGGCGCTGGTGCGCAGTCACATTCTGGCCTATCCGTCCGGGCAGGATGCGGAAGCCTTGCTCGCGCACCTGGACGCCATCGAATCCGTGGCCCAGACGATGCGCCAGCGCTGGGCATTACAATTACCGCGCGAAAGGCCGCTGCAGACGATCCGCTCCCTGCTGGCTGACTACCTCGATCCCGAAAGCATCTGGATCCGTCCGGCAGAAGTGGAGACAGAGCCACCTGAGGAAACGTGAGAGGCGCTGCTCAACGCGCGTAGCGCCGCCGGGCGCGCGGCGTGACGATGCGCCCGGCCAGATCGTAGACCAGCGCTTCCTCAATCTGGACGGGGACGATGCGCCCGACT
>DAOTZR010000173.1:0-7995 GCA_034434315.1 Anaerolineae bacterium
CCGACGCCTGATGCGCAGCGTCCAACGGGCTGGCTTTAATCGCCGTCCTCGTCCGATGGCTCTTCTTCCCATTCCAATCCCAGAATGTCGCAGGCGATGGCCGCCTCGTTTTGGGGAACCTTGAGATGGAAGGGATCCGCCAGGACAATGGCCCCCAGGTAGTTGGCCAGGGCGCGGTTGGTGACCTGTGCGGTGATGCCTTCAACTTCCAGGCGCGCGCGTGCCAGTTCTGCTTCGGATAAGCTGACGTAGCGGGCGATGGTCACCCAGGGTTGCGCGCTCAGGGCTTGCCGGATGGCTTCCAGGTTTGCGTGCGCTTCGCGAAAATCGGGATCGAGCTTTACGGCTTGTTGATACCACTTCACCGCGTGGCCCGGTTGCCCCAGATCTTCGTACAGGGCGCCGATCAGGTTGCAGGCCTCGGCCAGGTCTGGGTCCAGGCGCAGGGCCAGGCTACTTAACGCCAGCGCATCTTCAGTCAACCCTTGTTCGTCCAGCTCCAGGGCTTCATCCAGGAATTTGCTGGCCAGGGCCTTTAAGATGCTTTCTGGAACGGCACTCGTGGCAGCTGCCTTGCCTGAGAGCAGGCGTTGGATCAGGGCCTGGATGTGGGTGGACGCGCCATTGGGGGCTTCGGCAAGTTGCCGGGCTTTTTGGTGCGCCATCAGCTCGGTGAAGCGCGTGCGCGCGGCGCGGGCATACGGATTAAGGCGCAGGACGGTGCGGTAGATCGTGAGCGCCTCATCCTGGCAGCCCAGCTCTTCGAGCAGCTCCGCCTTGAATTGCAGGGCTAGGTCCCATTCCGGCGCGGCCTGCAGAATGCTTTCGATGACGGTGAGGGCTTTGCTGTGCTCGCCGCGCTCGCGTAGTAGCAGGGCATTGGTGTAGAGTTGGTGTAACGCCTCTTCTCGTGATGTTGTCGCTGGGGCTGAATAGTCCATAACGCACCTCTTTTTGCTTGAGATTGGAAACTTAGTGTAGCACAGACCGGGCGGTTTTCAATGCGCGTGCGCCGGGGTGGGGCGGCGGCTTGCCTGGCTGATGGGGCTGAATTGACCAGCCCTTTGCGGAATCCGGCTTCGGACAAGGTGCTCCTAATCTGACTTCACAGGACCGATTTGCACGAAAGGCTGCTCAACAGTACAATGGAGCTTGAAAACGTTTTCCCGTGCCGGTCACTGGGGGAGACTGGACTCCCCCTTACCTGGCCGGCTTTTTAGATGAAAGGACCTGTTATGGCTAATGAACCGAAGTTTTGCAGTCAATGTGGGGCGCCTTTGCCGCCTGGCGCGGCTTTTTGCAGCCGTTGCGGGGCCAGAGTAGCTGCACCAACACCAGCACCACCTCCGCCACCTCCGGCTGCGCCTGCGCCTCCGCCCGAAACCATTCTGACGATTATCCCCGGCCTGCAGCGGCGCAGCGGCTTTATGGGTCTGAAATACGAAAGCTTCAACCTGATCGTCACGCCTTACCGCCTGATTCTGGCGTTTGTCACCAAACCGATGATGGATGAGGCGATCACTGCGGCCAGGGAGCAGGCTAAGGCCCAGGGCAAGGGCTGGCTAGGCCAGGTAGGGGCGCAGATAGGCTGGCTGGGCCTGGTGTGTCAAAGGTATCAGAGCATGACGGTGGACGCTATCCTGGCCCTCACGCCGGGCACGTTCTTCATCCCCCTCAATACGGTACGCCAGGTGCGCTTCAAGGATGTGCGCGATGCCGAGGACCAGATCCGTGGCACCGAACTCATCATCGAAACCGCCGCCGGAAAACATACCTTTGCTCTGGTTGGCGCGTCGGAACGCGATGCCCGAAATGCCCTCAGGCAGGTTTTGGGCAACCTGGTCAAATAAGCGGATGGGCATCCGGACTGGTTTCTAAGGGCCATGGGCCGCAGGGGATGGGGGATGCGTGAACGCGCATGCTTTTAACCTTTTAACCGGCTTTTCGCGGGAGTGAACCGCGAGAATTGATGCAAATCCAGGAGGATGAAAGGTGGGATCGTATAAGCTACGCATTGGGGCTGTCCTGATGGCAGTGTTGCTCATCTGGGGGGCTTTGTTGTACCGGGCTGTGGTACTTTCGGCGGCGCCACCTCCCTTGCCCACGGTTGAAGTGCTCCCCAGCCGCACGCCGACCCCTTCGCCGACGTATACCCCCGTCCCCACCTGGACGCCGACCCCGACCCGCGAGCCGACGCCGACCCCGGCGCCTGACGTGACGTTGACGCCGACGCCGACTCCGGTGCGTGGCGTGCGCCCTACCGCGGCCCCCTGGACCGTGACGCCTACCCTCAACCCCTCATCCACGATCACCATCCCCACGCCTGTGCCGGCCTTCGCCATCCCGCGCGATGCGATTACCATCGTGCTCCTGGGCAGCGATCAGCGCCCGGACTGGAGCTACTGGAACACGGACGTGATCCAGTACGTCGTCATCTATCCCGATATTCCCTCCGTCGCCGTCCTTTCGATTCCGCGCGATCTGTACGTTTTCGTGCCGGATTTCTGGATGGCGCGGATTAACACCGCGCACGCCCTGGGGCAACGCTATCACTACCCCGGCGGTGGTTTCGGCTTGCTGAATCAGACCATGCTTTACAACCTGGGCATCACGGCCCAGTTCTACGCTATGGTCAACTTTGATGGCCTCATCGGCCTGGTGGATACCCTGGGTGGGATTGATGTCCCCGTGCATTGCTATCTGGAGGATTACTGGCCTTATCCCGATGCCAATGGTGAGTATCACCGCATCGCCCTGGAGCCGGGCGTCTATCACATGGATGGTGAGCTGGCCCTGTGGTATTCACGCTCGCGCAAGACAACCAGCGTGTTTTCGCGCGAGCAGCGCCAGCAACAGGTGCTGGTAGCCATGTGGCGCCGGGTTAAACAGCTCAATCTCCTGGAGGATGCCCCGGCGCTCTACGAACAAACCAAAGACCTTTACAAAACCAACCTGGGCCTGGGCAACATCCTGCAACTGGCGCTGGTCGCCACCCAGCTTGACCCGGTGAACGTGGAACTGAATAACATCGGACGCTATCACGTGATACCTTATACCACCGAACAGGGCGGCAATGTCTTCCTGCCCAACTGGGAACGGATGCAGGTGCCCATCCGCGAGACGGTGGCGCGGCCCCTTTCCAACCGTGCCACCCAGAACCCTGTGCGCGTGGAAATCCTCAATCGCAACAGTCACGCGGATTGGGATCAATTGGCCGCCGACCGCGCCTACCGCTACGGCTTCATCCCTTCGATCCTGCCCTCTGACGGCATCACCCAGACCACCACCCAGATCATCTTCTACGGCGAGACTACTAAGGGCAGCGGCCTGGCCGAACTGCAGAAAGCCTTTGGCATACCGGACGCCAACGTCGTACGCTCACCCGACCCGGCGGCGCCGGTCAAACTGCGGATTATTTTGGGCGAAGATTACAAGCCCTGTTTTTAGCGTATGCGCGGCTATACAGCTATCGGTCTGATCTTGTTGCTGGCCCTGGTCCTGGTATGGGCGGGGATGGTCTACACCGTGGCCCAGACGGCCTTCGAGCCGGAACCGCTGCCGACCCTGCGTTCATGGCCGACGGCTACCGCTATCCCGACCCCTCTGCCGCCTTCTCCCACGCCCACTGTACTGATCCTGCCGCCGACCTGGACGCCCACACCGACCTTCATCCCATCCCCAACGCCCACAGCGACCCCACTCCCGGCGACGGCAACCCCTACGCCCTTGCCCGGCACGCGCCCTACTGCCGTCCCGCTCATCGGCACACCCGTCGCGCCGCCCTCCTCGACCCTGCCCGTGCCTACTCCTGTCCCGCCCTTCACCATCCCCGACGACGCCGTGACTATCCTGCTCCTGGGTAGCGACAAGCGTCCCGAATGGAGCGACTGGCACACGGACGTGGTGCAGTACGTGGTCATTTACCCCCAGGTCCCTTCGGTCAGCATCGTCTCCATCCCGCGGGACCTGTATGTCTATATCCCCAACTTCTGGATGAGCCGCATCAACTTTGCCGACCTGTACGGCGAAAAATACGGCGTCGAGGGTGGGGGCTTTGGCCTTCTCAACCAGACCCTGCTTTACAACCTGGGCATCACCGCGGACTTCTACGTCAAAGTGGATTTCGACGGCCTCATCAGCCTGGTGGACCTGCTGGGGGGCATTGACGTGCCGGTGCACTGTCGCCTGGAGGACTACTGGCCCTACCCGGACCCGGATGGGACTTATCACCGCATCGCCCTGGAGCCCGGGCTGCACCACATGGATGGAGAACTCGCGCTCTGGTACGCCCGCTCGCGCCTGACCACCAGCGCCTTTTCGCGTGAACGCCGTCAGCAGCAAGTCCTCAAAGCCATGTGGCTCAAGGGCAAGCAGATGAACCTGGTCGCCGCGGCTCCCCAGATGTACGACCAGACCCGCGACCTGTACCAGACCAACCTGGGATTGGGCAACATCCTGAGCCTGGCCGTCACTGCTGCCCAAATGGATCCCGTCAACGTGCGGCGCTACAACATCGGCCCCAACGAAACCCGGCCTTACGTCACCGTCTACGGGGGCAGCGTCGTCCTGCCGCTCTGGGAGCGGATCCAACCCTTGTTGAACCAGGCCCTGGCCGCGCCCCTTTCCAACCGCGCCACGCAAAACCCCATCGTCGTCGAAGTCATCAACGCCTCCGGACACGCCGATTGGGGCGAACTGGCCGCCGACCGACTTTACACCTACGGCTTCATTCCGCGCCTGCTTCCCGCCCCCGACGACGTACAACGCCAGACCCTGGTGTTCTTCTACGGCGAAACCACCAAAGGCAGCGGCGTCCAGGACCTGCTGCGCAGCCTGGCCCTCGACGATCAGCGTCTCATCTGGCAGCCCGATGCTCAGGCCCAGGTCAAGCTGCGCCTGGTGTTGGGCCAGGACTACCAGCCTTGCTGGTAAGGTTTTTTTCAGGATGAAGGGGGCCGCAACCGGCCCCGGCCTGCCGTTGGGCCGGTTGACCGCCCTGGCGGGGCGCAGACGAGTGGCGCCTCCTATCCTCTCCCCTCGTTTCGCTCCGGCCCTGGACCGGTCCGCATCGGCATCACACCGGTCGGACCAGACTTCCATGTAGGAGGTACAACCATGAAACTGTTCATACTGCTTTCCCTTGTCATCAGTCTGTTCATCCCTGGCCTGGATATCCGCGCGGCGGACCCTGTGGCCGTGACCCCGGCCTGGGCTGTGGAGAACATTGGCCAGTTTCCCCCGCAGGTGCGCTTCCAGCTCACCGCCGGCGGACAGACGCTCTGGCTACTCGACCGCGGTCTGTGGCTGGTGGCGGACGGGCAGGCTCTGTACGTGGCCTTTCAAGACCCCGCACCCTCCTTTCGCCTGGAAGGCCTGGAGCGGCGCGCAACGCGCCTGAGCTACTGGAACGAGCGGGGCTACTTCGCCAACGTTCCGGTCTGGCGCGCCGTGCGCTACATCGATCTGTACCCCGGCGTGGACCTGATGTTGGACGGCGCGGGCTGGCATTGGATCGGCGCGCCGGAGGCCCTGCGCGCGGTGCGGCTCACCGTAGATGGGCCGGCGACACTCACCCTGCCCCCGGCCTGGCTGCATCCTGAAGCTGAAGTCGCCGTCTCCCTGCCCCTGGACTACCGCCCCCAGTCCGACGGCCTGGCTCTGGTTCCCCGGCTGGACCAGGCCCCCGCCGCCCTGCCCGATCGCCCGGCCGACCTGATCTACAGCACCTTCCTGGGCGGCAGCGATGCCGAAGCCGTGGCCGACATGGCTCTGGGGCCTGACGACTCGCTCTACCTCATCGGCGACACCGCCTCGAACAACTTCCCCGCCCGTCCCGGCGCCAGCCTGAATGGCGAAACCGACGTCTTCCTGGCGCGCCTCAAGCCCGATGGCAGCGACCTGCTGTATGCGTTGCTCATCGGCGGCGCGGACTGGGACATCGGGCGCGCTCTGGCCGTGGATGCTGCCGGCAACGCCTACGGCGTCGGCGAGACTTATTCCACGGGTTTTCCCACCAGCGCCGGGGCCTGGGACCGTACCCTGGATGGCTGGACGGATGCCTTTGCCTTCAAGGTGGATGCCGCCGGGGCCTTCGTCTATGCCACGCTGTTCGGCGGTAGCGAGGCCGACCGGGCCTATGCCGTGGCTCTGGACACCTCCGGCAATGCCTTCATCACCGGCGTCACCGATTCCAGCGATTTCCCCGTCACGGCAGGGGTGTTGGACATTTCTTACGGCGGGGAAGAAGATGGCTTCGTGGTCAAACTCAATGCCTCAGGCAGTGCGCCGATCTACGCCACCTACCTGGGCGGCAGCGCCCTGGACATGCCGCGCGCCATCGCCGTAGATAGCCTGGGTGGGGCTTACATCGCAGGGGCAACCGAATCGGCAAATTTCCTCGTCACTACCGACGCTTACCACCCCCAGCCGGCGGGCGCGCGGGATGCCTTCGCCGTGCGCCTGGGCCTTTCGGGGAGCAGCCTGGTTTACGGCACCTACCTCGGTGGCGTCGGCGATGATGAAGCCACTGCTCTGGCCGTGGATAACCTGGGCAACGCCTGTATCGTAGGGGAGACCCATTCCTCCGATTTCCCCACCACTCCCGGCGCCTGGCAGACCGCTTTCCAGGGCGGGGCTACGGATGGGTTCTTGACGAGGCTCACCGCGAATGGCCGCACCTTGAGCTATGGGACCCTGATCGGAGGCAACGCCATGGAGCGGGTCACGCGCGTCCGTTGGGTGAGCAGCACCGCCGTCTACCTGGCCGGCCATACGCGCTCCACCACCTTCCCCGTCACCCCTGGCGCTTACCGTACCCAGCCGGTTGGGGATTACGATGGCTTCCTGCTCTACCTGAATCCCGTCAACAGCACGCTCCTCTACGGCACGCGGATCGGAGGCAGCGCCACCGATTACGTCGCCGGCCTGGCCGTCGCTGGCGACCGGGTTTATCTGGCGGGGAGCACCCGCTCGACGGATTTCCCGGTCACAGCTGGCGCTTTCGACACGCTCTACAATGGCGCGGACGATGCCTATGCACTCAGCCTGGCCCTTACCTACGCCATCGCCGGGCGCATCACCGATGCGCAGGCCCGGCCCATGGCCGGCGTGACCCTGACCGCCACGCCCGGCCATCGCACTGTCACCACCGACGCGCAGGGCTATTATCTCCTGGAAGGCCTGAGTGCCAGCACCTACCTTCTCACCCCGGCGCAACCCGGCTTCAGCTTTACCCCCATCAGCCGCCTGGTTTCGGTGCCAACGAGTGTGGAGGGGGTGGATTTTGTGATGCAACCGGTCCCGGCCATTTTCACCCTGCAGCCGAACCTGGCGCAGCGCGTGGCCCTCACCGACACGCTGGGTCAGACCGCCGTTTTCACCTTCCCCGTTGGGGTGGTAACCCAGACTACCCTGGCGCAGCTCAAGCTCCTGCCGGGACAGTCGGGTGGGGGCTACTACGCGCCGGGCCTGGCCTACACCCTGCTCTTGACGGCGACAGGCGGTAGCCCAGTGCTGGCCAAACCGGTGACGGTGACGCTGCAGTTCATCCTCGATGCCGTTGCGCCCTTGCGCGATAAACAGGACCTGCGGCTGATGGCCTGGGCCGGCGCGGACTGGATCGAGGCCGGCGCAACCTGCGACCCGGCCCTGATCCAGACCTACCGGGCCGAATCCCGGCGCCTGGAGGCGGCCTTCTGCCGTGCGGGAGGGTACAATCCGCGGGGGCCTGCCTGGCAAATCAACCTGCCGCTGGTGTTACGCCGGCATTGAGGGTTGCTCATGGGTGGGCGACGGCAATACCGTCGCCCACCCGATTTATGTCCATCCGGCCTTGCCGGCCCACTGCGAGCAGGTGACCTACAAGTTTTGGCGGTAAGCCTGGAGCGCGGCGCGCAAGAACGCCGCATCGAAGGGGCCGGCGGGGGAGGGCGTCTCCCAAATCCGCGCGGGCAGACGGAGTTGCGTCACGTCAAAGCCCGTGCTTTCTTTGAAGGC
>DAOTZR010000174.1:0-9095 GCA_034434315.1 Anaerolineae bacterium
GTTCCAACATCAGCAGCATCAACAGACCGACGATCACCACGTCACAAAATAAGAAGAATGAAAGGATGAAGTTCTGCCAGGGCCGCAAGCCCCCGGCTGAGCGCGCGGCGCGCTGAGGCCGCTGGGAGCGCGTTGACCGCGGTTGAGCTTCGACTTCCTCAGCGAATATGGGCTCCTGATCCAGTTCCAGGCCACGTAGCAGTTCATCCATGTCGTCTAAGGCCATATCCACCCCTCTTGTTTCTCTTTCAGGGTATGCTACAATTATCTTAGCTCAGAAGCGTTAAAAAGTCAACATGAAAGTACCAATCCTGACACGCGATTTCTACACCGCCCCTACCCTGAATGTGGCGCGCGCGCTTCTTGGCCAGCGTCTGGTACGCCTCTGGCAGGGCCAACGCCTCAGCGGACGTATCGTCGAGGTGGAAGCTTATATCGGCGATGGGGACCAGGCCAGTCATGCCAGCCGTGGCCGCACCTCACGCAATGCGGCGATGTTTGGCCCACCCGGCCATGCTTATGTGTACCTGATTTACGGCATGTATCATTGTTTGAATCTGGTGACCGAAGGTGAGGGATTCCCCGCCGCTATTTTGATTCGGGCACTGGAGCCCCTGGAGGGCGTCGAAGTGATGCAAAAGCACCGGGGGCAGGTGGCCTGGCGCGATTTGCTCCGCGGCCCTGGCCGTCTGTGCCAGGCTTTGCAGATTGATCTGCGGTTGAATGGAGCCGATGTGTGCGATGATGCCAGCGGTCTATGGGTGGAAGCGGAGACACCGGTACCGGAGGAGGCCGTACTCAGAACCCCCCGCATCAACGTCCGCGGGGATGCCCTGGCCCTCACCCGTCCCTGGCGCCTGGTGCTGCGCGATCATCCCTGTGTCAGTGGGAGCAAAAGTTTATCCCTTGATTCTCCCCATGAAAGGAGGAAAGCATGACGGACTTACGCGGTAAAGGTTTGTGGGGTTATGTGGGCTGGGACCTGGAGCGCGCACTGCAGATTGCCGCAGATACGCAGACCACCCACATGCTCTACAAAGTTGGACAGGGGCCGCTGAGTGGCCGGGCCGGCTTTTACGTTGATAACGCCGCCGCCATTGCTCAGCGGATTCGAGACGCGGGTCTCATTCCCTTTGCCTGGACCTTCCTCACCCTGGGTGATCCGGATTTCGAGGCCGATATCGTGACTCGCGCCTTCAACGATGGCTATGAAGGTTTTATTTTTGACATGGAAGGGGCCTGTAGCCGGCGCGGCGATGCGGCGAGCAAGATGATCATGCGCATCCAGGATGCCGGAATTGACCAAAAGAAGCTTTACCTGTGCTCCTATCCGAATATCAAACACCACCTGGACCTGCCCTACAAGCAGATGGCGCCTTTCTGCGAAGGGGGGCTGATGCCCATGGCCTACGGCACCTTCCAGCGCCCGCCAGAAGTAGTTATTGATCAGTGGACCTACGAAATGGAGCGCCAATGGTTACAGGAACAGGGCTTCGACCGTCCCATCTATCCCGCTTTGGCGCCCTACTATGACGAGAGCGCCCAAAAACGCATGACGGCGCAGGAATTACAGGCCTGGCTGGAGCGTGTGCGACCCTATGCGCCCACTTTCGTGAGCTTCTACCGTGCCGGCGTCCTGGACGTAGCCCACTTCCCGATCATCCGCGGCTTTGCCTTGGGCGATCCCACAGCTCAGCCCAAACGTTACTGGGTCAGGTCGCGCGGGGGGACGGTGGTCTTTAAACAGCCCGGCATCCCCGGCACACAGTTACACGCCCTCACGTATGGGACAGAACTCAAAGTCGTGGGCAGCCCGCTCTACGGCCCGGATAGCGAGCGCTGGTTACCGGTGCGCACCGGCTGGGGCGATGGCTTTGTCCGCATCACCCATGTCACCACCCAGGACCCCGGCCCCTGGCCGCCACCGCCTCCGCCGACGGAAACCATCCCCGGCGAACTGGTCCAGGTGTGGAGCACCACCACCCTGAACCTGCGCCGGGAGACACTCATGGCCCCCACATCCCTGGTGGGCTGCGTGCCCAAAAACACCCTGATGCACATTGTGCGCGACAACGACAAGGCGATGGCTAAAATCGGCAAACCCAACGAATGGCTGCGCGTGCGCGTCGTCCCCGATGGGCCGGAAGTCTGGGTGAGTGCGGAATTCGTCACGCACATTGATCCCCGAGTCCAACACAAAGTCAGCGCACGGGCCTGGGTGAACAAGCCAGAAAGTCAGCTCCCGATTCACGCCGGCCCTTCCGAAACCACCCCGGTCATGGTCAAGCTGGATCATGCCGCCATCCTCAACATCCTGGATCCGGTAGAGAGCCTGAGGGCGCGCATCGGCAAGCCGGGCTTCTGGATTCGCGTGCGCAGCCTGGACGGCAAGGACGGCTACGCCCAGAGCGAATACCTGGCCTTGCTCGACATCCCTGCCGCGACTTCACCTGCCGACCCCACACGAGTGAAGATCGGCCTCGCGCCATGGATTTTTGGCCTGCACCTGGGCACCATCGAGGCCGCCAATGAACTGGTCAGCGAAACGATCACCGGTCTGTACACCAATATAGGCCGTACCGGCTGGGTCATGTTCAATCAGGTGATTGGGGACAATGCGCAAGCCATTGTGCTGAATGAGACGCACCGGGCGCGGCTCTGGACCTGGGCCAGGCAGCGCGGCTACGGCGTCATTGTGGAGCTGAATTACAGCACCGGGGCCACCTTGCCCCCCTCGGATCGCTACGAGGCCTACGCCGCAGCCTGTGCGCGCTGGTGCGAACTACATCTCAAACGTGAAGATGAAGCCGATTATGCCTGGGTCATCGTCGTCGGTAACTCGCCCAACGATCCCAGCCGACATCCTGGCGGGCGCTTGACGCCCCAGGAGCACATCACTCCCCAGCGTTACGCTCAGGCCTTCAACAAGGTCTACGCCGCCATCAAGGCCGTCCTGCCCATGGCGCAGGTCATACCGGCGCCCATCTTCCCCTACAGTGCGCCGGTCCTGCCACTGGAAAACAACCTGCGCATCCGCCCGCTGGACTACTTCGCCCAGATGCTGGATGGCATCCCTTACCTGGACGGCTTTGCCCTCCAGACCTACACACACGGCCAGTTCCGCGAGCTGATTACCGAACCGACAAAGCTCAGCGACCCGTTCCTGAGCGATCATTACGCCGATTTCCAGGCCTATCGCAGTTTTATGGATAAGATTCCGCAGCAACACCGGGGGCTTCCCGTCTACATCACCACCACGCACCCCATCTGCCGGACGACCCAGCGCCCGACTGACTGTACCAATCCCGCCGATTTTGGCTGGCGGGATGAGGACAACGGTTGGGTGAACCTGGCCTACGATGAAATCGCCAACTGGAACCTGACCCCTGGCGTGCAGCAAATCCACGCGCTGGTTCTGTACACCTGGCAGGGCGATGCCTGGGCCTTCGGCAACCGTCTGAGCATCCTCACCGACTATCGGCGCGCTCTGAACAAAGACTACCGCTGGAACGAAGCGCCGCATCCTCCCATCTTCAGCCAACGCGATCCGCGCTGGAAGAACACCCGTTACTCTCCTTCGGGGACGGCCACCTTTGGCCAGGCTGGCTGTCTGGTCACTGCGCTGGCCTCGCTCGCGGCCTGGGCCGGCTACGACGTGCTGCCGCCCGTCTTCGCCCAGGAAATTGGCAAAGCCGGCGCTTTTGAAGGCGACTATCTGAACAAGCCCGCCAAAGTCACAGCAGCCTATCCCCGATTGGTCTGGCACACCGATAAATTCTTTGCCGGCAAGGCCACCAGCTACATCAACTGGCGCGATAAGAGCAAGCAGCCCGATCTGGAGCTGCTGCAATGGATCCTGGCGCGCTACCCCGTCGCCGCCGAGGTGGATTTCCGCCCGGCGACCACCCCGCACGATCAGCACTTCGTCCTTGCCATTCGCTACATCCCCGATCCCAGCGGCGGCATCAACGACGACTTGATCGTGATGGACCCCTGGACCGGGACGATTGAGAGCGTATTGAACAAATACTTCAATGCCGACTGGCTCAGCTCCATGCCCGCCGGCATGACCAAAGTCGGGCGCACGGTCACCGGACTGCGGGTATTTGAAGTCAAGCCCTGATAGGCTTTGAAGTCAGGCATGGTCCAGGCCACGCTAAGGCCCCTTCTCTGAGGGGCGTCTTAGCGTGGCCTACCTGTCTCCAGGTGTTGCACAGCATTCAGGCTCTGATGGTAGACAGGCCACTCAACACAACCGGCTGTGCCAACGCAACACAGGATTCATCCTGTGCAAAAAGCACGATGCATCCTGCGCCACGAAAACCTCCAACATTATTGGCGCCTCGGCGTAAACACCCGCACCATGCCTTAAAGCGTTATCCTGAAACACACAAGCCCCCCGCGAGCGGGGGGCTTGTTAAGATTCAGCAGCCCTATTTCGCCAGGCTTTTAGCGAATGCGCTCTTTGAGCAGACGCTCCAACATGGGCGTCCCGATCTCCTGCAGTTCGTAGCGCACGCGGTCCATGGGATGCTTCACCTTGAGCACGCGGCGCAGGTCAATCGGCGTACCGACAATCACCAGATCGCAGGGCGTGTTGTTGATGGTAGTTTCCAGGTCGCGCATCTGTTCGTCGCCATAGCCCATGGCTGGCAGCACGCGCCCGGTCGTGGGGTACTTCTTGTAGGTTGCAGCAATCGAAGCGACTGCATAGGGGCGCGGATCCACGATTTCGGCAGCGCCAAACCGCTGCGCAGCCACAAACCCGGCGCCGTAAGCCATTTCGCCATGGGTCAACGTAGGTCCATCCTCCACCACCAGCACCACTTTACCGCGGATAGCATCGGGGTTATCCACAAAGATCGGCGAAGCGGCCTCGATCACCAGCGCCTTGGGATTAACCGCCGCGATATTATCGCGCACGCGCTGGATATTAGCATAATCAGCCGTATCTACCTTGTTAATCACCACCACATCCGCAGCGCGCAGATTGGCCTCGCCAGGATAGTAGGTCGTTTCATGGCCGGGGCGGTGCGGATCGGCTACAGCAATCCACAAATCCGGCTTGAAGAAGGGGATGTCGTTGTTTCCGCCATCCCAGACAATGACATCGGCTTCCTGTTCAGCCTGACGCAAAATGCGCTCGTAGTCCACGCCAGCGTACACGACAATGCCCCGGTCAATGTGGGGTTCGTATTCCTCGCGCTCCTCGATGGTGCACTGATGCCGGTCCAGGTCTTCGTAAGAGGCAAACCGCTGGACGGCCTGAGCGACCAGATCGCCGTAAGGCATGGGGTGTCGGATGGCAACTACCTTTTTACCCATAGCCTGCAGCAGATTGCAGATGTAGCGCGTGGTCTGGGACTTGCCCGATCCTGTGCGTACGGCCGTCACAGCCACAACCGGTTTGGTGCTCTTGAGCATGGTGGCCTTGCCACCCATCAGGCGGAAATCCGCACCTGCCGCCACCGCTGTCGCCGCCTTGTGCATCACATACTCATGCGAAACATCGGAGTAAGCGAAGACCACCTGGTCAACAGCGTGTTCCTTAATCAGCCGCTCCAGCTCGGATTCCGGGTAGATGGGAATGCCCTGGGGATAAAGTTTCCCGGCCAGTTCCGCCGGATATACCCGCCCCTCAATGTTGGGGATTTGGGTAGCCGTAAAAGCCACTACTTCATACCGTTCGTTGTCGCGGAAATAGGTGTTGAAGTTGTGGAAGTCACGTCCGGCAGCTCCCATAATGATAACCCGAATTTTCTCCATAAACACCACTCCTTTCATCAGATTGGAATCGCGCCCTGCGCCCCAAGCTGTCTGGCCAGGTTGCCCCTGGTAGCGCAACTTATCAGAGCTTAGATATTATATCACATTTAACTCTTTTCATTTCTGCCATGCGTCCTATCTCTCCATGCCGCTTATCCTGTTTTGCCAGGAGCAGGGCTGCGCACGGGCTCCCTATCTTCCCATCAGGCCAGGAGATAAAAACGTGATGGGCAAAGCTGGCTCCAGTCGGCTTCCAGGCACAAAAAAAGCGGTCGGATGGTATTCCGACCGCTTGATAGTCACTCTGATGAGTCCTGGTATTAGAGGTAAAAAATCGCACCACTTAAACCGGTTGGCCCGGTCCAGGCCGATCAAGCCTGGTCCTTTTTTGCAGAAGCGGAGAGCCGGTCCAGGTGCGCCTGCAAGGCGTTCAAAACTATGGATTGCACAGAAACCAGGGCTCCCAGGACCCCATTCACAAAACGCGCCGAGCTTTCTGAGCCATATACCTTGGCCAACTCAACGGCTTCATTAATGGCCACCTTCATCGGCACGTGTCCCAGGGTAAGCTCGTACAGAGCGATGCGTAGCAGATTTCGGTCCACAGCCGGGACCTGGTCGAGGGGCCATTCCGGCGCATAGCGCTGGAGGTACTCATCCAAAACGGGAACGCACTTTAATACGCCACTCACCAGCCCCTGACAATACTGCCGGGCTTCTTCAGGCGCATCATCATTCATTTCAAAGCACTGCTCCAGGACAGAGCCTGGTTGATGCCCAACCAGGTCCACCTCATAAAGGACCTGGAGGGCCATCTCGCGTGCTTTACGTCGTGTACCTTTTAAAGATTCTGGAGTCATACCACCTCAGGCAGCCGGGGAATTCGCTGCCACCATCTCCTCAGTGACCACATCTTCGATGAGTACATTGACCATATTGGCACGTAGGCCCATCATGTCCTCGATGACGCGCACAACCTCGTGCTGAACGGCTTTGCCCAGCGCACGCAGGCTGATCCCATGCCGGGCGATGATGCGCAGGTTGACCGTCACCTGGCCTTCCTGTACCAGCACCTCGACGGCCTTGCCCGATTTCAGCAATCGGTCCACGTCCGTTTCGGCCAGGCGTGCGACACCCGGCACCTGCAAAGCCGCACGACGCGCAACAGCTTCAATCACATGTGGCGCCACGGTCACCCGTCCAGCAATCTCCGAGTAAGCCATATCGCCCTCCTCACATACTCAGGCCGCCGTCAACCGGCAGCACTACCCCGGTGATAAAGCCCGCTTCTTCTGAAGCGAGGAATGCCACCGCAGCGGCGACATCCTCCACCGTACCGAAACGCGCCAGGGGGGTTAATTGCAGAATGGTCTGCTTCCATTCCTCAGCCAGGGAAGCGGTTAGCTCCGTCGGGACGTAGCCCGGAGCTACAGCGTTCACCGTAACTCCGCGCGGACCCAGTTCGCGTGCCAGACTGCGCGTAAAGCCAATCACCCCAGCTTTGGAGGCAGCATAATTGGCCTGACCGACCTGCCCCATCAAACCCGAAACGGAGGCGATGTTGATAATGCGGGCGTGGGATTGTTTCAGAAGGTAGCGCAGAGCAGCCTTGCAGACATTGAAGGGCCCCTTCAGATTGACCTGCATGACCACATCCCAATCGGCCTCGCTCATGCGCATCAGCAGTGTGTCACGGGTAATGCCGGCGTTGTTGACGAGGATGTTGAGCTTTCCCCCCAGGGCTTCAACCCCGGTTTTGACCAGATTGGCCGCTTCGTCGGCCTTACTCACATCCGCTTGCACCGCGACTGCCCGCCGACCCAGGGCTTCGATTTCGGCGACGACGGCGGCTGCATCTTGTGCATTGCGTTCCGCAGCGCCCAGATCGTCAGGCCGCGCCACGTAATTGATGATGACGTCCGCCCCATCGCGCGCCAGGCGCAACGCGATCGCGCGTCCAATGCCGCGCGAGCTTCCCGTAACCAAAGCGACCTTGCCAGCCAGAGTTCCCATCATTCACCTCATGCACTCGCATCCAACGTGAAGGCCTCAGCCTCAGGTAACGTGCGCTTGACCAGACCGGTCAACACGTCTTTGGGGCCACATTCCACAAAGCGCGTCAGGCCCTGCCCCGCCATCCACAAAAGGCTATCGCGCCACCAGACCGGACGAGTAAGCTGGTACAAAACAAGCTCGCGAATTTTATCCGGATCGCTAACTGGGGCAGCTGTGGCATTGAAAACTACCGGCAGACGCGGCGCCCGGAAGGTAACGTTCTCCAGAAAGGCAGCCAGTTTTTGCCGGGCCGGCTCCATGAGCGGACTGTGACCGGCAATGCTGACCTTGAGCGGCATGACCCGTCGCAAACCAAAATCGCCGGCGCGCGCACTCGCAGCCTGGATGGCAGCCTGGGTGCCGGAGATCACAACCTGTCCCGGGCAATTATCGTTGGCGACAACCAGCAGCTCACCGGTAGCCTCGCGCACGGCGGCGCAAAGACGTTCCGCCTGCTCCAGGGAAGCCCCAATCAGAGCGGCCATCACCCCCGGAGTTTCTGCGCCAGCCTCATCCATCAACCGCCCGCGTTCAGCGACGATCTGGATCGCCTGGTCGAAAGGCAACACATCGGCGGCGACCAGAGCGGCGTACTCACCCAGGCTATGGCCGGCCACGCAGGCCGGGGCTTCCGCCAGGGTCTCACGATGGACGGCCCACATCGCCACACAGGTCGTGAACAGGGCAGGTTGGGTAAAGCGGGTACGGTTCAGATCGTCGGCAGGTCCGGAGAAACACAAAGTAGAGACCGCGTACCCCAAAAGGGCATCGGCCTCTTCATAGACAGACCGCGCGGCCGGGGAGGACTCGTACAGAGCCTGCCCCATGCCAACGTACTGTGAACCCTGTCCTGGAAAAAGCAATGCGTAAGCCATAAGCTTTTAACCCGGCTTACGCTTCGACCTTCAGGACCAGCTTTCCGCGATATTTGCCGCATTCCGGGCAGACGTGATAGGGCCGTACCGGCGCACCGCAATCCGGGCAGGCAATGACCTGGTACAGGCGCATTTTAAAGGCCTGGGCGCGACGGCGGTCGCGGCGACCAGAAGACAGTTTACGCTTAGGCAGAGCACCCATAGTTCTTTCCTCACTTCCTCATTAAGCAAGATTTTTACACGCTTCGCCCACAACGAAGCTCTCGCATTATACGGAAAAGGCCGCTTCTGTCAACCCTGAGAAGCTGGGGTTCGGACGTGAGTTCGGACATAGTCAGGTAGATGCAAAGACGATAGCTTGGAACAAGGCATAGGCAGCCTCAGTAATCTGAAGCCACT
>DAOTZR010000175.1:0-2445 GCA_034434315.1 Anaerolineae bacterium
CCCGACCGTTGGCCGCAGGCCCGGGCGGCGATTGCAATCGCCGACACCGGCCTGGCCGCACAAACCAATTTCGCCATTAAAAGGGTATCCCCCTACAACCGGGGCGCCTGCGCTGACGCTAATGTGCTATACTATGGGGCATCCACATAAAGTCGCGGAGGATGCAATGACGGACTGGCTATCTGGGCTGAATCCAGTCGTACAGGGCTTGTTAGGCACTCTGTTCACCTGGGCCATGACGGCAACCGGCGCCGCAGGGGTATTCCTGACCCGCACGGTGAGCCGCAAGATCATGGACGGGATGTTGGGATTTGCCGCCGGGGTGATGATCGCTGCCAGCTACTGGTCCTTGCTGGCGCCGGCCATCGAAATGTCCGAAGGCGGCCTGTTGCCCGCCTGGGTCCCAGCGGTGGTGGGTTTCCTGGCCGGCGGTATTTTCCTGCGCCTGGTTGACTATCTCCTGCCGCACATGCACATGGGAGAATCCCATCCAGAAGGGCTCAAGACTACCTGGCAGCGTGTGACCCTGCTGGTCCTGGCCATCACTTTGCATAACTTTCCAGAAGGCCTGGCCGTTGGCGTCGCTTTTGGCGCAACGGCCGCCGGGCTACCCTCAGCCTCGCTGACGGGGGCAATGGCCCTGGCGCTGGGTATTGGTATCCAGAATCTGCCGGAAGGCCTGGCTGTAGCCATGCCCCTGCGCCGGGAAGGCGTATCCCGCTTGAAGAGCTTCTGGTACGGGCAGCTTTCCGGCATCGTTGAGCCTATCGCTGGCGTTATCGGCGCTGCCGCTGTGCTGGTGGCGCGCCCCATTCTGCCCTATGCCATGGCGTTCGCCGCAGGTGCGATGATCTTCGTCGTAGCCGAGGACCTCATCCCCGAATCCCAACAGGGCGGCCATACCCATCTGGCCACGCTGGGAGTCATGTTGGGATTTGCCACCATGATGTGGCTCGATGTGGCTTTGGGTTAACTTCTTTTCCAGGGAGGCCTTATGGTTAAAACCAGTCTACTGAGTCTGTTGCGTTGTCCCGCATGCGCGCCCCAATCCTCGACCGGTACGGATGCCGGTCGCCTCAGCCTTGTAGCCGAGGGGTACTGGCTGGTTTGTGAGGATTGCGGGAGGAAATACCCCATCGTTGAGGATATCCCCGTGATGCTCATCGAAACAGGTGACCAATGGCGCGCCACGCCAATCGAACGCCTGCCTGTCCCGCCGCCTGCGTCCAGGGGATGAAAGCCTCTTCCCGCCTCATCGGCTGGCTGAGCGGCACGGGCCTGTGCTTCCTGCTCCTGGGGCTGGTTGCGCTGGCTCTGCCCCTGGACGAAGGCCCGGAGCTGTGGAAGATCAACACGCAACACAGCATCACTCTGTTTGACGTCTTGAGCACCGGGCTGCTGGGCATCGGCTGTGCCTTAATTTTCCTGAGTGCCTCCTTATGGAGACGGTGCTATGGTCGCCACGGCTCTAACCCCACAAATTGAACACGCCAGACAGGCCCTCCGCGCCTGTCAAACGCTAGCCGTCTTTACCGGCGCGGGAATTTCGCGCGCCAGCGGTCTGGCGACCTTTCGGGATGCCGACGGGGCCTGGCAACGCTACGATCCGCGCATTTACGCCACTTTCGAGGGCTTTCTTCAGCACCCCCGCGAAGTCTGGGCCTGGTACAACCAGCGCCGGCAGGCCATGCTCCAGGCCCAGCCGAACCCGGCGCACCGGGCCATCGCGGTCCTGGAAACGCAGATTCCCCAGGTCACCGTCATCACTCAAAACATTGATGGCCTCCATCAGGCAGCGGGCAGCCGCCGCGTCCTGGAGCTGCACGGCAGCATGCGGCGTTTCAAGTGCAGCGCCGCCTGTCGCGGCGAGCCCACCCTGCTCCCAGAACCGCCCCTCGACCTGGATTTTCCGCCTCCCTGCCCTCACTGTGGAGCCTGGCAACGTCCCGACGTGGTCTGGTTTGGGGAAGCATTACCCACCCGGACCTGGGATGCAGCCGTGGAAGCCGTGCTCAGCGCCGAGGTTCTGCTCATCGTGGGCACATCGGGATTGGTGGCCCCGGCAGCCTATCTTCCCATCTGGGCGCTGGACCAGGGTGTGTTTTGCATCGAGGTCAATCCAGAGCCAACCCCACTTAGCGCACAGGTGCAACTGGTCCTGAATGGCCTGGCGGAAGAACTGTTGCCACTCCTGGTCGGCCCCCAGCCTCCGCAACCGGGAAAACAAGCCGAACAAGAGTGAGGTGAGGACTCCCCATGATATCCGCCCCCGTCGAGGCCGGGCGATTCCAGGCTATGGTATAATCATCCTGGCGCGCCTCCATGGAAAACAAGATGCATCCTGTTCCTGGCTGCGCCACAACGGCACAGCTCGCAGTGATTGAAATCACCGCGCTGGGCCTGCGGCCAATGGCCGGCCTACGCCGACCCAAAAACCGGCGTCGG
>DAOTZR010000176.1:0-9641 GCA_034434315.1 Anaerolineae bacterium
CTGGCCTGCGCACCATCATGGTGACCGGCGACTACGCGGCGACCGCGGCGGCGATTGCCCGCGAGATCGGCATCCTGCGTTCTCCGCTCAAATCCGATGTACCGGGCGGTGGGCGTGTGCTTTCCGGGACCGAGCTGAACGAGCTGAGCGATGATCAGTTGGATGCCCTGGTTGGAGAAATTGATGTCTTCGCCCGCGTGGCTCCCCAGCATAAAGTGCGGATCGTCGAAACGCTGAAGCGTACGGGCAACATCGTGGCCATGACCGGCGATGGCGTAAATGACGCGCCGGCCCTCAAGCGCGCCGATATCGGCGTGGCCATGGGCATCACCGGTACGGACGTGTCCAAGCAGGCGGCGGACATGGTCCTCACAGACGATAACTACGTTTCCATCGTGAGCGCGATTGAGCAGGGGCGCATCATTTACTCCAACATCCGCAAGTTCGTCTACTTCCTGATTTCCTGCAACATCGCCGAAATCGCCATCATCTTTATCGCCACCCTCCTGGGCTGGCCTACGCCGCTGACCGCGATTCAGCTTCTGTGGCTCAACCTGCTTTCGGATGGTGGCCCGGCTCTGGCCCTGGGCGTGGAAAAAGGCGACCCGGACATCATGAAACGCAAGCCGCGTCCGGTGAATGAGCCGGTTATCAATCGCGAGATGGTAATTGGGGTTATTGTTCAGACCATAGCTATCACCTCGGCTGTGTTGATTGCCTACTGGCTGGGCATGACGAAACTGGCCGATGTCGGTTCGGAAGTGCGCACGGCTGAGACCATGGCCTTCGTTACCCTGGTGCTTTCCGAGCTCTTCCGCGCTTACACCTCCCGTTCCGAACGCTATCCCATCCTTAAGCTGGGCCTGTTCAGCAACAAGTGGATGCAACTGGCTGTGGGCTTTTCCGTGCTCATGTTGATCCCGGTGCTGTATGTGCCCTTCCTGCAGGATGTGTTCGGTACGGTGCCCTTAACGCTGGTGGAGTGGGAGATTATGCTGCCCTTGATTTTCCTCCCCTCAGTGGCCGCGGAATTACAGAAGGTCGTTGTCAACTGGTGGGAAGGCCATAAGGCTACGGCTTAGCCTGGCTAAAATCCGGGGCAGACGCGACTTCACGTCTGCCCCGGTTGTTTTTCAGGAATGAGAAATTGAATGATGGATCCCAAAATCCTGCTGGTTGAAGATGATCGCGTGTTGCGCGAAACTTTAACTTATCATCTCCAGCATCAGGGCTACACAGTCATCGGCGTCGGAGATGGGATAAGCGCCTTGGAGAAGGCGCGCGAAATTCAGCCCGACCTGATTCTGCTGGATGTGATGCTACCGGGCCTGGATGGTTTTGAGGTTTGTCGGCGGTTACGCGAATCACTGGACGCTCCTATCATCATGCTTACCG
The DNA here is from genome assembly GCA_034434315.1 of Anaerolineae bacterium. Lineage (GTDB taxonomy): Bacteria > Chloroflexota > Anaerolineae > B4-G1 > SLSP01 > DAOTZR01. The sequence goes on from DAOTZR010000176.1 coordinate 1,396, forward strand.
CTCGAACTGAGACTTCCGATAAGGTGCTGGCTCTGGAGTGGGGCGCTGATGATTATGTGACCAAGCCTTTCGACTTGCGCGAATTGCAGGCGCGCATCAAAGCGCATTTGCGGCGGGAAAAACGCTTGCGGGAGGAAGATGCTGAAGACCTTCAGGCGGCTTCATCCCCCCTGGTCCTGGGTGATCTCACCATAGATTGGGCCCGGCGTGAGGTCTTCCGTGCCGGTGTGAAAGTGGAGCTCAAACCCAGGGAGTTTGAGCTGCTGGCTTTTCTGGTCCGGCATCGCGGAATGGTGCTTTCCCGTGAGTTGATTCTGGAACGGGTTTGGGGGTGGGATTTTGTGGGCAACACGCGCACCGTGGACGTGCATATCCGCTGGCTGCGTGAAAAAATTGAAGATGATCCGGCCCATCCTCAGCGTCTGATTACAGTGCGGGGCATGGGGTATCGCTTTGAGGGGTAGGGCTCTGGCAAGCTGACTGGTTGTGCAGACGCTTTGGTCTGTGGGGCCCTCACGCCACCTCCAGCCTTGCCCATATCAGGGTAGGCCTGGCCACATTACGCTACCGAGATTACCTGTAGGATATCTGCAACCAGCTGTCCTACATAAATGCAAAATGTAAGGGGGGAAAAATGCAGAGTTTGAAAGATCGCATTCAACAGGAAGGCCGTTACCTGGGACGGGGCATCCTTAAAGTGGATAGCCTCATCAACCATCAGGTGGATGCTGACCTGATGTTGGAAGCTGGCGTGGAATTTGCTCAGCGCTTTCGCCAGCTTGGGCCGACGCGAGTATTGACTGCCGAGGTTTCCGGCATTATTCCGGCCCTGGCAACCGCCTATGCTCTGGGCGTGCCCCTGGTCTACGCTCGTAAGCATAAACCCATCACCATGCAGGAGCCAACCTTTGTGGAAGTGGCTCCATCGCATACCAAGGGCGGCCAAGTGCAGCTTATGGTCTCCGGCGAGTTCCTCAAGCCGGATGACCGCGTCCTGATTATTGACGATTTCCTGGCTACGGGCCAGACGATAGCCGCCATGGCCCGCATCATCGCCGATGCTGGCGCAACGCTGGTTGGGATTGGGACGCTTGTCGAAAAATCCTTTGAGGGCGGTCGCAAGCTCCTGGCGTCTCTGGGCGTTCCCATCGTCTCGCTGGTGGTGATTGAGGCCATTCATGAGGATGGAACCCTGGTTTTTGGGGAGTCGCCCGATGCCTGAGACCATCGTTGTATTGGATTATGGCTCGCAGACCACGCAGCTCATTGCGCGGCGGGTGCGTGAGCTGCGCGTGCACGCCGTCTTGTTGCCCTGGGACGCACCCAGAGCGGAAGTCGAAGCCTTGCATCCGCGCGGCATTATTCTTTCCGGCGGGCCGGCCAGCGTCTATGAAGCCGGGGCACCTTCTCTGCCCTCTTATGTCCTGGAGCTGGGGGTTCCTGTGCTGGGCATCTGTTACGGGATGCAACTGCTGGCGCACACCCTGGGGGGACAGGTGACGCCTGGCGCGGTGCGCGAGTTCGGTCCAGCGCGGGTGCGGGTCGTCGAAACCGGGACTCCGTTCTTTCGCGACTTGCCTCCTGTCCTGCCGGTGTGGATGAGCCATGGCGATCAGGTTGTGGCCGTGCCGGATGGTTTTAAGCCTTGGGCTTATAGTGAGGAAGGCGTCCTGGCCGCCATGGGGGATCCGGCGCGGCGTTTTGTAGGTTTGCAGTTTCATCCGGAGGTGCAGCATACTCGCCAGGGGCGCGACATCTTGCAGCGCTTCGTTTTTGATCTATGCGGCTGTCGGGGCGACTGGACCCCGGAGGCGATCATCCAGACCCAAATCGAACGCATTCGCAGCCAGGTGGGGGCTGCGCACGTTATTTGTGGCTTGAGCGGCGGGGTGGATAGCGCCGTCACGGCGGCCCTGGTGCATCGCTCTGTCGGCGAGCAGCTTACCTGTATTTTTGTAGATACGGGCCTGCTGCGGCGCGATGAAGTGGCGCAGGTTGAAGCTACTTTTGCTCAGGCTTTGGGGATGCGGTTGATCACGGTGCGCACCGCCGAACGTTTCTTCCGGGCTCTGGCCGGCGTGACCGATCCGGAGGCCAAGCGCCGCATCATCGGGGAGCAGTTCATCCGTGTCTTTGAGGAGGCGGCGGCACAACAAGGGGAGGCGCGTTTCCTCGCTCAGGGCACCATTTACCCCGACGTGATTGAAAGCGCAGGGCGCGCCCATGCGCAGCGGATCAAATCCCACCACAATGTAGGCGGTTTACCCGATACGATGCGTTTTGAATTGGTTGAGCCTTTGCGCGATTTGTTTAAAGATGAAGTGCGCGAAATTGGCCTGCTCCTGGGCCTGCCAGAGGAATTGATCTGGCGCCATCCTTTCCCTGGTCCAGGGCTGGCCGTGCGCATTTTGGGTGAGGTCACGCCGCAGCGCGTGGCAACCTTGCAGGCCGCGGATGCGATCTTTCTGGATGAGTTGCGCGCTGCCGGTCTGTATCGCCATGTGGCCCAGGCTTTTGCGGTGCTGTTGCCGGTGCGCAGCGTCGGGGTGATGGGGGATGGCCGCACGTATGCTGAGGTGATTGCGCTACGCGCCGTCACGACCGATGATTTTATGACCGCGGATTGGGCGCGCTTGCCTGACGATTTGCTCGCTCGCGTGGCCAACCGTATCGTCAACGAGATCGCTGGCGTCAACCGCGTGGTGTATGATATCACCAGTAAGCCCCCGGCGACCATCGAATGGGAGTGATGGCAGGCAAGGAGGTCGTATGGATCGCTACGAACAACGTTTTTGGGAGGCTCTTACATCCGAAGAACGCGACCTGGTCCAGGCCTTGGACACGCCGCTCAAAATTCAAACCTTCCTGGATAGCATCCCTTACGCGCGGGTGGGGAACCGCAGTCCGTTGAATGTGCTGCGGGAACGCAAGGCGCATTGCCTGGATGGGGCGATTTTCGCCGCGGCGATGTTGCGGATGCATGGCTATCCGCCGCTCGTCCTTGATTTGATTCCAGAGCCGGGGCGCGACGATGATCACGTGCTGGCGCTTTATCGCCTTAATGGACGCTGGGGGTGTCTGGCCAAGTCGAATTTCGTCGGCATTCGTTCTCGTCAGCCGGTGTATGCCAATCTGCGCGAGCTGGCCATGTCCTACTTTGAGGCTTATTACAATGTGGAACGGGAGTACACCCTGCGAGGCTACTCGCGCAAGGTGGACTTGCGCATCTGGGATGCCCTGGACTGGATGGTTGCGGATGCCGGGATAGATGAAATCGAGCGCCGTATCCCGCGCCTGCGCCATACGATTACTGTGCCGCCGGAGATAGCCCGGCACTTACCGCTGGTGGACGAGCGGACTTACACGGCGAATTTACTCGGCGCTGATCCCGCTGGTCTGTATCGCCCTGGTGAAGAGAATCTGTAAAGGGGTAGGGCCGGTTTTTGAGAGCCGGCCCTATCCCCATTAGCTTAAAGCTTTATCCAAAGCGTCCGGTGATGTAACCCTCGGTTCGCGGATCGCGCGGGTTGGTGAACAGCTCGCGGGTTGGACCATACTCCACCAGTTCCCCGCTGCGGTTTTCGTCGGTGTAGAAGAAGGCAGTGTAGTCCGAAACCCGCGCGGCCTGTTGCATGTTATGGGTTACGATGATGATGGTGTAGGTTTGCACCAGGTCCTGCATGAGTTCTTCGATGCGCAGCGTGGCAATGGGATCCAAAGCTGATGCCGGCTCGTCCATCAACAGGATTTGCGGCTCCACAGCTATGGCGCGGGCGATGCACAGGCGTTGTTGTTGGCCACCCGATAGGGCCAGAGCACTTTGTTGAAGCTTATCCTTGACTTCATCCCACAAAGCTGCTGCACGTAGCGAGCGCTCGACCAGCTCATCCATGTTGCCGCGATATCCGTTGATGCGCGCGCCCCAGGCTACGTTTTCGTAAATGGTTTTGGGGAAAGGATTGGGCTTTTGGAAAACCATCCCGATGTGGCGGCGGACTTCTACCGGATCTATATCGGGAGCGTAGATGTCCTGTCCTGCGAACAGGACTTTTCCCGTGGTCCGCGCGCCTTTGATAAAGTCGTTCATGCGGTTGAAAGCGCGCAAAACGGAACTTTTTCCGCAGCCTGAGGGTCCAATCAACGCTGTAATTTTATTGGCCGGGAAACGTAACGTTACGTTTTTAACCGCGTGAAAGTTGCCGTAATAGATGTTCAAATCTTCAGCTTCCAGAGCGTAGGCTTTGGTCTGGATAGCATGGGGCCCGGAAGCCGTTAAAGTTGCGGTAGCCATGGATTATATCCTCCTGCGATAGTGATTGCGCAATAGAATGGCAGTTGCATTGAGCGAAAGCAGCATGAACAACAACGTCAAAATCGCCGCCGCCGCCAGGTTGCGATAGACATCTTGGGGACGGGCTGTCCATTGGTAAATTTGCATGGGCAAAGTGGTGAAGCGAGAGAAAGGCCCGCTAGGGTCAAGGGCTACAAAGGTTGAGGCCCCCACGACGACTAACGGGGCCGTTTCACCAATCGCGCGCGACACGGCCAGAATGGTTCCGGTCAGAATGCCCGGCAGGGCTTGAGGGAGGACGTGGTGCCAGATGGTTTGCCATTGGGTGGCGCCGATGCCGTAACTGGCCTGGCGGAGAGAGTTGGGAACAGCCCGGATCGCTTCCTGGGCGTTGATGATGATGAGCGGCAGAATCAGCAGGGCCAGGGTAAACCCTGCGGAAAGAATAGTGCGTCCATTTGCGGTGGCCGGATCGGCTAATCCGAAAGCAGCTCCGCTGGTGAGGGGGTTAAGGGCGCGGACGAAAATCGCCAGTCCCAACAGCCCATAGATGATTGAAGGCACACCGCTTAAATTGGCGATGTTGGTTTGAATCACGCGATTAAACAGATTGTCCTCGGCGTATTCCTCAAGGTAGATGGCAGCGCTGATACCTACCGGAAAAGCCACGGCAATCGTGATCAGGATCGTCATCAGGGACCCCAGAATCGCGGGCCGTATGCCTGCCAGGTCGGGTTTGTTGGATTGTGGCTGGCTCAGGAAGTGGAGGTTGAGCCAGCTACGGAATTCCAGATAGGCCTCCGGGTATTCGGTTTCGCGCTCGGCCAAAACAGCTTCCCGGTTAAACAGGGTGTCGTAAAGGGACCAGCTTTTGAGCGTGCTCGGTTCCAGAACGCGTTCGACGACCAGAGCGTACAGCTCTTCCCGGGTCCGGGTGGCCAGCGGTTTTTCACTTTCCAGGCGTCGCAGGACACCGGCGGAGACATGGCCTTGCAGGATAGCGGTGAGTGCCTCTGGTGGTAATTCGTCGAGGGAGGTGCCGGGTTCCACCAGGGAGGCGGGCGAAATCCGATAGGTCACGGCTACGTATCCAAAGCTCTGATTGATGATGTTGAACAGCAAAGCTCCCAGGACCAGGATGCTGACCATGGTGGCGCTTTGAAACACCAGCAAACTCCAACGTCCACGCCGACGTCGGGCGGCGATGAAAGCTTGCAAGGGTTTACCTTCGGGATAATGGTTGCTCATTCGTAAACCTCCCGGAAACGCCGGACAACGCGCTGGCTGAGCAGGTTGAGGCCCAGCGTGATGAAAAACAGCAGCAGGCCCAGGGCAAACAGACTGTTGTAGTCCATGGAATCGTAGCTGATGTCACCGCCACTGATGCGCACCATGTGCCCGGTGATGGTTTCCGCGGAATGGAAAGGGTTAAACGTAAAGGCTGGCCCGGACCCTGCTGCGATAGCGACAATCATGGTTTCTCCCACGGCGCGAGAAATGGCCAGGATGGTGGCTGCGACCAGGCCGGACATGGCGGCTGGCACAACCACCTTGAGCGCTGTCTCCAGGCGCGTTGCGCCTAAACCGAAAGCTGCCTCGCGCAAGGAGCGCGGAACCGCGTAAAGAGCATCTTCACTGAGTGATGCAATCAGCGGTAAGAGCAAAATCCCCATGACCAACCCCGCCGAAGCCATGTTGTAGACCTGAACGATGTCCCGTCCGATCAGGGCGCGGAGCAGCGGGGTGACAAAAGTCAGCGCAAAGTATCCGTACACAATCGTGGGAATACCGGCCAGAATTTCCAGGACGGGCTTGAGAATGGAACGCGCTCGTGCCGAAGCGTATTCGCTCAGATAGATGGCAACAGCGAGCCCCAACGGCAGTGCGGTCAGGATCGCAATCGTGCTGGTCATGAGCGTAGAGGTTAAGAGTGGCAGGACGCCGAACTTCCCAATGGCGGGTTGCCATTCCTGTCCCGTGAAAAATTCCAGTAGACTGACTTCCGGGCTGCGGAAAAAGAGCAAGGCTTCCTTTCCCAGCTCGTAGACAATACCCAGCGTTGTAAAAATCGAAAAAGTGCCGCTCATCAATAAAAACGCGCGAATGAGACTTTCTCCCAGGCGTTTTTTACGACGTAATTCAGGCTGATGCACCAGAGCGCTCGTAACCTCCGCTTTGCTTTGACTCTCCTCTAACGGGATTTGCGATCGCAGTGCCAGTTTTAAGGCCATCCCTTCCTCCTGTTCTTTCACTTTATGACACACAAACACCTCTGGGAGAGCGCTTCGACGTCTCTCCCAGAGGCCATGCTTAACCCCCGACTTTTACTTTAAGCCGTCCATCAGTGCCTGGGCAGATTCTTTCAGGATGGTTTCGCTGGCAGGGAAGTACCCCACGCGGCCAATCTCTTCATTAACGTAACTCAGGTAAAAGTTGATGAAGGCCGCAACCTGCGGTTTCTCTTTCAGGATAGAAGGCGCGCTATACAGGAAGAGAGGACGGGCCAGCGGGTAGGTATTGGCTTCCACATTCGCCGCATTCGGCTCAACCCCATTAATCTTCAGGGCACGCAACTTCCCCTGATTCTCCTGATAGTAGGCGTACCCAAAGTATCCGATGGCGTAAGGACTGCCTTCGACGCCCTGGACCAGGACATTGTCATCTTCCGAGAACTGCGTGTTACTGGCTTCGAGCAACAGGGCTTTATCCTTGTTGAGCACCTCTTCCACAAAGAAATCGAAAGTGCCACTATCAGTGCCGGGGCTAAAGCGCAAGATGGGCTGATCGGGCCAGGCAGGATTAACGTCCGACCATTTTTCCGCGCCGCTGGAGAAAATGGCGGCCAGTTGCTCCATTGTCACATCGGTCAGGAACGTATTGTCCTTGCTCACCACCACGGCCAGGGCATCGGTCCCAACGCGGAAGGCAATTGGCTCCCGCCCTAAAGCCTGACAGGCTTCTCGCTCGCTATCCTTGATCGGGCGGCTGGCGTTGGCGATATCCGTTTCGCCGCTTTTGCAGAAGCGCTCAAACCCCGCACCGCTGCCGATGGAGTCAATCGTGATATTCCCCTTGTACCCTTCATCGCGGAAGCGGGCCGCCATGGCCTCAGAAAGAGGATAAACCGTTGAGCTCCCCGCTGTGATGATATCCCCCTTGACTTCTAAAGGATTGACCGGGGGCAGAATGCCGAAAGCTTTTTCCTCGACCGGCTTCGGTTCTTCGGTGGGGCCTGTTGGTTCCTGGGTAGTGCTGGGGGCTGACGTCTGCGGAGTGGGCGTCGTCGGCGTCACGGTCGGCGCGCAGGCGCTCAGGAGCAGAGCCAGAATGATAAACAGACCCAAAGTTACTTTACGCATAGTTTGCCTCCAAAAGCTTTTAAGTTTTCCAGGCCATTCGACCTGCAGCTTAACCATACCACACCGGGATTAACGCCGTTTTAAAGCGATGTTAAGGGGATGTTAACATCTCAGGGGGCTTTTCGGGACCAGGCCTAAATGCCCGCTCAGCTTTGATTCGGTGCGCGGACGTGGGTACGCGGATGTCCCGTCCGCATGTGGGGAGAGGAAAGTAGGGTAGTGATGAGGGGTAAGGCGACAGAACAAAGTAAAATCTGGTCTAACAAAACATACGTACCGCGCTCTATCTATCCCTGTCTCTGGATGAGAACCAGACTGATGAGGGTGGTGCTGTAAAGTTAGAATACGGTTCTGTTGCTCCTGTACAGAAAATGGTTATACTGGAAGCAAGTCCAAGATTATTCCAGGCTTGAGGAGGGGGGTATGTTCACACACAACCGGAAAATCGGGGCTTTGGTTCTTCTGTTGGTGTTCCTTGCGGGATGTAATACCGGACCCGCGGTTCCTACTGCCTCATCACCGCGCGCAGTTCAACTGCGGGAGCGGGGTAAACTGGTCGTCGGTACTGCGATTACGGCACCCTTTGAATTCCGCGA
>DAOTZR010000177.1:0-8628 GCA_034434315.1 Anaerolineae bacterium
GAGTATGTCTTCAGCCTCTTCCCACGCCTGAAGGAACGTCTGGAGCAGGCGGGTGGGACGCTTTCCGGTGGTGAACAGCAAATGCTGGCGGTAGCGCGGGCGCTGATGGCCAGGCCGCGCGTGCTCCTGATGGACGAGCCCTCCATGGGGCTGGCTCCCGTACTGGTGGAGGAAATCTTCAACATCATCCAGTCCATCAACCAGCAAGGGGTGACGGTGCTCCTGGTGGAGCAGAACGCCCTGATGGCCCTCTCCATTGCGCACCGGGCCTACGTGCTGGAAACCGGCATGATCCAGCTTGAAGGGCTGGCCAAAGACTTGATTGAGAACCCTCAAGTACGCGAAGCCTACCTGGGTGGCGATTAAACCGCCTCGCCTTGTTCAAGAAAAACCAACATCGCCGCTTGGAAACAAGCGGCGATGTTGTGTATGCAAGGGAAAAAGCCTAGTGCTGATAGCGCAGAATCAACTGGCGCGCCGCGTGCACTTCATCAAGTCGGCGAACCGGAGTGTTATGAGGCGCCTCGCGCAAAAGCTCCGGCTGTGTCTGGGCCTCTTCAGCAATCGTGCGCAGAATCTCAATGTACTGATCGAGCGTGTCTTTGCTCTCGGTTTCGGTCGGTTCGATCATCAAAGCCTCGTGCACGATGAGCGGAAAGTAGTTCGTCGGTGGATGCACGCCGTAGTCAATCAAGCGCTTGGCGATGTCAAGGGCACGCACGTTCGGGAATTTACCCTCTGCTACAAACTCATGCTTGCAAAGCCGATTGTAAGGGATAGGATACACATCCTGGAGGCGGACCCGCATATAGTTAGCGTTAAGGACGGCATGTTCAGCAACTGCGCGCAGCCCCTCGGCACCCAACATGCGAATGTACGTGTAGGCCCGAACCATGACCCCAAAATGCCCCCAGAAGCTCTTCATACGTCCAATGGTCCTGGACGGCATCTTCCAGTAGAAGTAGGGCATGTCCAGCGCCGGATCTTCCGGCTCTTCCATGGCCACGATGGGGCCAGGCAGGTAGTCCACCAGTTTCTCCGAGGCCCCTACCGGACCGCTCCCCGGCCCACCGCCGCCATGCGGCGTGCTGAAAGTCTTGTGCAGGTTGTAATGCAACACATCAAAGCCTATATCGCCAGGGCGCATGACGCCGACCAGGGCATTCATATTGGCACCATCACCATACATCAACCCGCCGCAGCCATGTACCAGCTCGATCACTTCGACCAGGTGTTCATCAAACAGGCCCAGGGTGTTGGGATTGGTGAGCATCAAGCCCACGACGCGCTCATTGCAGTGCTTGCGTAACGCATCCAGGTCCACATTACCGCGCGCATCGGAAGGGATTTCGATGACCTTTAACCCCGCCATGGAGCTGGTCGCCGGATTGGTGCCGTGCGCCGAATCGGGAATAAGCATGGTATCCCGTTGCGTTTCGCCCCGGTCCAGGTGATAGCGGCGCATCATCAGAACGCCGGTCAGCTCACCGTGAGCGCCGGCAGCGGGTTGCAGAGAGACGCCGGCAAACCCGCCGATCTCCTTGAGCATTTCCTGCAGCTCATACATGAGGAGCAGCGCGCCCTGAATCGTCTCTTCAGGCTGCAAGGGGTGGATCTGCGCGAAGCCCGGCAGGCGCGCGGCCACCTCATTCACCTTGGGATTGTACTTCATGGTACAGGATCCCAGCGGATACATGCCTTTATCCACAGCGTAGTTCAACTGCGAAAGTCGAACAAAATGCCGTACAACGTCCACCTCACTGACTTCCGGCAAAGGCAAGTCCTCACGCAGCAGATCGGTCGGCAGTTCGCTCTCCGGAACATCCAGTCGCGGCAAAGCTGGACCGGGACGCCCAGGCCGGGACAGTTCGTACAACAATGGCTCGCTCATGCCTGTTCCTCCTCAACGTCTCCTTCATGCCATTCGGCATCCCAATTGGGATCGTAATCGCGCAAAGCCCGCGCCAGGAGTTCGATTTCTTCAGCGGTGTTCATTTCGGTGACGGCTACAAGCATCGCATTACCCAGCTCCGGATAATCCTGGCTGAGGTCATACCCTCCCAGGATCCCCCATTCGTGCAACAGATACTCGTTGATATCGGCAACCGGAGCGGGGCAGGTCACCACGAATTCATTGAAGAAGGGCTTGCTGCGATCAACCTGATACCCCTCAATTTGTTCGATGAGGCTGGCCGCGTGATGCGCCTTGTGATAGTTCAGCTCGGCGACCCGGCGCAGACCCTGACGGCCCAGGGTCGCCAGGTACACGGTCGCGGCCAGGGCCATCAGACCCTGATTCGAGCAGATGTTGGAAGAAGCCCGCGCCCGGCTGATGTGTTGCTCACGCGGCGTGAGAGTCATGACATAACCGCGCTTGCCTTCCACATCTACAGTCTCCCCGATGATGCGTCCAGCCATCTGACGGACATACTCCATTTTGCTGGCGTAAAAGCCCAGATAAGGGCCGCCCAACGCAAGCGGAATACCCAACGGCTGCGCCTCACCCAGCACAATGTCCGCTCCATAGTCCGCGGGGGGCTTGAGCAGGCCCAGGCTCAACGGATTGGTGACCACAACCAGCAGCGCGCTCTTCCCACGAGCATCCCGTGTGCGCTCTACCAGGGTTTCTTTCAGAGCCTTCAGGTCCTCAATCTGGCCCAGGAAGTTGGGAGATTGCACGATAAAGCAAGCGGTGTTCTCATCGGCCTGGAGTAGCAGATCGGTCGGACAGCACAAAACCTCATCTCCGACGATCTCCACAGCCTGGCCCTGGAGGTAGGTCCGCAAGACCTGGCGGTATTGCGGATTGACGGTGGGTGCAACGACAATTTTCGTGCGTTTATAGCGGAATACATTCAGCGCCTGAATAGCAGCCTCGGCCACAGCCGTCGCCCCATCATAGTGGCTGGCGTTGGCAACTTCCATGCCGGTCAGGTCGCAGATCATGCTCTGGTACTCAAAAATGGTCTGCAAGGTACCCTGGCTGACTTCAGGCTGATAGGGGGTATAGGCGGTATAAAACTCACTCCGACTGATGACGAAATCCACTGTAGCCGGGATCCAATGACGGTAAGCGCCGGCGCCCAGGAATGTCGGGGTGCGCGTCACATCCAGGTTAAGCGCAGCCATCTCCTGCAATGACCGCATGACTTCCAGCTCAGAAGCCGCCGGCGGGAGGCTCAGGCCAGGAAAACGATAGGCTTCGGGAACATCGGTGAACAACGCGGCCAGGTCGGGCAAGCCGATAGCTTCGAGCATGGCGCGACGTTCTTCATCCGTATGAGGAATGTAGCTCATGCGAACTCCTTTCTTTTGCAATGACTGGTTAAAACCAGAAAGCCCAGGTTCAACGTGAACTCGCCCCCGTAAAAACCAACAACGGGGGCGAAGAAAAAACGAACATCAATCTGCCCCTTAATGTTCGAGGGAGGCTACCAGAGCCGCGTAAGCGTCGGCGTCCATCAGGGCCTCAAACTCGGTCCAATCGTCGGGACGAATGCGGACCATCCACCCATTCCCGAATGGGTCCTGGTTCAGAGTTTCTGGAGCATCCACCAGAGCCTCGTTGATCGCGACCACTTCCCCACTCACGGGGGCCATGACGTCCGCCGCGGCTTTCACCGATTCCACCACACCCAGGCTTTCGCCCGCCGTTAACATATCCCCTACATCGGGTAGATCCACGTATACGATATCCGAAAGCGTGCTCTGGGCGTAATCCGTGATGCCAACGACGAGTTCATCGCCCTCGCGCCGCGCCCATTCATGGGTTTGCGTATACCGGGCCTGTGCATCCAGTTTCATGTGCTATCCTCCTTAGAAAGAAGTATGAAATTAATTACATGCGGTGTTTCCGCAAAATCATTTCTTCCTGTATCTGGCTTCGCTGAACAATATTCCACAAGCCTATCGTGGGATTCTCCTCCGGCAAATTGCTGATGTCGGGTTGATAAGCGATAGTCGCATCCGGAGGACGGGGGAGTCCGATGCCTATGCTGATATTTTTGTTATTGCGGTCATTATACACCAAAAGAAGTGAGCGTTGATCCACCCCTTGATCAGCCAGGGCTTTAAGGTGTAGCCCGGCCATATGACGCGCGGTTGGATCATCGTCCGTAATCACGATGTTCCAATCGCACCATTTGGGCACGCCCCAGAGCATGGGAAGTGTGGCACGCCCCAGATCCAGGATGGCGTAATAACCGTGCTCGCGCAACAGGCTGATAAAACGTTGCACGGTTAGCGAATGGATTTGTTGCAAACTCACCAGGCTGGAGGGTCCTGGAATAATGAAAAAGCCGCGGATATGCTGAACTGAATAATGGTTGATAAGGGTAATGTTCAAATCGGCCACGTTCTGATTCAGCAGCTCGACCACATGGCGGGCACCAGAGAAACCACTCCAGAGGCCCAAACTACCAATGGGGAAGGCCATATCCACCAGGACCACCGGGCGCTCACTCTGTTGAGCTGCCATAGCCGCCAGGTTGAGCGCGATGGAACTCACCCCCACCCCACCCCGAAGTGCTGCCAGAGCTATGATCACTCCGCGCGGCGGTTGGGCCACTTCGGTATCCGTGCTCTTAACACTCTGTTGGATGCGTTGGTTGCGCGCCAATGCAGCCTGAATGCGCACATCCAGTTCCTTGCGACTAATTTGCCCTTTCGTAATGAAGTCGTCTGCCCCCGTCGTGTAAGCCTTTACCCGATCGTCAATGCCCCCCAGGGCTGTCACAAAAATAATCGGGATGGCTTGAAATTCCGGATCGGAACGCAACTGCTGACAGACCTCATAGCCATCAATGTCCGGCATCATCACATCCAGGATGATGAGGTCCGGACGTAAGCTGCGGGCCATCGCCAGACCTTCTGTGCCATTGGGTGCCTCGTAAATATCATAGCCCCAACTGCGCAATAACATGCCATACATCGTGCGGACGTCGTCGTTGTCTTCCACAACCAGGATACGTGCTTTGGCCATGGTACTCACCTCACTCCGGGGTCAGAAGCGGGCTGATCCAGGGGAATGGTAAAGCTGAAAGTACTCCCTTGGCCAGGTTCACTTTGCACACTCAAAGTACCGCCATGCATTTCGATGATACTGCGGGTGATCACCAGTCCCAATCCAGTTCCAGGCACGCTGCGCACAGCGGGGTTAGAGGAGCGGAAGTATTTCGTAAAGAGCCTGGCCTGCTCCTCCGGCGTCATTCCGATTCCCGTATCCTGGACTTCCCAACGGGCATAGGCCTGGCCATCGGCCTCAAAACGCCGCAAACGGATGGTAATGACGCCCCCCTCTGGGGTGTATTTGTTGGCGTTGCTGACCAGATTGCTGATGATTTGCAACAAGCGTCCCCGATCCGCACGTACCGGCGGTACGCCAGGCTCCAGATCCAGTTCCATACGCTGATTTTTGCTGCTCACCACGGGGCCAAAACTGCTTGCCACTTCCTGCGTAATCTCCGCCGGATCCAGGCTCATCAGGTTGAGTTTGAGCCGTCCCGACTCGATCCGCGAAATGTCCAACAGCTCCGAGACCATCTCATCCATCCGTCCGACATTCGAGCGGATCACTTTGAGGAATTGCATCTGTTGTTCATTGAGCGGTCCAGCGATCCCTTTCATCAAAAGATCGGTGTAGCCTTTCATGGAGGTCATGGGCTGCTTCAATTCATGCGAGACAAAAGAGATAAATTCCGTCTTGGCCAGATTGGCGGCCTGGACCTGCTGGAAAAGCCGTGCATTCTGAATGGCAATCGAAGCTCGATCCGCAAGGCGGGTGATAAACTCCACCGAATCCTGGGTGAAACCAGCCGGGTCAGCTTTCTCCAGCCCGATCAGGCCGATGACGCGATTTTCAAAGCGAATGGGCACCGCCAGAAGTGCACGCATATCCAGCCCTAAGGACAGATAGTCTGGGTCCGTGCTCACGTCGGAGACCAGGGCGATTTCACCCAGTCGCGCCGTGCGTCCAAAAATACCCTGGTCCAAAGGCCAGAGATTGTCCAGATACGGCGCCATGACTGACTCCGGATAGCCTTGATAAGCCAGTATCCGCAAGCCCTGAGGCACGCCATCCTCTTCCTGGATGAGCGCAATCAAGCCGACATCCGCCCTGGCCATCCGCATGGCCCAGTCTAACGTCTGCTCCATGACCTTTTTGTAATCCAGCGTATTGCTGAGTTGCCGGTCAATGTGCTGCAGAATCATCAACTCTTCGATGCGGGCTTGCAAGGCCTGATCAGTTGTGGTAAACAGACGGGCATTTTCGATAGCGACAGCCGCCTGCGAAGCAAACGAAAGGAGCAGATCTACATCCTCTGGCGTATAAGGGCGATCGTCGGCATGATTGATGACTTCCAGAACGCCAATGGTGCGACCGCGAGCATTCAGTGGAACAGCCACCAGAGAACGGGTGACAAATTCGGATTTCTGGTCGAAGCTGCTGTACCAGCGCGGGTCGGTGCGCGTATTGTTGACGATGATGGGCTGGTTCTCAGCAAAGCAGCTTCCGGCAATACCACGCCCGGCGGGGACTTTGAGGCCAACCAGTTGCTGCCCAGCCGGGCCACTGGAGATGCGGAAAATCAGATCCCCGCTGGTTTCATCCAGCAACAACAGCGAACCCGCCTCGGAATCGAGCAGCCGGGCGGCCTGTTTGACAACCAGGTCCAGAACCTCGTCCAGGTCCAGGCTGGAGGCCAGCAGCTTGCCAATTTCGTTCAGGGTGCTGAGCTGCCGCGCCCGGCGCTGGAGATTATCGTAAAGGCGGAAACGCTCCAAAAGGGAGGAAAGCTGAGCCGCAACGGTGGTAAAGAAATTCTCATCGGCCTTGGGAAAGACCAGGCCGCTATCCAGACTGGCCACAACGACGATGCCGGTCGCCTGATTGCCCGAAAGGAGCGGTGCTCCCATCCAGGCCTTCCAGCGGTAGCCCTGGACCGGAGGCTTCACGCCGCGTTTGCGGCATTCTTCCAGATAATCGGTGGTGTTAATCACCGCACCGCTGTGAAGGACCAGGGCTTCCAGGCCCCCCACGCTCCAGGGTTCGGTGATCTCCACCCGTTCTTCACCACGCGCGAAAAAGGCAAAGTTGAGGGTTTGCTGCTCCGGGTCATGAAAAGCGACGTAGAAATACGGTAACGGCATGCCCCGCTTGAGCTGGAAGTAAATCAATTCGAGAATGTCGTCCAGGGGCATGGTGAAAGAAACGGCCTGGGTAATCCAGTAAATGGATTCCATTTCTTTTTGCCGGCCACTGAGTTCTTCCTGAGTGGCAATGCGCTCCAGCCCCAGGATGATGGTGCGGGCCATCAGTTCCAGGATGACCACCTGCGTGGGAGTGCAATAAAGGACATCTTCGGGCATAGCAATCAGCAGCCAGCCCCGGTTCCCCAGGGGTAAGAGCACCCGATACTGCTGCCGCCATTCCGCCAGAGCGGGTTCCAGGTCAGGCACAGAAAGTGCATTCAGGCGCACGGGGATGCCAGGTTCCTGGCTCACGATCCAACGCACCAGAGCCTCATCGGCCTGGTAGACCTGAAAAGCGTGCCGCACACCATAGGTATTGCTTTCCGGATGATACAACACCACAGTGACTTGCGGAACGTGAAACAGGTTGATGATTTCATCCCGCAACTTATCGGTCAGCTCTCCCACGGTTTCTGCATTCAGTGAAGCTTGATGCAGCCTGACCAGCGCAGCTAAAGCGGCATCGCTCAGTCCTATCGTCTGCGGAGATTGTGCACTCATCTCTTCCGGACCCATCCAGCAATCCCCCTCGCGGTTGTTTACAACATTACTATCATTTTAGCATGGTCAAAGGATAAAGCAAAATTTGCCCTTCGATCACCGTGTGAGCAGTTGATGTACGCGCTCGACGATGGCTTCGGGTGTAAAGCCAAACTTTTCCTGGAGGGTCTCGTAGGGCGCCGAAGCGCCAAAGGTCGTCAAGCCTACAACGTCACCCTGAGCGCCAACATAGCGTTCCCACCCCATGGGATTGCCCGCCTCGATAGCCAACCGGTAAGGAATCTCCCTGGGCAAAATGGTCAGACGGTAGTACAGAGACTGCTGCTCAAACAGTTCCCAGGAGGGCATGCTCACCACACGGGCACCGATGTATTGCTGGGCCAGGAGTTCCTGCGCCTTAAGGGCCAGGGCAACTTCGGAGCCGCTGGCTATGAGGATGACTTCGGTGTGATCGAGCGGGGAATCACGCAGGATGTAGGCTCCACGCTCGACGCCCTCAAACGCCTTATCATAGGTTTCAGGGAAAACGGGTAATTTCTGCCGCGAAAGGAGCAACCCCACCGGGCGACGCAAAGTTAGCGCCAGACGCCAGGCCGCGGCGGTTTCGTTCGCGTCCGCCGGGCGAATCAGGGTGAGGCCGGGGATGGCCCGCAGGGCGGCCAGGTGCTCCACCGGTTGGTGCGTAGGGCCATCTTCGCCCAACCACAGGGAGTCGTGGGTCCAGACAAAGGTCACGGGGACCTGCATCAAAGCCGCCAGACGCACGGCCGGGCGCATGTAGTCGGAAAAGACCAGGAAAGTGGCCCCAAAAACCCGCAGGCCACCATAGAGGGCCATGCCATTCAAAGCCGCGCCCATGCCAAACTCCCGCACCCC
>DAOTZR010000178.1:0-9811 GCA_034434315.1 Anaerolineae bacterium
TTCTTCGATATAGGGCCGTGTGCGTATGGCTCCATCGGTGGCGTAGTTCCATACTTTTCGCCCGCTTAGCGCGTGGATGGCGTAGAGATTGTGATCATCCGATCCGATGAAGAGGTGACCGTAGGCCACAGAGGGCGAGGAGTAGATGCGCCCTTTGGTGGGCATGGACCAGGTCAAACGGCCACTGCGAGCGTTTAGGGCGTATACTACCCCATCCGTCGAACCGAAAATGACCAGGTTTTCGGTGATGCAGGGTGTGCTTCCCAGGCCACCCTCCGTGGCGTATTTCCACGCAAATTCTCCGGTCTCCGCTTCAATGGCGTAGAGGTTGTTGTCGTAGGAAGGGACGAAAACCAGCCCATCGTGGATGACAAGGCCGGCCCGGACTTCGTCTTCGCAGGTGAAGCGCCAGATGGGTTTGATGGTGCTTTCTATAAAGGCGACGGTTTCGCCTGGACGTGGGGTAACGGTGCCGGCACTCAGTCCGCGGGCACTGGGCAGGCTCAACAGAGCGCGTTTCAATTCCTCGGCAGTATTCCAGCGTTTGTTGATGTCGTATTCCAGGCAGCGCGAGATGACTTCGATGAACTCGCGCGAAACGGTGGGGTTGGTTTTGTGAATTGGACGCTCATGAAAAGAGAAGGGCGGCTCCTGACGTGGATCCTGCTTGCTCAGTAAGTGATGCAGGGTCGCGCCCAAAGCGTAAATATCGCAGCGCGGCTCGGCAATGCCGCGATATTGTTCGGGTGGTGAGTACCCCTCCGTCCCAATCATGGTGCCCTTTTCGCCGCTCTGGAAAAGCTTGGCGATACCAAAGTCCACCAGCCGGATGCGCCCGTGATCGTCCAGCATGATGTTGGAAGGTTTCAGGTCACGAAAGACAATCGGTTTGGGCTTATTGTTGTGCAGATAGCTCAGTACGTCGCAAAGCTGGATAGCCCAATCCGCCACGGTAACCTCGGAGAAGAAGCCTTCCGTTTCGGTCAGGAGGGCTTCCAGGTCTTTTCCACTAACGTATTCCAGAACCAGGTAACTGCGTGAGCCTTCCGTGAAGAAGTCATAGACCTGGGGAATGGCCGGATGGCTGAGCGTGGCCAGGATGCTCGCCTCGCGTTCAAAGTTGCGTATGATCATTTGCCGTACCTGGGGGTCGGTGGCGGCGTTGATCATTTCCTTGACTGCGCACAAACGGATGACATTGGCGAAGCGCAGGTCCTGGGCCTTGTAGACGGCTCCCATGCCGCCAACGCCAATGACCCCCATGATCTTGTAGCGTCCCTGCAACAGGGTGCCTTCCAGTAGCAGGCCCTCCGTGGGAACGATTTTTTCAGGCTCACGGTGAATCTGGCGCGTTTCCGGGGCGGCCATCGGCGGTGGCGCAGCCAGTTTTTCCGCGGGTATGCTATTGCTGATCAGCCGCGTGGCCGGCGCGCTTTCTCCTGACATGGCTCTGGTGTCTTCGGGCGTGAGGGTTTCGGGCGGTAAATTGGACTCCAGGGAAAGGGGGCGGCGCAGGCGTTGCGACAGGCCCCGAATCTGGCGCGTCTCCAGACTGCGATCGCGATCAACCGAGACCGACGATTCCTTTTTGGGTTCCTCTTCCTGCTTTCCCATCGCCATCCTCAACTTTAGGATTGTTTAAAATTATAAGGTTAAAACGAGGAAAAGCAACTGTACTTGCGTCATAGCCAGACGCTTTGGAATAGTCTTGAGATTGAGGGAGAGGGAAGAACAGGTGCTGCTTCGGATTAAACGACCGGATCGGGTAAAATGACACGTCGCCCATTTATCTCCAGGACGCGCACCGGAACGCCGTAAGTCTGGCTGAGAATGGTGTCGGTCAGGATGGTCTGGGCTGGTCCCGCGTGCTCCACCCGCCCTTGCCGCAGGATAATTACGCGCTCGGCACCATCTGCAGCCAGGGTCGCATCGTGGGTGGTGAGGATGATTGTGACTCCCTGGGCTTGCAGGGTCCGTAGTAGCCGCAGGATCTGCCCTCGACGACTTAAATCCAGATGGGCCGTGGGTTCGTCCAACAGTAGAATCCGGGGATGCTGGGCCAGAGCGCGGGCGATCAACACTAACTGACGCTCTCCTCCACTCAGATGGGGCAAGGTCCGTTTTGCCAGATGCGCGATCCCGGCCTGGTGTAGTGCTCGCTGCGCTTCCTCGATGTCTTCAGGGGTGGGCATTTGTAGAGGATTGAGATAGGGAGCGCGCCCCAACAGGACGTATTCTAAGACTGTAAAATCAAAGGGGATGATTTCATCTTGAGGTACCCAGCTCAGCCATCGTCCGGCCTCGCGCCGTGAGTAGGTCGCCAGAGGCCGTCCGGCAAGCCAGATCTGTCCGGCGGCAGGTTTAAGGATGCCCAATATCAGGCGCAACAGGGTGGTTTTACCACTCCCATTGGGCCCAAGTAGAGCGGTGATGCTGCCGGCAGGAATTTCGGCGCTGACCTCTTGCAGGGCCATGTGACCGTTGCGGACGTAAGCATAGGAAACTTTTTCCAGTCGAATCAGGCTCATCGTTTTCCTCCCAGCAAGACCACAAAACCCAGGGCGCCGATAAACGAGGTGAAAATTCCCAGCGGGATTTCCCCGGCCAGCAGGGTACGTGCCAGATTGTCGCAGACCAGGGTGTATAAGGCCCCCAGGATCATGGCCAGAGGCAGCACACGCTGACTATCGGCTCCGGTGAGACGTCGTGCCAGGTGGGGGACGATCAGCCCAACCCAGCCTACGATACCGGTCAAAGAAACCATGGTCGCTGTGGCAACGACCGCGGTTATTAACAGCAAGGCGCGCTCGCGTCCCGGTGCGACGCCAAGGGAAAAGGCGGTTTCATCTTCCAGACTGAGCAGGTTTAGACGCCAACGCATCGCCACTAAAATGAGCAGGCTCAAGCTGACCATGGGGGCAACGAAACGCACCTCACGCCAGGTTACGCTGCTCAAACTCCCCATCGTCCAGAAAACGATGTTGGGCAACTGTGTGAGAGGGTCGGCCAGGTATTTGAGCAGTCCTACGCCGGAGGAGAACAGGGCCGAAATGGCGATGCCTGCCAGGACCAGGCGTAACGTCCATCCTCCGTACCGCAGATGTTGCGCCAAAAGGTACGAGGCGAAAAGCCCCAACAAGGCAAAGCTCGCGGCGCTGATCTGTACCAGCCAGAGCTGCCCTCCCCATAAGATGATGGCGAGGGCGGCGCCAAAAGCTGCGCCTTGGGAGACGCCTAAAAATCCCGGTTCTACCAGCGGATTGCGGAAGATCATCTGTAGCACGACGCCGGCCCCGGCCAGGCTCATACCTAAAAGCATCGCTGTTATCAGGCGCGGTAGGCGGAGATATCCCACCAGACGTTGCGCCATTGGGTCGGTCAACAGGAGCCGGGGCGGCATAAAATAGGGCGTTGGGTAACGCCCTACCAGGATGGAAAGTGCCAGCAACAAGACGGCACTTCCGCCCAGAATCCACCGGCCCCGACGTGTCATGGATGTAGCTCGCCGATGTCACCGCTGAGGTGGGGTAAAATCTGCTCGCGCACGACAGCTTCATCCAGGCCGTAAATGTCGTGGTAGAAGGCGTAAAGCTCGCCCTGCAGGTCGGGTTTGACAAGCTCTGGTTGAATTCTGGAGGTTAGCCAGATCAGTCCCAGCACCCAGCGCGCGTCGGGTTGATCCCAACTGTAAAAATCGCCTGGAAACCCGTAAAATCGGCCTTCCTGGACCGCGCGCAGGGCCTGCCACTGCGCTGAAGCGCGCAGGCCGGCCATCACTTCGTCTACATTTTGGCTGTAGCTGATAACGACGATAAGGTCAGGATCCCAGGCGGCGATTTGCTCGAAATTCACCGTCACCCAGCCGCCGCCTTGTGCCGCCTCGATCCATACCGGTTCGCCGCCGCTGAGTGTCACCATCTGTGTTTGAATCCAGTTGGCAGGTGGCACAGCCAGGCTTACTTCGCCATTTTTCTCTTGATACCGCACTAACGCTACCCGTGGCTTGACCGTGGCCTTGGCGACAGTAGCCTTTAGGGTGTTCAGGTGCTGTTCGTAGTACTGCGTCAGTTGCGTGGCGCGATCGGGATCGCCAAAGAGCTGCCCCAGGGTCTTCAGGTCTTGGGCGTATTTCTCTGGCGTTTCAAAGTCTACGTAGATAACTGGAATGTTTAATTCCTCCAGTGTTTTGCCCAACGTATCCTGCATGTAACTTTTGAGGATGACCACATCGGGTTGGAGCGGGACGATCTGCTCTGGACCGGCATCCGGTTCCAGCACAACTTTTTCCGGATAATCCGGCTCCAATAACGTCAGGAAGCGCTCCGTCGCCTGTTGCGCGCGCACAACCCCCACAACACGCTCTTGGGCCTGGGGGAACATATAGACCGCATCGGCAATCATAAAAATGGCACGACCGGCGATAACGATGCGTTGAGGAAACGTTTCAAAGAGCACCGTGCGCCCCAGGGTGTCCTGGACGCTGACGGGAGTGCGGGCAGGGGTGGCTGTCGGCTCTGAGGGTCCAGAGGCCGTTGGAGATGGCCCGGCAGTTTGGGTGGGTAGGCCTGTCGGTAGAGGGGATGGCGTGGGTTGACAGGCCGCAAGTAGGAAGAGCAAAAGAAGTGCCCCGTACATCCATCGGCTATGGTCAGACATGAATCGTCCTCCGAGTTGCGATATGTTTTGAGCGTTGGCTATTATAAAGTGAAAGCAGGCGAAATTCAAGTTTGTATAATTGACAAACCTTGCGCTTAATGCTAAAGTAAAATTAGCCTGTTATCTGGAACTATCAGGCCTCCTGGTATCCTTGAACATGAAAGGAGGAAACTATGAGCATTGTGATTACTGTATCACGTCAGTTAGGCAGTCGCGGTAGCTACATCGCCGCGGAAGTGGCGCGAGCCCTGAATCTGAAATACATGGATCGCGAGGTGTTGCAGCGCGCTGCGGAGATTGCCGGCGGCGGTTCGGTGCATGAGCTCATTGCCCGCCTGGAAGCGGCGGAAAAGCCTCAGGCCCTTCTGCCGCGGTTGCTGCAAGCCCTCACCAGCATGCCGCAGGTGCCAGCCGTTCCCAGCGCCACCCTGCGCGAGGCCTACGCTCAGGATGAGACCGTCGCTGCTTTGATGCGCGAAGGCTTCAGCCGCGACGAGGCTATTCGTAACGTACCCGAAGCCGGAAAGCTGGACGCTTATGTTTCCTACATTGACTTGGTCCATCAGGCCATCCTGGAAATGGCCCAGCAGGGCAACGTCATCATTGTTGGCCGTGGCGGCCACATTATCCTGCGGGATATGCCGCACGTCCTGCGCCTGCTCATTATCGCCCCGGAGGAGGTGCGCATCCAAACCCTCATGGAGCGCATGGGCATCAATCGCAAAGAGGCCGAGCGGCGTATCCGCCAAAGCGACCGCGAACGAGCCGCCTACCTCAAGCGCTATTTCAATACCGTGCACCTCGATCCCACGAACTATGACCTGGTGCTTAACACCGCTCACCTGTCTGTAGATACGGCGGTAAACCTCATTAAGGAAGCCGCCCGCCGCCTGTGCGATAGCGGCAACTAAATATCCCCAGTACAACGGGCGCGGAACCCATCCCGCGCCCGTTGTGTATTGAGTCTCACCTTTGACGCTACAACAGGTTGACCTGACTGTGATCCCCTAACGTCAATTTGAGCACGCGCGGACGGAGCGGGGAGCGGCGGATCACCACATTGCGCCCAATCAGGCTATCTTGCACGCGCGCCGGCAACTGTTCCAGTATGCAGTTCTCCAGCACAATCGAACGTTCGATTTCACTGTCGCTGATCAAACAGTCGTGATAGATGGACGTAAAGGGACCGATGTAAGAATTGACCACCCGCGTTCGCTCGCCGATGATGGCCGGGCCACGAATGACGCTGTTGATGATCTCCGCACCCCGCTCAATCGTGACCCGGGCGTCCACCTCCGAATCGCGATCCACATAGCCGGCAATGTATGGCGTCATCTCCTCCAATACCAGGCTGTTGGCCTCCAACATCTCATCCGCCTCACCCGTGTCAATCCACCAGCCGCGATGGATGTGGGGACGCACACGATAGCCCTGGTCAATCAACCATTGAATCGCGTCGGTGATTTCCAGCTCTCCACGCCAGGAAGGTCGAATCGCGTTGACCGCCTCGAAAATGTGCGCGTCGAACATGTAAATCCCCACCAGCGCCAGGTTGGAGGGCGGGATCTTGGGTTTCTCCACCAGACGCACCAGATTGCCTTCTCCATCCAGCTCCGCCACCCCGTAGCGTTCGGGATGACTCACCTCGGTCAGCACCACCTGGGCGTTCAAGTCCAGCGTGGAAAAATCCCGAATCAGGTCGGAAATGCCGCCCTGAATGACGTTATCGCCCAGGAACATCACGAAGCGCTCGTCGCCCAGGAAATCCTGGCTGATTTTGACCGCATGGGCCAATCCCAGCGGCGCTTCTTGCTGGATAAACGTAATGTTTACCCCCAGTTGTTGTTGCGCCGGATCGCCAGCTTGATCTCCTCGGCCGTATTCCCCACCACGATGCCAATATCGGTAATCCCCGCGTCGCGAATGGACTCGATCACCCGGAACAGCACCGGCTTATTCGCCACAGGAATAAGCTGCTTGGCACTCGTATATGTCAGGGGATACAGCCGCGTCCCTTTACCACCGCTCAAAATTAACCCCTTCAATGGTTGCCTTCCTTATCTTCACGCTTTTCAGCTTGTTTTGTGTCTGCTGCGTTTTATCCACGTCCCCGCAGGCGGATGCGCGCCTCACGGCAGACCGGACATTCTGTCCCTTGATACTCCCGGCCACACGTGCGACAAATCTTCTTCTCCATGGGGCGGTCGTCCTCAAAATCCAGATAAATCAACGCCACCTCATGGCCCTCATACCGCTGTAATACCTCATCCAACGCCTGTGAGCCGATCACCCAGCGGCCCTCAGCATCGCGCCGAATCACCCCCTGCAACGTATGCCCATCCAGCTCATACGCCGCCGTTATCAGCTCACGAATACTTGCCCGGCGAAACCCCATAGCTGTCCTCATTTCTCTTCAGAATTAACCTGGCTCCATTATAATCAACCCACGCCGTCCTGCAAGGTTGACTTCACTTTGAAACGGATTACAATGCGGCCCGTCCGGACGTCAGCGTGCTCGTTCGGATCAGATGTGCTGAGAAAGGGACCGTATCATGACCAACCAACGCTTCAACCTTAAACAACTTCCCCGCAATGTGTGGGCTGCAACGCTTACCAGCTTTTTTACCGACATCTCATCCGAGATGCTGGTTCATATCCTGCCTCTGTTTCTCCTCCAGGTTGTAGGCGCCAAAACCGCCGCCATCGGCTTCATCGAGGGCCTGGCCGAAACGACGGCCAGCCTGCTTAAAATCTTCTCCGGCTGGATCTCCGATCGACTCCAGACCCGGAAATGGCCTACCGTCCTGGGCTACGGCTTTTCCGCGCTCTCCAAGCTCTTCTACCTCATCGTCCACACCTGGCCGGGCGTCCTGGCCGTGCGCCTGGCTGACCGCGTCGGCAAAGGCATTCGCACCGCTCCCCGCGATGCCCTCATCGCTGACTCGATTGACCCGGCCCATCGGGGCCTGGCTTTTGGCCTGCATCGGGCTGGCGACACTGCCGGCGCCCTCATCGGTACCCTGGGCGCTGCCCTCATCCTGACCCTTTCGCATCAGGGCAACACCCTCACCCTGGATGCCTTCCGTCGGCTGGTCTGGTGGAGCCTTGTGCCCGCCTTCGTCGCCGTTTTCATCCTGCTCCTGGGGGCGCGTGACCTACCCGTCACACACCAACGCGAAGCCCCGCGCCTGAGCCTGGCTGGCTTCGACCGCCGCTTCAAGCTCTTTCTCCTCACCCTGGTCATTTTTACCCTGGGCAACTCCTCCGACGCCTTCCTCGTTCTCCGCGCCCAGGAACGCGGCTTGAGTCTGGTCTCCATCCTTCTCATGGTTGCCGGCTTCAACCTGGTCTATACCCTCGCCTCCAGCCCTCTCGGCGCCCTTTCCGATCGGATTGGGCGGCGGCGCGTGCTCATTGCGGGCTGGTTCATCTACGCCCTGATTTACGGCGGCTTTGCCCTGGCCCGTACCGGCTGGCACATCGCCCTGCTCTACATCTTCTACGCCCTCTACTACGCGGCCACCGAAGGCGTGGCCAAAGCCCTCATCGCCGACCTGGTTGCTCCGGAACAACGCGGCACCGCTTACGGCGTCTACAACGCCGCGATTGGCCTGGCGGCCCTTCCCGCCTCCTTCATCGCCGGCCTCCTCTGGCAGACCATCGCACCGGCGGCGCCCTTCATCTTTGGTGCTGGCCTGGCCCTGGCCGCCGTCCTGGCCGTCAGCCGCATCTTGAGCGGAGAGGCATCCCATGCCCTATCTGATTGACGGGCACAATCTCATCGCGGCTCTGCCCGACATCGCCCTGGACGACCCGGACGACGAGGTCAAACTCGTCCACAAACTTCGCGCCTGGTGTGCCCACACTGGGCGCAAAGCCATCCTTTACTTCGATGGCGGCCTGCCGGGGGGTGTGGCGCGTGACCTTTCCACCTCGCAACTGCGCGTCATCTTTGCCGCAGCCGAGCGCAGCAGCGCCGATGCCCTCATCAAAGCCCAACTTCAGCGCCTCAAGGACGCCCGCAACTGGACCGTCGTAACCTCCGACCGGGAGATCCTGGCCGCGGCCCATCGGCGAGGCGCGCACACTCTCAAATCCCAGGCCTTTGCCGCCGAACTTGCCCACATCTCAGCCCCGCCGCCTGCGGACGACATCAAACCCGAAGGCCTGCTGGGAGCCGAGCTGGAGCACTGGCTGGCGGAATTTTCTCAATCTGAGGAAAAAGCGGCTCCGCCTTCAGCCGGCCCTGCGCCATCCGAGGCGGCTGCGCCCGCCACCTCCCAGAGCGCCACGCGCGGCCGCAGCGTTTCCCAACCGCCCCGGCCTCAGCGGGCCGCATCAGCCCCCGCCGCAGGCGTACCCCTGGGCGACCTGGCCCCGGCCCTCAAAGCCCTTCGTGCGGCCCAGACACCGCCGGAACCCCATCCCGTCCTGGAAAGCGACGGCGAAAAGCCGCCCCTGCCCGATCCAGAAGAGGTCGCCGCCTGGCTGCAGGAATTCCCCGAACTGGAAGAACCTATCGGGCCGCCGCCGCCCAAGCCGGCTCCGCCCCGGCCCCTGCGTCCGGGTCAGGCCAAACCCCACGACATCACCCGCGCCGAACTGGCCGAATGGCTGCACCTCTTTGGCGCCGACTCCGAAGTCGAAACCCCAGAGAGGGACGAAGACGCCGACACCATGGCCCGACTCTTCGGCCCCCGGCGTGCACCGCGGAAGAAGCGCCGCTAAACCTTCGCCATCGGAGGTCGGCCCTGACGCCCAGGCTATAAGCCGAAAGGCGCAGAAGCGTTCCGTAGGGTACCTTCCCAAGGCTCTGTTGCTGTGTGAATCAAACTTAAAAGTTGCCTGCCTCTTCTCTCCCGTTCTCCCGCTCTTCCCTTACTCCATAGCGCTGTAAAAAGGCCTTGAGCAGAGTGCGGAAGAGCGGCCCGTGATTGGGGATCTTGAGGTGCAATAGCTCGTGGACGATGACCTCTGCGCGGAAATCGGCCGGCATCTGCAGCAACTCGGCGTTGAAGGTCAGGCGGCCCTGGGAGGAGCAACTGGCCCATTTGCGCTGCATCGGCCGCACGCGGATCTCGCGGATGCGCTCCTCCACGCCGATGCGCTGCGCCCAGGTGCGGGCCTCGGCGGCCAGCAGATCGCGGGTGATGGC
>DAOTZR010000179.1:0-14728 GCA_034434315.1 Anaerolineae bacterium
CCTCCTGGTTTGGGCCTATAATGTGCTACAAGCCCAATTTTGACGCAACCAGGAGATTCTTGCCACCCATGTCCGAACTCACGTCCGAAGCTCAGTTGGTATTGACCTGCCCTATCCCGAAGCAACTACAGGACAGACTGCTCTTTGATTCACACACGGAGGCCCAGAGGGATGAACCTTTGTGCTCTGTGTGAGATAAAGAAAATCGAGCGTATTGTCCACAAAAAGAGTAGGCCGTTACGGTTAAACTTCGTAATTTCGTCCAACGTCGTCAGAGTTTCTACTCCACGTTCTTGAATTACGTAAAAGCCATTTGACGCGCTGGCAGCTTACGGTATAATGTGCTGTGTTGGTCTGGCTCCGCGGGCGTATGCCGCGGGGTTTTGTGTGTTTAGAAGAGCATAAACCTGGCTCCGTAGGGGAGCGAGTCTGAATAAGGAGAGATAATCATGGCTACCAAGCGCACTTATCAACCGAAGAAACGGCAGCGCATGCGCGTACATGGCTTTATGGCGCGCATGGCCACCAGGGATGGGCGGAATGTGCTGAAGCGTCGGCGCCTGAAGGGCCGCCATAAGCTGGTCACGGTCAGCCTGGGCGGAGCCAAGCGCTTGAATTGGAAGGAAAGCGCCCAGCGTCCGCGGCGGCGGGCCTGATTGGGGCTTTGTCGGCCTTAACCTGGCACAAGGGCATGCGCCTGCGCCGTCCCGAAGAGTTCCGGCGCGTTTGGAACGAAGGGCGAGCGTGGGCGCATCCGCTCTTTGTGTTATGGGTTCGCCTGCCCCGGAGGGGCAGGCTTTACGTGTTGGTATCGTAGCCAGTCGGAAGCTAGGTAAGGCCGTGGCACGGAATCGGGCCCGGCGTTTGTTGCGCGAAGCTTTCCGGCGCGTCTATCCCAACCTCACGCCAGGCTATGACCTGGTGCTTGTGGCGCGTTCACCGATTCTGGAGCGGCGTGAGCCTGAAGTTCGGGCTGTCGTCCAGGAGATGTGTATGCGTGCCGGCGTGTGGAGTCCGAAAGTGTGAAAAAGTTGGTCCTGGCTCTGATACATTTTTACCAGCGCTTTATTTCGCCGTCTCTGCCCCCGTCCTGCCGCTATACGCCGACCTGCTCTCATTATACCTATGAAGCTATCGAGCGTTACGGCCTGTTGCGCGGGGGCTGGATGGGCGTCAAGCGCATTTTGCGTTGCAATCCCTGGCATCCGGGCGGGTATGACCCGGTCCCTTGAGGTGGTGGAGGTAACTGGATGAAACGTTGGTTGGGTTTGGTGAGTGGATTAGTTTTGCTGATGGTGGTCCTGAGTGGATGTGCAGGAGGGCAGCAGGTACCCCAGGTAAGCTGGCCGGGCCTGATCGTGGCCGATGATACCCTCTACGCTGCGGCGACGACCCACATCCTGGCTCTGGATGCTCAGACCGGTACCTTGCTGTGGCAATTCCCCAATGATAGTAAGAGTAAAGTTGGCCCTTTCTACGCCACGCCGACGCTGGTGCCCGACCAGAACCTGTTGATTGCGGCGGGCTTTGGCGACAAAACGGTGTATGCTCTCCGCGTTGGCGGGACAGAGCCGACGATCGCCTGGCAATTTCCTCAGGTAGGCGCTAACAACGGCGGAGCTAAGGGGCAGTACGTGGGTGCCGGGACCGTGGCCGAAGGGTTGTTCCTCATTGGCAACGGGGATGGCCACCTATACGCCCTGCGCGTCGAAGATGGCACCCTGGCCTGGAGCTTTGCTACCGGCGACCGGGTTTGGGCGCAGCCCGTGGTCCAGGACGGCGTGGTGTATGTCGGGTCACTCGATCACTTTTTGTATGCCCTGAACCTGAACGATGGCAGCCTGCTGTGGAAAACGCGCTTGAACGGCGCTGTGGCAACCGCTCCGGTGTTGGTCAACGGCCACCTGTGGATTGGTGATTTTGGCCATGTCATCTCCGAGCTTGATCCGCAAACCGGTGACGTGCTCTGGTCCTACAAAGGCGAAAGCTGGTTCTGGGCGCGCTTTGTTGTCCAGGGGGATGTGCTTTACGCCGCTGACGTGAAGGGCACGGTATACGCTCTGGATACGCGCACGCGCTCCCTACTTTGGAAAACTCCTGACGTGGTGCGCATGGTCCGTGGCGCTTTATTACTCGATCCCGAAGGCAACCGCCTGTTTGTCGAAGACTACGAATTGGGCGAGATCAGGACGCTCGATCCGACAACGGGGCAGCTCGCTGCCTGGCGCATTCGGCCCCAGGACCCCGGACGCCTGCCCGGCGATGCCGTGCTGGCCGGCGATAAACTCTACACCATGCCGATCATGGTCAAGGCAAAGGTTCAGGCCTTCGAGTTGACCAACGGCACCCTGGTCTGGCAATATCCTGACGTCCCTAGCGGACAGTAAGTGAGAGGTAGAAACCATGTGGGATACGTTTTTAATCAACCCGCTGATTAACCTGTTGCTGGTTTTCTACAAATACCTGGGACAAGAGCCGATTGTCGCTATCGCGCTTTTGACTCTGCTGACCCGTCTGGTCCTGATGCCCCTGACGCTTTCGCAGCAAAAGAGCGTGCGCAAACAGCAGGAGTTGCAACCACGTCTCAAGGAACTTCAGGAAAAGTTCAAGGATGATAAAGAACGTCTGGCGCAGGAGCAGATGAAGCTCTTCCAGGAAGCCGGTATCAGCCCCCTGGGCGGCTGCCTGCCCTTGCTGATCCAGTTCCCCTTGATGATTGCCGTCTACCAGGCCATCATCAAGACCCTGGCTGCTTCACCGCTGGACCTGTTGGCCCTGCCACGGCACATTTACACCACCGTCTTGGGGGTGGACCTGGGCCTCAGCCAACTCATCCCGCTCAAGAGCACCTTCCTCTGGCTCGACCTGGCCCTGCCCGATCCGCTTTTTATCCTGCCCATCCTGGTGGTCTTTACCACCTGGCTGCAACAGAAACTCTTGACCCCATCAAACCCGGCCGCCGATCCACAGACCCAGTCTATGAACCAATCCATGATGATCACCATGCCGTTGATGATGGGCTTCATCACCATGAATTATGCTTCAGGGTTGGGCGTCTATTTCCTGATCGGTAACCTGGTGGGCATGTTGCAATATGCCCTGTTCCACCAACATTATCATCAGCTGCCATCCGAAGGGGCTGCGACCCCGACGCAACCGGCCCAACAGGACACTGCACCTAAACGGCGGGAAGAACCAGCGCTGCGCCGCAAACCCGAAGCGAGGCCGCGACCACGCTCAAAGTAGGGGTGAACGATGACTGAAAACGATTGGTTGACGATTAGCGCAGCGTCCATGGAAGAGGCTGAGCTGATTGGTCTGGCGCGGCTGGGGGCGTTGCGCGAGGAAGTGGAAATTGAAGTGTTGGATGAAGGTCGCAAGGGCTTCCTGGGCCTGGGCGGACGAGCGGCTAAGATCCGCATCCGCCGGGTAGCGTTTTTACCGGTCAGGCCTGCATCGGCTGGTCAGGTGGATGTGTCCCCTTCTCCTGTGGCATCTCCCCCTGAACCGCAGGCCCCTGCGCCGCTTCCGGTTATGGAGCCGGCACCTGAACCTCAAAGCCCTGCGTCTATCTCGGCGGACGTCGAACCGGCGCCGATTGCGCCGGAGCCAGCGCAACCGGTCAAACCCGTGGACGTTTCGCAACGGCAGGCGAAGAAAGCTGCTGCGGAATCCGCGGCGCGCCCCAAGAAAGCTGCTGCGCCGCGTCCTCCCCAAGCCGCCCGTGCGGCTGAAGCTCAAGCGCCGGAACCGCCGGCTGCACCTGCTACGCCCGTCTCACCTGAGCTTTCTGCCGTAATCCTTGAGGAGGCCGGGAAACTCCTGGCCGGCTTCAAAGTTCAACTTACCCTCACCCCGGATCGCGATGAGGCCGGTGTACTCGTGCTCGATATTCGGGGGCGGGATGCTCGTTCCCTGGTGGGGCGCGATGCGCACGTCATGGAAGCGGTCCAGCACCTGCTGCGCCTGTTAGTGCAGCGCCGCCTGCCGAATGCCCCCGAAATCGTCGTAGACGCGGATGGCTATTGGGAGCGCCACGATCGCAAACTGCGGCTCCTGGCGCAGCGCACCGCGGATCAGGTGGCTCAGACCGGCCGTCCGCTGCGGCTGCGTCCCATGTCCGCACGCGATCGGCGCGTGATTCATGTCACCTTGCGGAATGACCCGCGTGTCAGCACGGAGAGTCAGGGGAGCGGAGCCCAGCGGGCAGTGGTGGTGACCCCGCGCCGTGAGGCGTAATGGACTATCTGGCCGTCGGTCATGTGTCGCTGGATGACCTGCCCGATGGGACGACCCGTTTGGGCGGGACGGTGACCTATGCCAGTTTGACGGCAGCGGCTTTAGGCTGGACGGCGCGGGCCCTTACCCGTGCTGTGCCTGAGCTTGTTTTGCCGGATGGCGTGATCTGGCACGTGTGCCCCGATCCGCAAACCACACGGTTTTATCTCCAGACCGGCCCGGAGGGCCGCGCCTTGTTTTTGAAAGCGCGTGCTGGTCGGTTGATCCCGGACGATTGGCCTGCCGATTGGCCTGTACCGGATGTGTTGCATGTAGGTCCCATTGCGTGGGAGTGTGCGCCGACGTGGATCGAGGCCTTTGCCGGACGGACCTGGCTGGGGGTGACCTTGCAAGGCTGGCTTCGGACTACAGATCAGACCGGGCGGGTTACCTTTGCCGATTGGGAACCGCTTGTCGCGGTATTGCCCAGGGTCCAGGCTGCCGTGGTGAGCTGGGAAGACGTGGCCGGGGATGAGACGCGCATCAGGGATTGGGCACGCTTGTGTCCGCTGTTGGTGGTTACCGATGGGCCGCGTCAGGTGACCTGGTTTGTCGGCCGGGACGGCGTGGTGCACACACTGGAGGTGATGCCTTATCCAGAGCTGGATGCTACGGGCGCCGGGGATATCTTTGCCGCAGTGTTGTTCACCGCTTTGGCCCAGGGCCAGGCCCCTGAGAGGGCCATCCGCCGGGCGGCCTGCCTGGCCGGGCGTTCAGTGATGCGGCGCGGCCTGGACGGTATCCCACACGAGGCTGACCTGATCTTGTGTTCACCGGACAGGAGCTGAGACAGATGCGCGTTTACACCTTTGCCAATCAGAAAGGTGGCGTTGGTAAAACCACAACGGTCATCAATCTCGCCGCGTCCATGGCTGATTGGGGCCGCCGCGTTTTGGTAGTGGATATGGATCCGCAAAGCAACGCGACGACCAGTTTGGGCTTGAATCCTCGCGAGCTGAGCGCCTCGGTGTACGATGTGCTGGTGGAGCGTCGAACGGCGGCGCAGGCCATCTGTCCCACGCGCTGGTCTGGCCTGGATGTGTTACCGGCGGTCCCGGCGTTAGCAGGGGCCACCGTCGAACTGAATGCTTTACAGGACGCCAGTGCCAGGGTCGGACGCCTGCGGCAGGTACTGACGGGTTTGGAAACCCTGGGGTACGATTATGTGTTGATTGATTCGCCACCCAGTTTGGGAGTGTTGACTGTAAACGCGCTGGTTGCTGCCCAGGGCGTGATCATCCCGGTGCAATGCGAATATCTCGCGCTGGAGGGGCTTTCGCAGTTGTTGCGCACGATCCAGTTGGTGCAGTGGGGCGCCAATCCTTATTTGACCTTGCGGGGCCTGGTGTTGACCATGTATGATGGGCGCACGTTGCTGGCGCGGCAGGTGGTGGAGGATGTGCAGAAGCACTTTGGCGAGCGGGTGTTCCGGGCCATCGTGCCGCGGAGTGTGCGCCTGAGTGAAGCGCCGGGTTACGGGGTGCCGGGAGTGTTTCACGCGCCCCATGCTTCGGGCGCCCTGGCTTATCGCGCTGTGGCCTGGGAGCTGCTGCGTCAGGATGGCTATCCAGTGACGTGGACGCCGCCCGCTGGCGCGGAGATGGGATAGCTGGTAACGGGGAACCTGCGGGTTCCCCGTTTTCAGTTGTGGATTCAGGCGTAGCGTTTTTGGATGCGCTCGATGGCTGCGGTGAGCGCCTGTTGGACTTCGGGCGGGGTTGTGTCGGTGAGCAGGCCATGTAAAACGTCCAGGTGTTTGGGCCGTCCGATGTGGGCCAGGGTCCAGGCCGCCAGACGCTGGGTCTCCGGGTCGCCCGATACCAGGGCCTGCATCAGCATGTCCACCGCCGCTTCGCCAACCCCCAGGCCTTTCCCGCGGCTTGCAGCGAAGGCAACCAGCCAGGGCAACTGATCCACCCGCGGTGGGGGCGGAACCAGGGTGGGGTTGTGAGCTTTTTCTTTGAGTTCGGTCAAAGCCGCATCGGCGGCTGCCCGGACCAGCCATTGCGCATCCTCGGTTGCCATCTTTTTCAGTAAATCTTCGGCCCAGGGCTTGCCCACGTATTTCAGGCCGTGCGCCGCCGCCCGGCGCACCAGCAAATCCTCATCCTGGGCGGCTTCTTTGAGGATGGAGTCGCCCAGGGGCATGGTCGCCACCAGCTCGGCGATGAGGGTCATCAGGGTTTCATCAACCTGCACCATGGTTTGAGCCAGCAGTTTGGCTGCGCCGACGGTGCCCATGTCGGCCAGGCCGCGGATAGCGCTTTCCAGAATTTCGGGATTGGTATCGCGCAGGGCCGCCCCCAGAATGGCCTGATCTTTGGGGGTGCCCAGCCAGCCCAGGCCGCGCAGGGCCGCACAGCGCAGGGGCATATGGGGCTGTTTGAGGGCCTGGATGAAGAAGGTCCGGGCGATGTCGGGCATGGTCAGGGCCAGGGCGCGGGTCAGTTGCAGGCGTAAAGCCTGAGGCGTTTGGGCCTGGACAAAGGCCCGGGCCAGGGCGGTGACGACGGCCTTGCGCCAGGGTACATCGGGGCCGGCCATGGCCGACCAGCGCACGGCGCGCAGCAACGCCTCGCCGCCTTCGGGTTTATTCGCCTTTTGCAGCAAGGCTGCGACCAGCGGGGAGGCATCGGGGCTCAGGCCGACGTACTCATCTACCACAAAGGTCCAGTCCGGATCCTCCAGGTGGCTAAGCAGCAGGGGGATATGGGCTTCGCTGTGGGTAAGGCTGGCCGCGGTGAAGAAATCGCACCACAGGCGATGGTTGAAGACCCAAGCGCCGTCCTTGCGGCTAAGGAGTTCAGTTTTTCCCAGGGCCGCCCTGGTCATGCCTTCAACCAGCTTGCGCTGCTCCGGATCCTGGGGCAAGTCAGGCTCAATCAAATCGCGCAGTTCCTGGCTCGTGAGGGGAGTCCCGCGCAGGCGGCTGGCCTGAGCGATGGCTTCCAGGGCTTTGCGGATCAGCTCGCGGGCCTGGACCTGCAACTCTTGTGGGGTATCACGGGGAACCGGGAAACGCAAGTATTCCCAGGCCAGCTCTTCCAGGACTTCCGGCAGGCGGGCCGGGAGTGCGCCTTTCTTCAAATCCAGCATGATGCGCGCCTGCAGCTCCTCCATCAAGCTATCCCCGTTGAGCAAGGCCTGATAGTGACTCTGCAGGCTTTCATCGGAAAGGCCCGGTGCCGTTTCGCCATGGATGGCGTGTGCCCAGCCGTTGTAGATATGGGCGATGGTGGCTTTTTCGCGCACGGTGTGGATAGTCAGGGGGACGAAGCCGTGCTCGACCAGCGGGCCGATTCCCGTTTCCCCGGCGGCCACAATCCACATGCTTTGGGGGAGCTGCTCCGCCATACGATTGAGCAGCTCCGCCGCGCCAGCGCGTTCGGGGTGCAGGAGCGCGTCCCAGTTATCCGCCAGGACCACGACGGGCCGGGAGCGCAGTTGTTTGAGCAGCCATTTAGGCAGGGCGTCGGGCACGGTTTGGCGGATCAGGTGGACCAGCACATCCAGGGGCTGATTAAGCTCCTCAGGCAAACTGCCCAAGGCCTTGAGGTCAATCCAGGTCACAAACTGGGGCAATAGACGAGTTTGGGGGTCCATCTGGCCCTGGAGGGACTCGACAAGCAGGACCAGAGCGGAGGTGCGGCCTGAAGCGGGCCTACCGCAGAGGATAACGCGCGGATGGCCTCGCAACAGGTTTTCCAGCGGGATGGTGAGTGGCTCTGGCACAGGGGCAGATTCGGGCATGCCTTCCGGCACGGGAGCATCCGCCAGCACCGTTGGTGGGATGAGCACCGCGGCAGGGTCCTTAGGGCGGAACAGGATCAGGTTGGTCAGAGCCGCCCGCAGGGCTTTGAGGTATTTTTCCTCGTCGCTGGCCTGGGATTGACGTTGCCAGGCCCGGAGCGGTTCCAGAGCCTTGTGCAGCAGCGCTTTGAGGCTTTCGCGCTGCAGGTAAAGCGCCAGGACAATGAGCAGCGCGACAATGGCCCCAATCAGAGCCGAGAGAGGGTCAAAGTGCCATTTCTGTCTGGCCAGCCATTCTGCAAGATACACAGTACGCTTCCCCCTGGGTGGATTACAGGTCCGTTATCAGGCTTTTTCTGGATTGACAACCAGGCGATAGCCCTGCCCCCGTTCGCTGACAATGTACCGTGGCTGGCGGGGATCGGCCTCGATTTTTTGCCGCAGGTACCAGATGTAAAGCTTGAGGTAGTCGCGACGTTCGCTGTATTCCGCACCCCAAACCCGGCGCAGGAGCGAATCGTGGGTGACCACGCGCCCGGCGTCCTGAATGAGAGCGGCAAAAAGTGCGAATTCTGTTGGCGTCAGCTCAACCACCCGGTCGTTGATTTTAACTTCATGCGTTTCCATATTAACCCAGAAAGGGCCGGCATTGAGGATGGTCTGTTCTCCGCGGGCGCGTTTGGCGCGGGACAGGGCCGCTTTAACGCGCGTGATTAATTCGTTGTAACCGAAAGGCTTGGTAATATAATCGTCTGCGCCCAGCCCCAGACCGTAGGTGATGTTGTGTTCATTGCCCAGAGCCGTGAGGAAAATGATGGGCGTATCCGTAATCTTCCTTAGTTCCTCGTACACGTGCCAGCCATCCATGTCCGGCATCAGGATGTCAAGCAGGATCAGGTTGGGATTGTGTTGCCGGGCCATTTCAATGCCGGCATCTCCGCGATTGGCGACCAGAACGTTGTAGCCGGTGCGCCGCAGGAGTAACTGAACCAGTTGGGCCAGGGATTCATCGTCTTCTATGACCAGAATTGTTTCGGCCATGGGCTCTCCTTCGTGCTTGCTTGTGAAAAACTTATGAGTCAATTCTAACCTTATGATAGGGAAAAAAAGGAGTTTGTCAAACCGGAATGGGTTTCGGGGAACCCGTGACCCCGCCGACCGGAGCGGCGTCGGCGCAGGCGCCCAATGAGCCGATATCCAATCGGCGACTTGTGTGGCCCGACCGGAGAGGCGCCGACGCACAGCGTCCAATAAGCCGATGCCCAATCGGCGACTATGAACTCGCACCGCGCCCAGCCAAGGCCAGCGCACAATACAATGGTCGCGCCAGGTCTGGCTTTTGTCTGTCTCCATGGTATAATGTAATGCGTTGATGCTTAAAATCAGGGTAATGCTTTACCGTGAGCCTGGGACTGATAAGAAATCCTGGGAAAATGGGGAGATAGTGGGAGATGAAATTTTTCAAAGTGTCTGTCGGGGCTGGACGCCAGGTATGGGCAGCTTTACAGGAGCAGCTCCGTGAGCCTGTGCGGTATTCGGCCCATGTCGCCATCCTGATGGGAATGCTGCTGGTGGCTTTTTTTGGCCGGGTCGCTTTGACGCCGGTCAGCGGTTCAGCTTCGCCTCAACCAACGCAAACGGTCATTGCTATGCCCGATTCGCTGGCCTCCCTGGTCGCTACGGCGCCTGTAACCGAACCGACGCAATCGGAGTCTGGCGCCGGGCTTTCCGCTGAACTGGAAGAGCCGGAGCCGCTTTATGTGGTCCAACGCCAGGCCGAGCCGCATACGGAGATCCCGGAACGTGAGCGCCTGACGGTCATCACGCATCAGGTCCAGCCGGGTGAATCGGTTTTCAGCATCGCTGAAAAATATCACCTCTCACCCTATACCATTGCCTGGAGCAACATCGAGGCTTTGCCGGCACCCTGGTTGATTCAGCCGGGGTTGACGCTCTACATTCTTCCTGTTGATGGCGTTTATCACACGGTCAAGGCCGGGGAAACGCCCCAGAGTATTGCCGAAACCTACGGGGTCGAGGTGAGCGCCCTTTACAACAAGTGGAATTCTATTCGCCCCAACGAGCCTCTCACGCCGGGCACGCTGTTGGTGATTCCTGATGGTGTAGGCGATGAGGTCTCCTGGGACCCGCCGCAGTATGTGCCTGGCGCTGCAGTGAGCTGGGGCTATTGCGGCAATGTGGCTGTTTCAGGGCCAGGGGCTGCGGGGTGGTTTATCCTGCCGACCGGCTCTTACTTTGTCTCCGGCTGGCGCTTCCATGACCCTGGCAACCCCACGCACATCGGATTGGATTACGGCTGCTGGACCGGCGCTCCAATCTACGCGGCGGATAACGGGGTGGTGGTCTGGGCCGGCTGGGGCGGCGGCTATGGCAATCTGGTGCAGGTAAGTCATGGCAATGGTTACACGACGTATTACGCACACCTGAGCGAAATCTGGGTCAATTGCGGCGATCCGGTGTATCAGGGGCAGGTGATTGGCTTGTGCGGTAATACAGGCTATTCCTTCGGCTCGCATCTGCACTACGAGATCCGCCTGTGGGGCGTGCCTCAAGATCCGGAGCTGTATCAGCCTTAATCCTTTCCGAAAAGGGAGCAGAATGACCCATCCGAAAGGATTCCAACAGGCGGGCTATTTTCTGGCCCGCCTGTTTGTCACGCTTTGGGCCTGGCACCTTGAACCGCGCCTGTGGCAGGAAGGTCTCGTGGTTCATGCTCCCCATCTGGCTTTAGGGGGCTTGGTCTTGCTGGCGCTCCTCCTGGTGCGGATTCCCGTCACGTCCGTATCCTCGTCGCTTTCAGCGCCAGCCGAAGTCGCCTTGCCAGTCATGGCCCAGGCTGCTGCACCCGTCTCTGTATCGCTTCACCGCGCTGCTCCCCTTGCTCTGGCCCCTGTTGAGGACACCTTCACGCTGGTGCGCCAGGCCCATCCTGAAACCCAATCCCTCCCCCCCTATCTTACCCAACGTGAGCGTATGATCTGGTACACGGCGCAGGTCGGGGATACGGTCGAAAGCGTCGCTGCGCGTTTTGGGCTGCAACCGACCACCATTATCTGGGCCAACCCGCGCGTGGAAAAGCTTCCCCATCAGCTTCTGCCGGGCCAGGTTTTACGGATCCTTCCCGTAGACGGCGTTTATCACCTGGTCCAGGAGGATGAGAGTCTGCTCACTATTGCTCAGACTTACAGCAGCACGGTGGAAAGCATCCTGGAGTGTCCGTTCAATGCTATATCGCCAACGTTGAGCCTGCAGGTCCCAGCCGGGACTGGTCTGGTGATTCCCAATGGCGTTAAACCCGATATGTTTCACACCATAACCCCGTATGCCGGGCCCGTTCCCCCCGATGCGGTGGGGACGGGACGTTTTATCTGGCCCGTGTCGCCGGAGTATGGCTTCCTTTCGCAATGGTACTGGTGGGGCCATCAGGCCATTGACCTGGCGGCACCACTGGGATCGGCAGTTCGCGCGGCGGATACGGGTTATGTGATGTTCGCCGGCTGGGTGGATACGGGTTACGGGAATCTGGTGGTGCTCGACCATCAAAATGGCTACACAACCTATTACGGACATTTCGATAAAATCCTGGTGGAAGAGGGCCAGAAAGTTTTGCAAGGTCAGGTGTTGGGAATGGTCGGTGACACAGGGCGTTCGACCGGTCCCCATGTGCATTTTGAAATCCGCTACCAGGGGGCGCCGGTCAATCCCTTCCGCTATCTCCCCGCCTGGGAGGGATATATCTGGTGGTAGCGTGATGGCTATTTCAGTGTTTGCAAAAACAGGGCTATAATATTCTGGGTACTTAAGGGATTGAATCACTATTTTGCGCAGGGAGGGTTACCATGGCACATCATTTGTACCTTTCGTTAACGCCAGAAGCTCTGATCGTTTCCATGCTTTCCCCGGAGGAATTTGGGGCCTATTATGCGGTAGGTAGCGCCAAAAAATCGCGTGGGCAGGCCATTTTCTGCGAAATTGACCCGGCCTTCCGACACGACGAGTTGCCGATTGAAGAAGGGTTCCGCCGCTGCGTGCCCCATGAAGATGGCGCGCCTAAGCGTTCGGTGTACATCTCGGTCTACCGCGTGTTGGAGCGGGTCAACCTGGATGCCATTATGAAGCTCTATCTGGTGACCCAGGATGGACGGACCCTGGGGTTGGACGGCAGCACGACCCTGCCGGAGGAGACGCCGGGCCTGCACCTGTATCAGGAAATCGCCCCGGTTCATCCTCTGGTTGTCAGCACTCTGGGACCACGGGAATTCTACGAGCTTATTGTCAAGAACCCCCTGTCTTTGCTCACCCTGCCGGCTGTGGCCTTTGCTGAGCTACGCCTGGGGGACTTGGCCTCCAATCCCGAATACGGTAGCGTGGGCGATTTGCCCTATCCCAACATGGACCACCTGCGGCAGTGCCTGGTTGATTTGCGCACCAAGACCGTGCACACCAAGATGGTGGACCGCGTTGCTTCGGCGAACTTCCCGTATCGGACCCTGAAGAGCGGACTTTACATCGGCAACACCGAGAAGTTGCTCTTCTTTGCGCTGCCTTCGCGCGACGAGTTGCGGGCTAAACATTACAACTGGTGGCGTTCGGCTGAAATGTAACCGCCAGGCGGGAGTCCCTTCTTTGAAGTGGGCTACCCGCCTGTATTGTGTCTGGTTTCTGACCGGCAATACTTATCACAAATTTATTTTTCAGGAGGTCATAGCATGTCTGAAACCATCTGGCTTATTCTGGGTATCGTTTTAGGTCTGACTGCGGTAGGTGTGGCGCTCTACATCTACTTTTGGGTGCAACGGCAATATGCTGGTTCGGAACGGGCCCAGCAGGTCGCCGGTTGGATTCGCGATGGCGCGATTTCCTACCTGCGTAAATTGTACACGGCGCTGGTGATGCTGGCTGCGGGCCTGGCACTGGTCATCGCCCTGGTCTTTAGCGCCCAGACCCGCAATCCCGGTTTTGGTTTCACCATGGCCGGGGCGTTTATCACGGGGGCAGTTTTTTCCGCCATTGCCGGGTACATGGGCATGACCATTGCCGTGATGGCCAATGTGCGCACGGCTACAGCGGCGGAAAAGGGCCTCAATCCGGCCTTTAACATCGCCTTCCGCGCCGGTTCTGTGATGGGCCTGGCGATGGTGGGTATCGCGATCTTTGGCATGAGCCTGCTCTACCTGCTCACCCGTACGCCGGAAGTGGTGTTGGGCTTTAGCTTTGGCGCTTCGACCCTGGCCCTGCTGGCCAAAGCCGGCGGCGGCATCTACACCAAAACGGCGGACATCGCCGCCGACCTGGTCGGCAAGGTGGAAGTGGGCATTCCCGAAGACGACCCGCGCAACCCGGCGGTTATCGCCGACAATGTAGGGGATAACGTCGGCGATGTGGCCGGTATGGGGGCGGATATTTTCGATAGTTACGTGGCCAGTGCCGTAGCGGTCATGCTCCTGGGGGCTACTTTGCAGGGGGGCTTTAGCGCGCAGTACATTGTTTTCCCGCTGATTTTGTACGTGCTGGGCATGATTGCTTCGCTGTTGGGCCTGCAACTGGTGCGCGTAGGCGAGGGCGGCAAGCCCGGCCGGGCTTTGAACAACGGCACCCTGTTCACCTGCGGTATCTTCGCCGTGCTGGTTGTGGCCCTGGGGCTGGTTTTCCACTATGACACAGCGGCGATCCTGGCTACCCTGGCCGGGTTGGTGACGGGCATGATCATCGGCTTTTCGTCCGATTTCTTCACCGGCGACGATCGCCCGCCTGTCATCGAAACGGCGCGCGTCTCTGATTCCGGTGCGGCTATTACCATCATCACGGGCTTCAGCTACGGCCTGATCAGCATTGTGCCCTCGATCCTGGGCATTGTCGTGGCTACGCTGGTCGCTTATTTCCTGGGTGAACAGTCGCAGGTGATTAACGGCGTGTACGGCGTAGGCGTTGCTGCAGTGGGTATGCTGGCTGTGAGTGGCATGATCGTTTCCTCGGACGCTTATGGCCCCATCGTGGATAACGCCCGCGGCATCGCCGAAATGGCCGGCATGTCCGAAAAAGTGATTGACACCGCGGACGTGTTGGATGCAGCGGGGAACACGGCCAAGGCCATCACCAAAGGCTTTGCCATCGGGGCGGCAGCTCTGACGGTGCTGGCGCTCTTTGCCGCTTATGCCGAAGAAATGGCCGCTGAAGGCATCGCTATCGCCCTGAGCCTGCGTAACCCTCTGGTGATTGGCGGCATGTTCCTGGGCGCCATGACTCCGCCCCTCTTCAGTGCTTTGACCATGCTGTCCGTTACACGCAACGCCTTCCAGATGATCGAAGAGATTCGTCAGCAGTTCAAACGCGATCCGGGCATTCTGGCCGGTACCTCCCTGCCCGATTACAAGGCCTGCGTCAGCCTAGCAGCTCAAGGCGCCTTGACCTCGCTCATTTTGCCGGCCTTCCTGGCGGTCATTCTCCCGCTCATCGTCGGCATTGTGTTGGGACCGGAGGCGCTGGGAGCCTTCCTGGGCGGAGCCATCGTCACGGGCATCATCTTCGCTCTACTGATGGCTAACGCCGGTGGTCTATGGGACAACGCCAAGAAATACATTGAAAGCGGTTACTTCGGCGGTAAAGGATCCGAGGCTCACAAGGCCGGCGTGGTAGGCGATACGGTTGGTGATCCCTTCAAGGACACGGCTGGTCCCTC
>DAOTZR010000180.1:0-3274 GCA_034434315.1 Anaerolineae bacterium
TGCGCCAGGATCAAGGCTTCGGCCTGCGGTATGAGGATTTCTCCGCCGGGTGCGGGCAGCTCAAACGTTATCTGCTCCAGCCAGGCGCTGCCATTGACCGTGGTTGGAGGGGCCTGGTGCCCCGCAGGTAGGGCGTGGAAACTCTCCCCGTCCCAGGTGCCGCTGCCCAGCCAGGCGCCTTCCAGCACCAGGCGTCCAGCGTGGACGAGATAATCCCGCAACGCGGCCACATCCGCAGCGCCCAGCGGAGCGGTGGCGCTGCCCG
This sequence comes from Anaerolineae bacterium, assembly GCA_034434315.1. Taxonomy (GTDB): domain Bacteria; phylum Chloroflexota; class Anaerolineae; order B4-G1; family SLSP01; genus DAOTZR01. The sequence continues at coordinate 266 of DAOTZR010000180.1, forward strand.
TCACCCAGATTACACCGTGATAGAGCGCGAGTTTATCCGCGGGCGGGCCAGCGCTACCAGGGGCCACCGTCCACAAAGCATAAGGATACTCCAGCGCCTCCAGGGCTTCCCGATAAGCCTGTTCGGCCTGGCTGCCACCATCGTCATCCACCACCAGCAGGCACGGTGTGGGGGCAAGGGTGAACGTCACGACCTGCGGGCGCTCCAGTTGCAGCAGGCGCGTTTGGGGGTAGTGATAAGGGACACGCACTGTGAGGGTGTGTTCGCCGCGTTGCAGGTTGAGGCTGAATTCCCCGGCCACAGCTTGAGGCGCGCCGCCGTCCACTTCCAGGGTGCCGGGCAAAGGCAGCTCCGTCAGCGCTTCGCGCACCTGGCCGTTCACGCGGTAAAAAGGCCAGGGGGTGAGGACAATGTCCAGGACTTGCGGGCTGAGGCCAGTGAGGTCAATGGTGAAAGTGCGACTATCGTGGCGTTCGGCGCTGGCTTCCAGGGTGTAGTGGCCAGCGGGGAGAGTGAAGCTATACGCGCCGGAAACGGTGACCGTCTGGACCTGACCCTGAGCATCGGTCAGGCGCAGCGTTGCGACGAGGGGAGCGCCATTGGGGGCCGTGACGGTTCCGCGCAGCTCGCGCAGAGGGCGGATCAGGTGCAACGTTGCTGCCATCACTGCCCGCGCGATGGATTGGATATAGGCCAGGTTCAGCGTTGCCAGGCGGTCCTGTTTTGTGTGATAATTGGGATTCCAGTCGCGCGGGGCGTAAGGGCCGCCGCGGGCATTGTAGTAATCCTCGATGACGAACACCGCCGGATAGCCGTAGTGCCAGAAACTGTAGTGATCGGAAAAATCGGTGCCTGAATACAGGATTTGCGGGGCCAGGGGCAGGGCATACAGGTCAATCACGTGGACCAGTAAGTCGGCCAGGGCGTGACTGTCGTTGGGGGTGGAGGTGGCAAGCGTGTGGATATCGAAATCCGGGCTGGCGTCGCTATCCCAGCCGATCATGTCCACGTTGTACACCCCGGCGATGTTTTCGCCGGTGCGGTATAGATCGCCGACGTAAGCCGAACTGCCGCGCTTGCCTTGTTCCTCGCCGGTGAAAAATGCAAAGCGCAGGGTATATTCGAAGGACAAGGGGGCCAGGGCTTCGGCGATAGTCAGCAGGGCGGCGGTGCCGCTGGCATTATCATCTGCGCCGGGAGCGGGGTTGTGAGGCCAGGTGGCGCGGCAATCCAGGTGTGCCGTGAGCATGAAGACCGTTTCAGGATGCGTCAGGCCCCGCTTCTCGGCCACCACATTGCGCAGATCGTAGCCATTGTACCGGTACGAGTGGTAGCTGACCGTGTAACCCAGTCCGGCCATGCGTTCGTAGACGTATTGCGTGGCCTGGCGGAGAGGTTCCCCGCTGTAGGTATAGCGGGTGGTCAGGGTGACGGATTGCCCTCCGACAGTGATAGGACGCTCACCGCTCAGCCCGGCGATCAAATCCTCCAGGCGTTCGGCGCGCACCTGGCCGATGAGCGTGGCGATGTAAGCGTCGTAGGCTGGGGCCGTGGGGATGCGTCCGCTGGTAGCCTGTCCTGGACGGGTCTGCGCCGGCCCAGGCGCCAGCAGAGCGATGAGCACAAGCACCCCAAGGGTTTTCTGCCAACCTGGATGGGTTTTCACGGTATACCAGCTCCTTCAAGGCACGTCCTGGCTGAGCGTTTTTAGCTTCCAGTGTAAACCACTTTTGTCGGATGGCGAAGCTCTCCAGGAGTATGAAAAATTATACTGCATTTTGTGCCTGTGTGATTGACCTTCTGGTACCACGAAAATTCGTGTCACCAATTTTGAACTTTTTGGCCCTTCTTTGCTACTAAGCATATAGAAATACTGCAGAAAGGAGGTGGTATCCAGGGGATTGCGAGCACATGGGAAGTTGCACCGGCTTATTTGATTCAGTTCAATCCATAGCTTTTGAAGGAGGTCTGTCATGAAAACGTCACGCTGGATGAGCATGTTTTTAGTGCTGTTGCTGACACTGGGCTTTGCCGGCACGGTTCTGGCCGAAGGGGGCATCGAAGGGGTCAATCAATTTTCGATCACCCCGGATTCTATTTGGGTGGGACATTCCGGAACGGTTTACATCAATGCTAATTTGACTTCTGGTGACGGCACAACCCGCTTTTGCCTTTATATTTCCAGCGGGTTGGATGGCGCTTATACCTGGCCCGATCCCATCACGTTAAAGTATAAGTCAGGCTTCAATTTTCTTGACGCTAATTTTGCTTATACGCCCTCGGAAAATGGCGATTGCCCCGCCCAAACTGGAATGACTCATCATATTTACAAAGCGACAGGGCTGCCTACAGCTGATAAAACTTACGCTGGTTCATTTACCCTGTCAATTGCCAATAACCCGATTTACAAGGGAAATTACAAAATGATTTTACTCCCTGAGGAACCAAGTACGGGCGGAATGGAATTTGCTGAAGCTCCCTTCGCTGTTTTGGGTCCGAGTGCTGTTGCGTTCAAGGGTGCAACGGCTCGCACAGTTGTGCCTGTGGGTGTGTTGGTGGCGGTTCTGGGGTTGGGCCTCGGCCTGGTGCTGCTGCGCCGCCGCGCGTAACCAGCGTCTTGCGTTTGTGGGCGGGGCCTCAGGTCCCGCCCTTTTTGTTGCTCGTCTTGCCCCGGTGCTGATTGGGGATTATACTGTAAGGTAACCTCGTTCATCGCAGTTTCTTTCCACGGACATGGCAGTGTTTACAACGCTCTTCTATCCCTGACCATTGCCTTTGCGTTTGGGGGCATAAAGATCGGACGCAATGGTTTGCGTTGCTCCAGGGAGCGTTTTTTTGGGGGAGGATATCATGATGAAAAAGTACGGGCGGATAGGCATAAGTCTGGTTTGGGCGAGTCTGTTAACCCTGGGGCTGGTGGTGGCTGTGGAAGCCGGGCGTGGGGGAGGAGAAGAGGGAGATCTGGCGGTCCAGCGCTGGGGTATGGAGCCGGTGCAGGTGAAAGCGATA
>DAOTZR010000181.1:0-2816 GCA_034434315.1 Anaerolineae bacterium
CAGGGGCAGGACGAACAGGGCCATTGGGGACCGGTGCGTGCCCTGTTTTGGGATGTGCCTGTCCCTGAACGTCAGATGGTCCGGTAGGGGTAAAAAATTTTGTAGGGGCAAAAAATTTTTTGCCCCTACTGGCGGGGGTAAAAATAAATGATAGGGGTGAAAAAATTTTGGGATTGGGGCAAAACATGTTTTGCCCTAACCATGCATCATAACCATCGTTCATGGATCAACCTGGCCCTGTTTCTTGGCCTGATGTTGGCCTTGTACGCGCCTTTGCAGGCGCAGGAAAACAGCGCGGCCCGACCCGTGCGCCTGGCTTACACTACCTCGGAGGAGCTGGGTAAACTGGCAGCCTGGCTGGACATCTGGGAGGTGGATTCCCAGGCTCAGACAGCCCTGGCTTACGTCACCCCGGAGCAGGAGGCCCGGCTGCGCGCGGATGGATATCAGCTTGATCCCCTGCCCGTGCCGCCGACCCGGCAAACCGTGCCCGGCTACCCCTGCTATCATACCGTCGCCGAGATGTACGCGCAGTTGCAGCAATGGGCCGCGGCCTACCCCAACCTGACCCAGCTCATCGAAATTGGCCGCAGCTATGAAAACCGCCCGCTCTACGTTCTGCGCCTGACCAACAAGGCCACGGGCCAGGACAAACCCCTGCTCTTCGTTATGTCCAATGTCCATGGCCGGGAGATGATCACGCCTGAAGTGAGTCTGGCCTTCATCGAAACCCTGCTCACAGGCTACAACACCAACGCCGACATCACCTGGCTGCTGGACCATCAGCGCATCGAGGTGTTGGTGTCCGTCAACCCCGATGGGCACATCAAAAATGAGCCGGGGCAACCCTGGGCCTGGTGGCGCAAGAACACCAATCCCCAGGGCTGCATTTACTCCAGCTACTACGGCGTGGATTTGAACCGCAACTACCCTTTCCGTTGGAACGCTGCGGGGGCCGGCAGCCCCTGTGATAGCACCTATCCGGGCACGGGCCCGCTTTCCGAGCCGGAGACCCAGGCCGTTGCGGCCTATCTGCGCAGCGTGTTCAGGGATCAGGGCGATCCAGGCGCCGGCCAGCCGGCCCCCCTGACCACCGAAGGCCTGTTCATTGACATTCACAGTTACGGCAACCTGGTGCTATGGCCCTGGGGGGATACGCCGGCGGCGCCACCCAACAGCGCCGAAATGACCGCCTTGGGCCTCAAACTGGCGGCAATCACTGGCTATCACGGGTCGCAATCCTACCAGGGCCTCTACCCCACCGCCGGCACGGCGGATGACTGGGTCTATGCCGAGCTGGGCGTGCCCGGCTACACCATCGAAGTCGGCGATGGCAATGCCGGCTTCTACCCCGCCTGCTCCCTGTATCCGGCGCTGGTTCCCCCCAACGTGCAGATGCTTCTGTACGCGGCCAAAGTAGCCCGTCAGCCGTATCAACTGGCTTACGGACCAGATGTCACCAGCCTGCAGGTGCTGAACTCTCAGCCGCTGCTCGCCGGCCAGGCCCTCCAACTGCAGGCCGTGATTGACGACGCGCAGACCGGTAGTCGGCCCCTGATGGCCGCCGAGGCATACATTGATACGCCGCCCTGGGCGGGAGGGCGCGCCTATTCGCTCCAGGCCGCGGATGGGGCCTTCAACAGTGCACGGGAAACCGTGACGGGCAGCCTGCCCAGCGGGACTTTGAGCACGGGACGGCACATGATCCTGGTGCGCGGACGTGACAACAGCGGGGCCTGGGGCCCCCTGCCCGCGGCCTTTTTCACCGTCGCCGCCGATGGTACCTTGACCGGACGGCTGACCGACGCCCGCACCGGCCAGGCCCTGCCGGGCGTCACGGTCACCTTGCGCAACGCCGCTGCGACCCTCACTGCCGTCACCGCTGCCGATGGCAGCTATCGCTTCCAGGGCCGGGCCGGCGACTACACCCTGAGCGCCAGGGCCTGGGGCTACGTTGATGCGGCCGAGTCGGTCACCATCAGCCCCAACCAGACGGTCACGCGCGACCTCACACTCTACCCCTTGCCACGGGGCTGGGTCACCATCAACGTGCAAGAAGTGGGCACGGCGCAACCGCTCACCGCCACCATCAGCGTGGTGGGCACAACCATCAGCGCCCTGGCGACGCCGCAGCTCGTCCTGGAGCTGCCCATTGGGCGCCACACCCTGCAGGCCCAGGCCGAAGGCTACCCCGTGCGCAGCGCCGTCGTCACCGTCACCGCCCAGGCTACCTCAACCCTGCGCTTCCGGCTGCTGCCGCCGCCGCCCCTGCTGGTGGTAGATGACGATGGGGGCAGTTCCGCCAACGCCCCCCTGCTGACCACGCTGACCGACCTGGGCTATCCCTTTGCGCTCTGGGACGTGAGCGCGCAGGGCACACCGGACGCTGAGACCCTATCCCCCTACCAGGCCGTGGTCTGGCTCTGCGCCGACGCCGGAAATCCCCTGGATGCGGCTGAGCGCGCAGCGCTGAGCGCCTACCTGGACGCGGGCGGGCCTCTCCTGCTCACCGGTAGCCAGATCGGGGCCGCGCTGGACGGCACGGCCTTCTATAGCCAGGTTCTGCGCGCGCGTTGGGGTGGCCCCCTGGCGGGCTTTTGGACCGTCAGCGGGCTTGGTCCGCTGGCGGGGTTAGGGGCGGCTGGGGATGAGGTCCCTGCCGAAGCGTTGGAGCCCGTCGGTGAAGCAGCGCACATCGTCGCCACCTATGGGGAGGGCAGCGCCGCCGCACTCCAGGCCGGGGCGCTCTTCTACCTGGGGTTTGGCCTGGAGACGCAGCCCCCGGCGATCCGGCAGGCCTGGCTGGAGCGGATCTT
>DAOTZR010000182.1:0-7032 GCA_034434315.1 Anaerolineae bacterium
TAGATCCGCAGGCCCCGACCACCCTTTATGCCGGGACCTGGGGAGGCGGTGTGTTCAAGAGTACGGACGGCGGTGGAACCTGGGTCGCAATCAACAGCGGTTTGGGCAGTAAATATGTCGAGACTCTGGCGATAGACCCGCAGACGCCGACCACGCTCTATGCCGGAACTTTGGGTGGCGGAGTATTCTTTATTCGAGCGCAGGGGAAGGTTTATCTACCCCTCCTCCTGCGCAATCGGTAAGCCAGATCCGGACAGCCCCAAGGGTCATGGCCTTCACGAGCGAGCCTGAGTCGTCTAAAAGACAGTGCTTATCATGTTGTCGTCACGTACCACTTGCTTTGTCGAGAAACGTAAGGAATGAATCGCACCACATAGGAACGTCTGGGGCCATTACCAGGCTCATCTAGCCATTGACCTCCGACGTGATGTACCGAACTGCCTGAACGGGATTATCCGGATGGTCGGGGTCATGTAATGATGGTATGGCCATGGTAGGGGCGCGTAGCGTCGCTGGGCCTCCGCGCCACATCCTCGTGCCAGGCTGCAGGCAGGCATTGGCCTGGGCCTGCGCCGGCGCCTTGCACTCAGTGCCCTGAAGCCGACTGAGTCGGTGTCCTTGGGTGAGGCGTGGACCTATAGCTGGCGCTCCAGAGAGAGCTGGCGGGTACTTTAAGCGGGGACACGCTCGACGGGTAAAATCAAACAACTTGGGCCACCGGTCCCTTTGACAAACTCGCTTAAATCGAGGTGGTGGGTTATGAAACCTGCCTGTTCCAAAACACGTTGAGCCGACGTATTCCGCTGTTCCACGATGACTTCGCGCCGTCCCAGAGTAATCACATTGCCGCTGATAAAATCCTCGCGGGGTACCGCCAGCACATCAAAACCGTCGAAGAACCCCTCAGGAAAGACCTGGGCGCAGGCCAGAACCTGTTCCGGTCCCACCACACTCATCATTCCGCCCAGGTGTAGTGAAGGGCTGCGGACCAGCGTGACGCGCACCTGATAGCCCAGGCGGGTCAGAATGCCCTTCAAATCCCAGGCCCCCATGCTGTTGGTGCGGTGCGAAATCCCCACAAAGGCCACCCGTCCGGCCAGAATTACATCGCCTCCCTCCGCGGTTGAAGGCAGGGTGACATGCCCTACCTCCTCCAACCCCTGCGACCGCAGGAGTTGCGCCATCCAGTCATCCTCCCCGCGTCGGGTGGGCAGGCCCATGGTCAGGTGAATGTAGCCGCCGCGGGCGACGACAGCCATATCGCGTGTGAAGACCGAATTGGGATGGCCGGGTAATTCGGGTGCATCAATGACCTGAGCGCCAAAAGCACGGAGCCGGGCCACCAGCTTTTGATGTTGTTCCAACGCTTCCTTGAGGTCGGCTACGGCACTCAGGTTGTGTTTCGCCAGAGAGTCCGGATGGGTATATTCCCATTCAGGCGAACAAACGATCACCCTGGTCAGCACATGTCCTTCGTTCACAAGCTTATTTTACCTCAAAACTGGACATGCTGCGATGTTGAAAAGGGCATTGTGGGCGTGTTGCATCATCTCCCCCATTCTCCTCCTCTCGCCACTTGCATAAATCCCATTTTGATGTAACTTTTGAGGAACGTTATACAAAACAAAGCGTTGAGGGCTTTCATGGAAAAACTACCCAGGGTTATAGTCCAGGCTTTGGAGGAAGCTCAAACGACGACGCATCTGATTCTGGCTCACCATCGCCTGCAGAGCTTGCCGGATCAGTTGATGCACTTGACCGAATTGCGCGTGCTCGATCTTTCGTACAATGCACTGGAAACCTTGCCTGAGTTCATTTTCGAATTACCTCAGCTAGAAGTCCTGATTCTCGATCATAATCCGCTTGGTGTCCTGCCCGAAAGCCTGGGACGGGCACGCAAATTGCGCAGCCTTTCCCTTGTTGACGTGCGCTTGCGGACCCTGCCCGAAACCATCGGTGCGTTACACCAGCTCGAAAACCTTACACTGGATGATAATTACATCTCAAGGCTTCCGGAAAGCCTGGCGGAGTTGACCCACCTGCGGCGTCTGAGCCTGAATCACAATTTGCTCAAGGTTTTGCCGTCTCTGTTATGCGCTTTACCAGCTTTGCAGGTCTTGCTTCTGGAGCGCTGTGGCCTTTCGGATTGGTCCGATGCCATTCCCCAATGGCTTACCCTGGAAGAACTGGACCTGAGCAAAAATCGCCTTGCCCGCTTGCCGGATGGCCTGGAATCCTGGCGGGCCTTGAAAGTGCTGTATGCACGGGAAAATCAGCTTCAAGCTTTGCCCGATTCTTTGGGCGAGTTGAGGGCCCTGGAGACGCTGGATGTGGGGCAGAATGCCCTGACCTCTTTGCCGGAGAGCCTGGGACGTCTCTCTACCCTGCGCATTCTCCGCGCGGACCACAATGCCTTGACGACTCTGCCGGCCAGTATAGGCCAGCTTAAAGCCCTGCAAGTTCTGGACCTCAGCGCCAATCAGCTCACCCGCCTCCCTGCTTCTTTGGCGGACCTGGAGTCACTCCAGCAACTTAACCTGGAAAGCAATCACCTGGTTCTCTTGCCCGATGAGATTGGCAGCCTTAAAGAGCTGCGAGAATTCAATGTGAGCCATAATCCCCTTGAGGCCTTGCCGGAAAGTATCGGAGGCTTGCATAAACTGGAGCGATTCGCTTGCAGCGCCACCAAATTATCAGGCTTACCGCGCTGTATCGGGCGTTTGAATCAGCTTCGCAGTCTGGATCTCTCTCAAAATGAGTACCTCACGGCTTTGCCGGGCGAGATTGGCGACCTGGAGCACCTGGAGCTTCTGGATATCAGCAAGTGTGCGATCACGATAATCCCCCAGGCCTTCAGACATTTGACGGCTCTGCACATACTCCGGGCGCAACGGACCCCCCTGCAATGGTTGCCGGCGGACATGAATCACAGCGTCATTAAAGGCGTGGACTGGCATGCTCCCAACCTGGTGCGTTCGTATCGTTGGGTGGCCGATCCGCCGGTAGACCCGCGTCAGCGCACGAGTTTTGGACGCACGCCTTTACATACCGTAGCTCAAGCCGCCATTCCCCCGGATCTGGCGGTGCGCCTGGCCCAGGTCTTGCTGTTGCGTGGGGCCGATCCCAACGCTCAGGATGTGTGGGGATATGCGCCTTTACACGAAGCGGCCCTGCAGGGCAATCTGGAGATGGTTCGGCTTTTGCTGGCGTCAGGGGCCAATCCCGCCTTGCGGGTGGGTGATGGCCCCCAAAAGGGGGCGACGGCACTGGATCTGGCCAGCTACGAGACACGGCGCACCAGCTTTGAGTATGAATTGCAGGCTTATCAAGAAATCATCGCCCTGTTGCGTCCCGTTTCTCCGCCGCTTACATCACCGATAACAGAGTGGTGGTTGAAGGTCCTGCGCAGCCCTCACCTGGATAAATCCGCCAGCAAGAAGAGCTTTCTTTACGGGCGGGGCGGCGATCTGCGTCATCCCCGCTGGGTATGCCTGGAGTCGCTCTGTCGTGGTTTTGGTCTGCCCATCCGGGATTATATCGTCCCGACTTTGAAGCACTGGCAGGGCCCTTACCCCGCCGAGGAAGGTTGTCTGGTCTGTCACAGTCACGATGTGGTTGTGGTGTACTCCGAAGGGGTTTTTGAATCCGAGGATATCTATCTGGATTGTGAGGCGTTTTGCAATGCATGTGGGTGGCACTCTCAGTGGAATTACGATGAGTGAGGGCGAGGTCCTCGTTTCCGGGGGTAGCCTGGCCTATCGGAGGGTGGGACGCGGCCCGCTTTTGGTGCTCATCCATGGTTTTTCGGATGATGGCACGTGCTGGCCCCGGCTTGTACAGGATCTGGCTGGGGAGTACGAGCTGCTTCTCCCCGATGTGCGTGGGCATGGCCGTTCGGCCCGCATGGAACCGGGCCGGCCAGTGGATCTGGTAGAGGATATGCTCACGCTGATGCGGACGTTGGGTCTGGAACGCCCCGTGCTGCTGGGCCATTCCATGGGAGCGAGCATCGCCGCTGAAACGGCAGCCCGCGCGCCCGATACTGTGCGCGCTCTCATTCTGGAAGATCCCCCCTGGCGTGATAGTGCGGATCTGGCAACTCAGGAACAGGCCGCGCGCGAACATTACCGCCAGTGGATTGCCTTTGCGCAAAGTCAAAGCCTAGATGCTTTGATTGAACAGGTGCGGATGCAACATCCTGACTGGGATGCGAGCGAGTATCGCCCCTGGGCCGAGTCCAAGCAGCGCCTGGATCCACGTTTTCTCGACTGGCCCATGCCCTGGTGGCGTCCTTGGCGGGAGACCGTGCTGGCCATCACCTGCCCCCTGCTGCTTATCACGGGGGATGTGGCTGCGGGTGCTATTGTGACGCCAGAGGTGGCGCGGGAGGTGCTCCACATCCAGCCGCAGGCAGAAGTAGTGGCCTTGCATGGAGCTGGCCACAGTGTGCGGCGCGAGGCCTATGCCGATTACCTGGCTGCTGTACGCGATTTCTTGCGGCGCGTCTACGCCTGAGCGGCTAACAGACCTTGTCTTCAGCGGTAGGGGTGAGGGGAAGGGTGAAGACGAAACAACTTCCGCTTCCCCCCTCGCCATCTTCGACCCAGATTTTACCCCCATGTGCCTCTACGGTCAGGCGGCAATAGTTCAGACCCAGGCCTAGACCGCTATGGCTTTGGCCCAATTGCACAAAAGGTTCAAAAATGCGTTCGCGCGCTTCTGGCGGAATGCCCGGTCCGCTATCGTTTACGCGAAACTCTATCCAGCGTGTTCCCTCTTGCTCGATTACTTGTGCACTGACCTGGATTGTCCCGCCGTAAGGCGTGTACTTGATAGCATTGTCAATCAAATTGGCCAGTACCCGTTCAATGCGGGCCTGGTCGGCGGTGATGGAAGGGAGCTGAGGGGCTGCCTGAAGCGTCAATGTGATGGCTTTGGATTGCGCGCGAATTTGTTGCATTCGGGTGACAAGGTCTAGCAGCTCGGACACATAAAATTCGCTTAACATCAATTCCATTTGTCCGGCTTCGTAGCGGGCTGTATCCAGGAGCGTTTCGATCAAACTTTGCATTCTGGCGACAGCGACCTGGCCCATTTGGAAAAGATCTTCGTTGCTCTGGACCTGGTCACGCGGAAGCATAATCTCCAGCATTTCCAGAACGTTGCTGACTATGCCCAGGGGATTGCGCAGGTCATGGACGATGAAATTGATCATGGTCTGCTGAATCTGACGGGCCTCTTCCAGCGCCCTTTTCTCTTCTACCAGACGATTGACTTTCCGGCGGATGAGGCGCTGGGAATGTTTTTCGACGTCGCGAAAGGCTTCTGCCTGGCGCAGGCGCTGGCTCAACAAATGCATCAGGCGCAACGTGAATTCCGGTTCATGTTGCAAGAGTCGAAGAAAGGCCTCACGTTCAATGCGCAGAACCCGGACAGGTTCTAGCGCCACTACGGTCGCTGAGCGTGGGGCATTGTCTATCATGGACATTTCACCCAGGCATTCCCCTACGCCGCGAATGCCCAGAATAAGGGGGTCGTGTAAGTCTCCGCTGAATACCAGTACACGCCCGGAGAGAATGACATAGAGGAAATCTTCCTGCTGGCCTTGCTGGATAAGGATTTCGCCTATGCCAAAAGTTTCTTCACGGGTCAGGACTTTCAATGTACTATCATCGCTAGTGCGCAGCAGGTCGCGCAACGTTTTGGAGAATTCACCGGGCGAGGCTGTCGGTACTCCTTGGGCCATATTGAGTAATTGCTGGAGTACGTCCGATGATAGGCTATGTTTATTTTTCATCTTGCGCTATCTCACTTTTCTACAAGCAAACTTTATGTTATCGTACCATCATCAACATTCCTGTCAATTGTTAATGAACAAGAGACCTCTCTGATGTCAGATGTCAGACAAGGATAATTGTCATACTCTGACGCGTACATTGTCACTTGGTGAGGTTTTAAAATCACCATAAAATGAAACCATCTTTAGCCAAAGTAGCCCAAATCCTCCTGGCTTCAATAGTCTGTCAGTCAGACGATATAGGATTCCGATAGCATGCAATCCATGGACGTCATATCGGTCGTTGAGGTTTGTTCTGGGCTTTGGGAAACATTGCAGGTCAGGCTCCCCGATCGCCTGCAGGTTTTAGGCCGTTTTCAACGCGCCCTCAATTTAGCCTGGGATGAGCACGTCGTGGCTCTGGTCACGCCCGATGTTGGAGCTGGTCCTTTTCATATCGTCGTTGACCATCTGCCGCCTCTTGCGGCAAGCTATCAGCTAATCGCTGTTTCCTCCACCTGTTTAATGCTGGACACGTGGATGTTGGATTTCAGTCAGGCCCGGCGCTGGATTCCGCGCCCTGATTGGGAGAGCTTAGCGCCAGTTCCGCGTTTTTGGGCTTTCTTGCAAGATACCTTGTCTCAGCATCCATTGCCGTCCTACCTTTTACCGGCATTTGAGCGCCTGAAGCAGGCCTTGCATCAGCCTGACCCCTCCGGACTGATTGATGCGGCATCCGCGCTGGCCGGGTTGGGGCCGGGACTTACGCCAACGGGAGATGATGTTCTAGCCGGGGTGATGTTGCGCCTCCATTTGATGGGGCATGCCGCCCTGGCGGCCCCTATGTATGCAGCCGCGGCTCCGCGCACCACGCGCCTGAGCCGCGCTTTTTTATCTGCCGCACGGGATGGTCTGGTTAATGTGGCGTGGATGGATCTGTTACAGGCGCTGGCCCATGGGCCTTTGATGGCGCTGGACCGGGCCGCGCGGCGTGTTCTGGCTTTTGGGGCTACTTCGGGCGCGGATATGTTGCACGGGTTTCTGGCTGCGTGAGTTTAGCCAGGTTGGAGCTTGGGAGTTAGAAAAATCTTGTTCAGTAAGGAGGTTCACTTGATTAAGAAAACCTGGATTAAAGGTGGGGAGTACTATGATTCTATTACCCTGTTGCAGATCGCCCAAGGCATTTTGGCTGTACCCGGTGTGAAGGATGCAGCCGCAGTGATGGGAACGCCGGGTAATAAAGGGTTGCTCGAGGC
>DAOTZR010000183.1:0-14135 GCA_034434315.1 Anaerolineae bacterium
GCTGAGCAGTCCCAAAATCAGGGCGGACCAGGGGGCCAGGGGGCGGGCCGAACGGGGCAGATGGGTCAAAGCCCACAGGCTCAGGCCGACCTGTAACCAGCTCCATAGAAGCAAAGACCCTTCCTGCCCGCTCCAAACGGCCGTGATTTTAAGAACCAGCGGCAGATCGCGGGCCGAATGCTGGGCCACGTAATGCCAGGTAAAGGCATCCGTCACTAGCGCCAGGAGCAAAGCCAGGAGCCCCAGGCTGAGCCAGGTCCATGCCAGGCCCAGGGCGTAGAGGGAGCGCCGGAACCAGTGCGGCACAGTGAGGGCCAGACCGGCCATCACCAAATGGGCCAGCAAGGTCCCCAGGATGGCCAGATAAAGCAAGTCACCCATAGGGTTCATTTTTCTCCCACAAGCTGAACGGCGTCAATCAGGTTCCAGAAGCCGGTGCGCGACTCGTCAATTTCGATGCGTACTCGCGTAACGCGGTAGTCGGTGCGCGTGAGGGGGATGCTCAAGACACCCGGACAGGCCGTCCCGGTATCCTCGCCCTCCCAGACTAGGTGCAGCTCGCCGACACCGTCTCGTACCAGGACGCGAGCGATGGCTCCCCGGCCCAGGGCCTGATGGATGCGCAGCTCCCGCGGATAGACCGGCTGGGCAAAGGTGAGCTCAAGCCACTCCAGGCCGTTGCCCCGGGCCGAGGCCCAGGCGCGGGGATCGTCAGCGCATTGGGCCACGTTCGGCTCGCCTACAGCCTGAAGCGCGCTCCAATCGGGCCAGGCAAATTCAGAGCTGGCTTCGGCGGCATTGGCCCATTGTTCGACGACGATAGGGGTCGGCGTAGGCGCCGGAGTAGCGCTGGGGCGCGCTCCGCAGCCTGTCAGGATGAGCAGCAGCAAGGCGATGATCATCAAGGTCGTATGACGCATGAAGTACCTCCATGGGTGAAGCGTGTGAGCGTGGATAACGCCCAGTGAGACAGGCAGCCTGGGCGTAGATGCGGCCGCGCAAGGCGATCTGGGAGGTGCGGAAGAAGCCCCGGTACTGGATCCGCTTCAAGGAGCGCCAGGACACCCCCTCTTTTCCCTGCATCTGAATCCGCCTGGCCCAGTGCACGCTGACTTAAACGGAATGCCCGGAGGGTCATAAGCCAATCAGACGAATAAGCGCCCCCAGGCCCCAGGCCAGTAACAAGAGAAGGAGGATGAGGAAAAGCATCAGGCCCAACGTGACACCAAGGTTGAGCCAGAAGGTCCGCGGACCACGTTGACCGGTAATTTGCGCGCCGGCCAGGACCAGGCCCCTCAGGCTGGCTAGCATCGCGCCCCCAAAGGCGCCCCATAGGAGCACCTGATCGGAGGCGTAGGTGGTGTACAGGCCGATCTTTTGTCCCAAAGGTGCCAGCATCCAGGCCAGCGCTGCCCCCACTCCGGCGCCGATAAGCTGTTGCCCCCAGCTTACGGAGGGTTTACGGGTGAAAATGGAATCTTGCTTCGCGTTGGTCATGGGGGAGAGTATAACACAAAACCGGTAAGCGTCCAAGAAGAGCGACATTGGTATCTTGCACAATCGGCGGTTCATGTTATAATCCCAGCCGTTCGGAGAGGTAGCGTAGTCTGGCCTAACGCGCGCGCCTGGAGAGCGCGTGAGCCCTCAAGGCTCCGTGGGTTCGAATCCCACCCTCTCCGCCAACCGTCGGTGGGGGTTGTTTCGCCCCCACCGACAATTTTTTTGCCGGTCGTACAGATGGTAGTAGGGGCGAAAAATTTTTCGCCCCTACCAACGATTTTTCGCCCCTACCGATTTTTTCGCCCCTACGACGACCGAATCATCACCAACAACATTTTGAAGGCGGTGAGGGCCTGCAGGGCGTGCGGTTCATGGGCGGGCATGATGATCATGTCCCCGGCGCGCAGGTGGTAAGGGACCCCGGCAATGCGCACCTCGACCTCGCCCTCCAGGGCCAACACCAGCGCATCGAAGGGCGCGGTATGTTCGCTCAGGCCTTCCCCGGCATCGAAAGCGAACAGGGTGATGGTTCCCGTGTCCTTGCGCAGGATTTCCCGGCTTACGACGGCGCGCGGCTGGACTTCGATCAGATCTTTCAGTGTTACGACCTCAGGTGTCATGGGTATCCTCCTCAGTCATCGAGTAAGCGTTTTTCACCCTGCAACTGGCGCAGCGGGGTGAGATCCTGGGTGAGCTCCAGGGTACCGCGATAGCGGCCCTGGGCATCGCGCAGGGCAAAGTAGCGGATGTGGATGAAGCGCCCCTGCATTTGAATCCAGAATTCAGCCACGTCACGCCGTCCGGCGCGGAAATCATCCAGGATGCGCTGGACGCGGTGTACGCTGGCCGGGGGATGGCAGTTCTGCACCTTGCGCCCGACCACATCGGGCGTGCGCAGGAAGATGCGGTCCGCGCTCTGCGAGAAGTAGCGCACGGTATCCTCTTCATCCACGTAGGTTATGTCCAGCGGCAGGGTTTTCAAAATCAGGTTGATGACGTCCGCAGGTAGAGCACCGATGTCCAAAGGAATCAGGCGCGGTTGCTGAGCCGCGGTCGTGGACGCCGCGCGCGGC
The DNA here is from genome assembly GCA_034434315.1 of Anaerolineae bacterium. Lineage (GTDB taxonomy): Bacteria > Chloroflexota > Anaerolineae > B4-G1 > SLSP01 > DAOTZR01. The sequence continues at coordinate 2,574 of DAOTZR010000183.1, forward strand.
ATGGACTGCGCCTGAGTGAGCTGTTCGGCCTGGCGTGGGTCGAGACGCGGCTGCCATTGTTTGCCCGGCAGAACGTAGGCAAAGCCGATTTCGGCCTCGTGATCGCGGATATCGGCCCATTCCTTTTCGCTCAGGCGTTCCAGGGAGGCATGGAAGAGGATGTTTTCTTCTTTGTAAATCATTTCGCGCATAGCTTGAAGCATGGGCTTGAGCCGGGCCTCGATGTCGACGGGGGCCGGCGGTGTTGCCGCCTCCAGCCGGGCCTTGAGGTCCTTCCACTGAGCGCGAATCTGATCATGAATGCCCCACATCACTTTGGACGGGCCGCTAAAACCGTGCCGTTCAAGTACCGGGAAAAGCAGATATTCTTTGCGCAGGTAGTGCACGTCAAAACGCATGAGTTTGTCCAGAGCTGCGCGCAACGCTTCCAGGCCGGGCTGTTGGAAGCCCTGTTGATAGGTCTGCAGGGCCGCCTCCAGGCTTTCCAGGACACGTTGAACGGCCAGGTTTTCGGCGCGGAAGGTGAAGACGGGATGCCCAGGGATGGTCTCCGGCGCCGCCTGGTGATCCAGGGACTCGCGGAAAACGGCAACATGGACGTCGCACAGAGCCTGCACGTCCTCAGCCGGCAGGCCTTGTTCAATCAAGGCCTGTTCCATAGCAGCGATTTCGCCGGCAGAAACATCGCCAAATTCAGCGGCAAAAGCTTCCTTAACGGTTTCCAAAGGTGTACCGGCATGGAGTTGTAAAATCAGTTCGCGCAATCGCGCCTGACGTTGGGATTGGTTGTTGATGTATTCACTCATGCTATCCTCCTTAAAGTCATGCTCAAGGACCCACAATAATAAACTCGCAGCGAATAGCGCCAACCGGGCAAATGGCCTCACAGTCGGCGCAGTACAGGCAGGCTTCCGGCCTCACGAAAATTGGGCCTTCCGCCGTCATGGCCAGCACCTGTGCCGGGCAAACCTCAACACATTTGCCGCACTGCGTGCACAAGGCCTGATTGATCTGCGGTAATTCATTTTCCATAGGTCCCTCACGAGCTTAAGGATACCAGAGTGTCATCAAGAAGGGTAAGACAAAAGTCGCATTTTAAAACCAAAAGCCATGAAAGGCTGGCCTCCTTCAGGCGTCATGGATTACGAAGCATCGGCGATGGCGCGCAGGGCTTCGACATCCCGAATCACGATGCGGTGGCGTTCAAAACGGATAAGGCCTTCATCGGCAAAGGCGCGCAGGGTTCGCCCCACCACATCCCGGACAGTCCCCAAATACGCGGCGATTTCGTCCTGGGTCCAACGCCGTGACAGACCTTCCTCCTCGGTGCAGACCATGAGCAGAAAGCGCGCCAGGCGCTCGCGCACCGAACGCAACGCCAGGTCTTCGAGCATCCGGTTCATCGAAAGGAGCCGGCCGGCAAAGTCCTGCAGCAGGGCCAGGGCCAGGTCCGGGCAGGTGTTCAGCAGATCCATCAGGTCCTCCCGGTCAAGCCAGGCCAGGCGAGTCGGACACAAAGCCCGGACCTGGACCGGGGTGCGGCCATCGGGCACAAACAACGGAGCGGCGTTGAACATACTCCCCGGTCCCATGACGGTCAAAAGGTGTTCGCGTCCCTGGCGGGACACTCGCGACAGACGCACCTCTCCATCGAGCACAAAGTACACAGCTTCTGCAGGCTCATCCGGCAACAGGATGACGGTACCGGCAGCGACCTGTTTCACTCGCATCCGTCCGGCGACAGCTTTCAGGGTGCTCTCTCGCAGCCCACTCAGGATGGAGCACTGGCGCAAACTGGCAACATCAAGCATCCCTGCTACTCCAATCGGCATCCTTCCTTAAAAGAAGGCATGAGCGCTACTCCCCGCGAAGGTCTTTCAAAGCCGCAGTAACCGCGTCAAAGGCCTCCTGAAGCGCTTTAGCGGGATCCGCATCTTCATTCAAAACTGCGTAAAGGGCGGCATCCATGGGGCTCCAATAGGCGCCCATTTCGGGGATAACCGGGAAGGTGGTGCCGCCGGCCAGAGCTGTAGTCGCCTCCTGCATCAGACGATCGGACAGTTCGACATTCATCACCGCGGGCAAGTGCGCCGCTTTCGTCGGATTGGCCAGGATGGCCTGAGCCTCTGGCGAAAGCATGTATTGCATGAAGAGCCAGGCGACGGCTTTATCCTCCTCGCTGGCACGGGCATTGAGGTAGAGCGCTTCGGCCATGACAAAGCCCGAAAGATGCCCGGTCTCGTAAGTGGGCCAGGGATCAATGGCCAGGTTATCAGCGCCAACGGCATCGGCCAGTATAGCGCTATTCCATGTCCCCTCGATGATGATGCCGGCCTTGCCTTCCCTGAAAGCATTAAAATCTTTTTCGCTGTAATATTCCACGGGACCAGCTTCTTCAAACGCCTTCAAGAGATTGAGCCAGCACACACCGGCTTCGTTGTTGAAGGTCGGATTGCCGTTAGCATCCATCAATTGTCCATTGCAAGCGGCCAGGTGCCCGGCGGAGAAGAAGAAGCCGCATTCCAGGTCAGCGCCAAGGACATCGCCCTGCGTGGCGGCTTTCGCCTTCGCGATGAGGTCGTCCACGGTCGCAGGTGCTTCGGGGATGATGGCCCGGTTGCGGTACATAACCACGCCCTTAATCGTGTGGGGCAAACCGATGAGTGCGCCCTTGTACTGCAAGGCCCCCAAAGCCGCGGGGTTGAAGGTACTCAGGAAGCCCGGCGAGGCCAGCGGGCTGAGATCGGCAACCAGAACGGCATCGGCCAGCATGGGGCCCCAATCCGCCGGGCCAATCAGGATGGTTGGACCACCGCCGGCTGCCACGGCTGTTTCAAACTTGCCGCGCAACTCGTCGAAAGGGACATAGAGCACGTCGAACTTAATATCAGGATACTTCGCCCGGAAAGCGGTGATGACTTCAGTGAGGCTGGCAATTTCGTTTTCGCGCCAGGCATGCCAGAGAATAATAGCGCCCCTGGCCGGAACAGGGGTAGGTTCTGACGTTGCCGTAAGGACGGGGGTGGGCTGTGAGGTTGCCTGAGGCGTCGGTGTTGTGTTCGCGGGCGTCGCAGGCTTACAGGCCGACAACAAAAGGCTTATTGCCAACACTAAAAACAAGCCTATCTTCAAGCGTTTCATCATGGTCTTCTCCTCCTCAATCATGCAGTTTCAGGCCAGGCCTGTGCTTCGGGGCTAAAAGCTTTCCAGATGGTAACATAGGCGGGGAATCTGTCAAGATTTTTAACAGGGGAACACGGGTGCTGGCCTGGAATTCGCTCAGAGCAGGCGAAGGCCTGGCCCTCGCCTGCTCTCGCAGGGGTCATCAGTTCGGTCTACGCACGGCGCCGTCGCAAGCGACGATAAAAAGCCATGAGCAGGCGAATGAAACCGTAAAGCAGCACGCCCAGGATAAGGGCAACGGGCAGGAGGTAAAGCGCCAGCCAGATAAAGACCGTGGCCAGTCCCTGCAAAGTCCGCACCAGCAACTCAATGGCCTTTTTGGCGATAGCATCGGGATGCCAGCCGGGGATTTCCACCGGTTGGGCCAGTTCGTCCGGAATCAGCTTAACGGTGATGGTAGCCATAGCCACCATGCGCTCCAGGTATTGCATGCGCCCCTTAACCTGTTCGATTTCGACCTGGGTCGCACTCAGCTCATTGTAAACGCGCAGCACCGCATCGGTATCCTCGGCCTTATTGAGGAACTCCTCCAGCTTTTGGGCGCGCAGCTCCAAAGCCCGAAGTCGGGAGCGCAGGTCCACGTATTCCTGCCCTACGTCCTGGGAACGGACGCTATCCCGCCGCACTTCAGTGGCCAGGCCGCGCAGAGTGTCCATCGTTGCATTGAACTGATCCGCCGGCACGCGCAGGACCAAATCAACCGTGATTCGATTTTCGCCGTAGTTATAGCTGGAAGAGGATTCCACATACCCTCCAGCCTGGTCTAGCCACGCGCCAATGATCTTTTGCGCCTCCAGTGTGTCAGGGACGACCAGTTCCAGCTCGCCATTGTAGATCACCATACGCATATCGTTCGTCGGCAGAGCGGATGGAGCTGCGCCACCTTCGGCCTGTTGCCCTGGGGCATTATCAACGGGAGCCATGCCCGATGATGGCACACCTCCATATTCGAGGTCAGGCACCGCTTTACCGCTCCGAGGAGCAGCGGCACAGGCGGCAACCAGGAAAATCATGCTCACCCCTAATAAACCAGCCAGCCAGCGTTTCATAATTTTTCCCCCGTGTCCTGGAATCAGATTCATGCTTTTAAGACGTTCAGCCAGAATATATCGTTCCCATCAAAAAAAACAGCCCGTGTTTTGCAAACACGGGCTGACCATATGCTTACCGCCCTAATTCCAGGCGATCAATCAAACGCTGGGGTAAGCCACGGGCGCGCATCTGTTCCTGGGTAATTTCCACCGGATAAGCGACCCGCCGATACCGGAAAATCTGGGCTTCGGTATCCAAAATGCCATAACTGGCGCGGGGATCGCCGTCGCGCGGCTGACCTACGCTGCCCGGATTGATGATAAGGCGCCGACCTTCCAGGTGAATCGGACCGTCCCAATCCGGCAGGAGAATGCGCACGTCCCGGCCTGACCCAAGCCATTCAAAGAGTAGAGGGATATGAGTGTGACCCACCAGACACAAACTGAAAGCCTCGCTTTCAAAACTGGCCTGCGCAGCATTCACATCGAGGATGTATTCCCAGATAGGATCGCGGACGCTACCATGGACCAGCAAAATGTCCCCAATGCGCAGCGAGGTCGGTAAATCCTGCAAGTATTCCTGATGCTCTGTTTGAAGTTCCATCTGGGTCCAGTACAAGGCCTGCCGGGCATGGATGTTGAAAACGAGCAGGTCGGCGCGTCCGATGACCCCCCAGTCATGGTTACCGGCGATGCATTGCCCTGGCAAAGAAGCTATACGCTCAATGCACTGATTAGGATTAGGTCCGTAGCCAACCAGATCGCCCAGGCACAAAACAGCATCGTAGGCCCCGGCAGCATCCATCAAGACACTCTGCAACGCGGGATAGTTTCCATGAATGTCCGAAATCACCAGATAACGCACACGCATCCTCCGCAACTTAGCTTGAGGTCATTATACCCTATACCTGAGGAAATCAAAAAACGCGGGAACGAACGGATGCGAACGGGACGTCCGCACACCCACATTCACGCCCACGCCCCCAGGACCGCCTGGGACCGCACCGTCCTCGATGCCAGGGGTAGAGCGGTGGCATTCAGAGAGACGCCAGGCCTCAAGTTACGGGACGCAAGGATACGTCTCCTGCAGCATAACTCCGCTTCCAGCCGTCATCGGTGCGCAAAATCAGCTCACCGCCAAGGTTGACGCCTTCAAAAAAGCCCTCGATGATCCCGGAGGGCGTTTGCAACTGCACGCGCTGCCCAACCCAGGCCAGGCACGAGGCCCAGGGCGACCAGGGATCCCAGCCCTGCTGCAATTCGGCGTAATAAGCATCGGCGCGATCCAGGAAAGCATCCAGCAGAGCCACGCGGTCTACAGGCGCTCCATGCAGCTCCATCAGGCTGCCCGCCTGAGGCCCCAGCGTTCGACATACCTCCGGCGGCACATTGACGTTGAGGCCAATGCCCACCACCAGAAACGCCGGATTTCCGGCGATAAAGCCCACGTCGCTCAACATCCCCGCCAGTTTGCGCCAGTTTCCAGCGGGGTCTATCGCCATCACATCATTGGGCCATTTCAACTGAGCTGGCACGCTCGTGCTCATGTGAATCGCCTCGATCAGGGCCAGACCGCAGAGCATCGTGATCCGCGGAGCCTGGACCACAAAGGCCCCGGCAGGTCGGAAAAACAGGGAGAACAGCAGTGCCGTCCCCGGCGGCGCTGACCAGCGCCGCCCCATCCGCCCGCGGCCGGCGGTCTGTTCGTCGGCGATCACCAGCGTCCCCTCCGCTGCCCCTGCCTCGCCCATTTGCAACAGCAAGTCGTTAGTCGAAGTTGTGCGGGCATAATAATGCACCCGCGTCCCCAGAAGGCCACGGACCCGACGATAAGCATGCAGATCGGTGTTCATGGTTGAGTCTCCGTTGATGGAAATTCGGGCAAAGGCGCAAAAGCCGTAAGCCACTGACGCGCATTGACCTGCACCCCATTCATCCACATCTCCCAGTGGAGGTGCGGCCCGGTCGAAAGCCCGGTGTTGCCTACCAGGCCAATGATGTCACCCCGCTGGACCCGTTGGCCGGGTTGAACCTTGATTTCCGAAAGGTGCCAGTAGCCGGTCAACACCCCCCAACCGTGATCCAGCATCAAGGCATTGCCGCGAACTGTGAGGGGCTGTGCCAGAATCACCAGGCCATCCGCCGGCGCCAGTACGGGCATACCCACCGGGGCCGCGTAATCTACGCCGGCGTGATAACTGCTATAATCGGTGTTGCCGTAAGCCCGTCGAGTGCCAAAAAGCGAGGTGATGGGTCGGTTCTCCACCGGCTCCAGGAAGGGATAGCGCCACAGGCGCTCGGTGGTACTCAAAGAACGCAGGCTATCCAGGAGGGCCAGCTCCTGCTGCACGGAATCCGAGGCCAGAAGCGCCTCGCGTTCAGGGTCAAATTCGAGCTGTTCGAAGTCATATTGCCCCGCGTCCACCTGAACAGGCAAAGCCAGGGTCGTGGTCAAACCGGCAGCGGATACAGTCAGGGTGATGGCGTAACGCCCCGGTTCGGCCAGGGGATGAACCCCCATCAGCGCCACGCGTTGTGTGGGCTCCAGCGTATGGCAAGGCAGCATGACACCACGATAATCTAACAGCTGGCACGTGCCCGAGGTCACCATCCCCACCTGCAGCACCACAGTCTCTCCCCGCACCACCGTCTGAGGGAAGAGGTCCAGGGCCAACAGCGGATAAGGGCGATAATGGCTTTCGCCTTCGCCCGGCAAAAGCACCCCGCGCCCCGTCCATAGAGGCTGCGGATTGTAACGCCGCACCGTCCAGGCGGAGATGCCCGTGCGCAGCGCCACGCTCAGCCAGGTATCGCCAGGCCGGACGAAAGTGAGGGTCGTGGTCATGGCGCTGCGTGGAACGTAAAGCAGGGTACCGGCATCCAGGGCCGCCGGCGCCACGATCCGATTGGCCTGGGCAAGCTGTTCCCAGGTCAACTGCCCGGCGTGCGCGATAGCGGTGAATTGCTCGCCCAGGGCCAGGCGATGGGCACGCCACTGCGCGCTCTCCAGGCCCGGCACCTGCGGCGCGAGGCGCAATTCCTGCCCCGCGTAAAGCTGATCGGGGTTGTCCAGATCGTTCAGGGCCACCAGGGTATCCACGTCCAGGCCGTACATCTGGGCAATGCTCCACAAGGATTCTCCTTCCTGGACGACGTGGAGCGGCGGCAAAGGGGACTGAGCCAGCACCGGGCCGGCCCACTTCAGGCTCAGGAGCAGCAGCGCCCCCAGGAGCATCCAGAACCGCTTTTTCACAACGTCTCTCCTTCCCATGCGACAAAGCGCACTGAGTCTCCCGGCGTGAAAGCCTCCAACCAGTCCGGCGTCGCTTCGAGGGTGTAGCAAGCCAGACGCGCCGGCGCGTAATACGGGCGGAAAGGCCGCGCCAGCACTTTATCCACCACCACCCCCTCCGCGTTAATCCAGATGGCGGCGATGGGAAAAAAGACAAAGAGCATGTGAATCGCCGTGTTCAGGCGGCCTTCGACAGGTTCTATGAGCAACAGCGCTTCGTTGTGCGACAGGCGCCGGCGAAACGTTAAGCCCCGCAGACGACAGATAAAAGAAGCGCAGCGCCGAACACGCAAAGACAGGCGCGTGCCATCAGCGCGCTGCACAGCCAGCCAGGTTGTCTCAGGGAGCACCACGCGGTTCATGCCAGGGTCACCTTCTGCTGAACCGGTAGCACTACCGTGAAGGTGCTGCCCTGGCCAGGATTACTATCCACCCAGACACGTCCACCATGGGCCTCAACCAGAGCTCTGACGATGGTCAAGCCAATACCCAACCCTCCTGCCTCCAGACTCAGCGGATTAGAGGCACGGTAAAAACGTTCCCAGATGTACGGCTGGTCTTCAGGACGGATGCCAACGCCCGTATCGGAAACGGTCAGGGAAACCGAATCGAGCTGGCCCAGCGCACCCTCGATTTTCTGGGCCGTGATGGTCACCGATCCCCCCGGATAGGTGAATTTGACGGCATTGGAAATGAGGTTATCCAGAATGATGCGCAAGCGATAGGCATCGGCCTCAAAGGAGAACTTGTCGTCGGGCAAGTCTACGTTCAGATTGAGATGACGCTCCTCGATACGCCGACGATAACGCCCTAATACCAGGTCCAACACGTTTTTAAGCACCACCTCTTCGTAAACCAGGCCCAGTTTGCCACTTTCAATTTCCGAAATAGCAATCAAGTTTTCGGTGATGGAATTCATGCGAATGGCGTTTTCGCGGATGACCTGAATGAACTGCGTGGTCCCGCTCGGCAACATCCCGGTCATGCCCGAAAGCAACAGCTCAACGTAGCCCATGATGGCGGTAAGGGGCGTGCGTAGTTCGTGCGAGATGCTGGCGATGAATTCGCGTTTAGCCTGTTCCGCCTGCAGCTCCAGGGTGATATCTTCCAGGACGGCCACCAGGCCCAGACGTTCACCATCGGCCCGCATCACCGGGGCAAGGTGGATCCGCACCTTACGCTCGCCAAATTCGGAGATGATTTCGCGCTCCTGATCGAGGCTCATTAACAGGCCGGTATGCACTTTTTCGGCAGGTTTTGCCGCCTTTAGCAGTCCTAACAGGTTCTGGCCTACCAAAGCGGCACGTTCCGTATTCAGGATGGACTCAGCAGCGGCATTGACCAGGATGATGCGTCCATGAGCATCGCAAGCCAGCAAGCCCTCGGCCATGCTCTCCCAAATCGCTTTCTGGCGCTGTAGTTCCTCTTCGCGCGCCCGCAAAAGCTCCGCCAGTTGCGTGGCTTTTTTCTCCACATCCTGATACAGGCGGCTGTTTTCCAGGGCACCGGCAATCTGGACACCGATCGTCGTGGCCAGACGTTCCTGTTCCGGGGTGAAAGCGCCATGGGAGGCATCATTGCAAGCCATGAGCAGCCCCATGGTTCGGTCCCGGCGCGTCAAAGGCTGCAGCAGCACCGGGCCGGGGTTGCGTATACCCAAAAGCTTAAACAAGGGTAACAGTGGAGTATAGTCTTCGTTCAAACGGTAGACAACAGGCCCCTGTTGCAAGGCCAGGCCAAGGATGGGATACTCCTTCAAAGACAGAACACGATCCGCGAACACTTCAGATTGTAGCGGGTCATAAAAAGCCAGTAATTGCAAGATTTGAGGGGCATCGGGCGGCAAAACCAGAATCGCCACCCGATCGGCACGCAAGGCCATGGCGACATTGGTAGCTACTTCACCCAGCATGCCATGCAGATCCAGCGACTCCCCGATATTGCGCGTTGCTTCAATCAGGAACAGCAACTCCTGGCTTTGCCGCAGCGCTTCTTGACTGAAGGCCTTCAATTCCTCGCGGTAGGTCTGAAGATCATGCGCCGCCCCTTGATAGATAAGCACGCCAAACCAGGGGTAAGCAAACATCAGCATCAGGCGCGCCGGGCCATCCATGCCTATCAGACCCAGGCCAAAGCCCACAGCGAGCAGGCTAAAACTTACGCGCACGGTCCGGCGTCCAACCCGGCGCGGATGTTGTACGGTAAGCACCAATCCCGCCAGGGCGGTGATGGTGCTGAGCAGGTACCACAGGGAACGCTGCCAGTAGATGTCGTATGTAATCGGAAGACGTACGGCATCCAGGTACCATATCAGCGTAGCCAGCCCCAGGAGCAGGAGCCATCCGGTGACAATAAAAACCAGCCACGAAGCACGCTCATGGTGATGCTCCAGACCAAAGCACCACACCAGGAGCAGGGCGCTCAGCAGTTCCACGCCGTAAAGGTAGGGCGCCGTCAGGATACTCAGCATCGCCGTACTATCCACGTGGAAGGGGGCTATCAAACCCGCCAGGAGGCGCGTTCCCATCAGCGTTGCCAGCGTGATAACTGGAATGCGCAGCTCTTCAGTCTGGTTGCGGCGCCAATCCGACCAAATGATACCCGCGGCAGGCAAGAGCGCGATGATGACCAGAATGTGATAGACCAGTGTGCCGGGTGCAGAGCTTAAGAGATTGAGGATGAATTCTCCAGGCATGTCCCCTCCCCTATTGCGAAATCAGCTCGATGGTCCCTACGCCGGTAGTCAGATTCACCGTCAAGGTCAAAGGAGCCTGACCATAAGCAGCGTTCACGTACTCGTTTTCACCGGTTTTGGTGAAGCCCACTGCTTCAAGCGAGGTCAGTGACGAGCTGGTGAGGACAACCCGCACGCCCAAATCGGTGGGGAAGCGCAGGGTGATTTTTCCCACGCCGGCTTTGATGTCGGCCAGGGCAGAGCGGCTCCAGGCGCCGGAAAAGTCCACATCCAGGGTTCCCGCGCCCCCGATGATGTTTAAGCGATCGAAGTTGGCATTACCCAACCCCGAAAGATAGGCCTTGCCCGATCCATTGGTCAGGCGCAGCGTGGTCAGGGGAACAGGATTCACGCTTTTGAAGGTCAGGGAGAGATCGGCCTGCCCCAGGGTCAGTCCCAGCGATGTGAGGGAAACGCCGCTGAGCTCCAAAACCGCTTTACCTACACCCTGATCCAGGGTCAGGGATAGAGGCACGTCTTTGGGCAGTTCCACGGTCGAAACATAGAGATACTGCTGGCTATCCGCACCCAGGGGGAGTTCCTGGCCCAGGCCCTGTTGGATTTTGACCTGGAGCCCATCAGTCTGAGGCGTCGAGGTAAGTTTAGGTTCCCATTCCGCAACGTTGTAGCGCGTTTGGGCTCTGAGAACGGTCCCCTTGATGCCCTGCACGGTCAGATCGCCCTTGAGAATCCGCACCACGACATCAAGTTGAGCGGCCCCGGCTGCGTCCACGTCCAGGGTACTGTCTTTGGGTTCGATGAGGGCGAGGGGTTCAAGGGTAGGCACCCTGGGCACGGGCAGTGCGCAAGCCAGGGTAAACAGAACCAGCACGAGTGCAAAAACAAACCGCGGTTGTTTCATAGAGTCCCTCCTCAAAACCTTCAGACCTCGGATTGGTCTTCCGCATCAGCGGCACCGGTGGTGATAGCTCCTGTCAGGGATGCCAGCTCACGCACGCGCAACTCTGCGGCTTCGAGTCGCTGCTGGCAATACGTCAGCAGGGTCTGGCCCCGCGCATAGAGATTGAGGGCATCCTCCAAAGCCAATCCGCCCTGTTCAAGAAGCACGATGACGTGTTCCAGTTCTTCCAAAGCCTGTTCAAAAGTCAATGCATCCGGATTCATGCTTTCCTCCTGCACACATAAAAACTATTATAACTGTTTTTGCGTTGATGTCACGAAAATATGCAGAGCCCCTACCCCCCGCTTGCGGGGGGATTAAGGGGGGGCCGCCCCGCTTGCGGGGGGATTAAGGGGGGCTACCCCGCTTGCGGGGGGACTAAGGGGGGGCAGCCCCGCGTGCTGCGCCTGGTCGGCGGCCC
>DAOTZR010000184.1:0-5139 GCA_034434315.1 Anaerolineae bacterium
TCATAACGGTATCGTCCCTATCAACATCAAGACTGCAACGCCAATAAAGAGCACCACCTCACGCCCAGGGCGTACCCGTGCCATACGAATCCCGGCCAGTAACAGCGTCACGGCGGTCAGGCCCATTAGCGCTGTCTCGCCTGGGATCAACACCGCGTTAAGAATAAGCTGGCTGTAAGGCCCCTCTGGTCCCTGAACCAGAACAATCGCCAGGGTCAGGAGAGCCGAAAAGACGGTCAACAAACCAGGAATGCCCTGTTGCTTGAAAGCCTTTAACCGGCTTAAATTCACCCGAATCAGGTGGAAAAAAGCCAGAACAAAGGCAAAAATGGCGATCACCATCGCCCACTGTAAAAGAATCAGACGAATCTCCTTGAAAGGGGTAACAGGCATGAAAGCGCCAAACAAAATCAGCACCGATGTGAGAATGCCAAAGAAAGCGACACCCCAACGCTTCAGCATGGTCTATCCCCCTCCTACGCCTGCCAGGGCTAATAAACCGGTCAAAACCATAGCCGCTATAACCATCCAGCGCAACAGATCCTGAGTCCACAGGCTGGCGCGATAGACCATCCCCCCAGCGCGTGCAGCGCTGCCCGAGAAAAAATCCTCACCAATAACCAGATCTTCGTTCGACAAAACCGGATACATAGCAGCCACACCCTGGGGAGAAACCGCTCCGCCGAGGGAAGCGACACCATGCCGTTCACCAGCATCCAGCAGCAAACTAACTTCCTGGTCAAAGACTCCCATGACAATGTTGGAGCCACCTTCAGCTTTGTGCAGATGCGCAGCACTTACGGCGGCATAGGTGATGGGAGAAGTAGCCACATACTGGACCAGGGTAGGGCGATAGCGTTTCACATTGCCAATCCGCGCATAAGCGCGCCGCATCATGTCATCAGCTAAAAGATAAAGGGTTGGATTGCCCGTAGTGATAATCGGGGGAGAATCGTAAACGGCAGCCATGCTCAATAAATCACCCAGGCCCAGGAAAGCCGTGATGGAGGTAAGCGCATCCTGTCCGGTGATATCACCCCGGCCTAAAGCTACGTGCAACAACGTCCCGCCCTCAGCCGAGCGCCCCACCTCCTCTGACAATACCGAGAAGAGGGGGTAGTGTCTGACATCCAGAATATGACGCCGCTGTCGGAAAATATAATAAGCCAGACTCCCGGCAGCGATCAGGGTAGCCAGCAGGGCCAGTGTTGTTGGGTTCATGGCTCGAACTTCCCTTCCAGCTTATGCTGTATGGACGATATAGCCGACAAAAGTGCTGAGTCGGACACGGGCAGGAAAGGCTCCAGGAGCTCCAGGATCGGTCCAAGCCAGCCCGCATTTAAACGCACCAGCTCCAGAAAAAACCAGGCCGGCGTCTCCAGGCCATGGTCGCATACCCAGGCTAACCAGGGCACGGCAGTGATATTTTGAACCTCGGATTCTTCCATGAAAGTAAAAAAAAACCTGCCTTGCATCCCATTTATACAAGAGTTTAGACCTGAGTGTGAAAAATGCAAACTTACATTTTTAAGTATAGCACGGTTTGAAATGCGTGACAAAAACGGGGGGCTGGTTGGTGCAATTGAAGGCATTAAAGAGACATCAAAGCCTTGGATACCCTGTTCATCTATTTGCTCATGGGAAAATTGGCGTTATATTCAAGGTAAAGTACTCCCTGATGGCTGTCGTTAAAACGTACCCGAAGCTGGTGCAAGCCATCCATGGCATACCAAAGTGCAGCGGACAGATACTGAAGAATGTACCTGTTCAACGTCAGGGGAGAGCGAAGTCAAGGAAGAGCATCGGGACTTGGACAATCCAGGCCGTGAGCAAACACACGGACGTGTAATGAAAAATTGCGCAGATGCAGATGCGTTGGTTGCATACCAGAGAGCGGTGATAATCAGCGCTGCGCCCGGACCTGTACCAACTCCAGCAACGGTGTCGCAGCCCAGCCTGGAGCGTCCAGAGAGCCGCTGCTAAATCATCAGGCCCAGGAGCAGTCTGCGCTGCTGAGCAGTTAGCGAAAAATCAGGTTAAAGAGGTGAGATGAAGGACGAAGCAGAACGCCTGAAAAGCAATCTTGAGCCTCCAGAACGCGCCTTTCTGGTGGGTGTGGAATGGCGGCTCACGCCTCAAGGCGGTTACGCGCCGGGCGCCTGGTCGGCCGCAGATTCGCTGGCCGAACTGGCCCAACTGGCCCGTACTGCCGGTATGGAGGTCATCGGCCAGATAACCCAGCGGCTGGATAAGCCGCACGTAGATACGTTTATCGGACGCGGTAAAGCCGAAGAACTGGCCGAAACGTTACGCATGGCCGAGGCTGATGCGGTGATCTTCGATGATGAGCTTTCTCCACGCCATCAACGTGAGTTGGAACGCATCTTTGGACGCGAGGTCAAGGTCATTGACCGCACAACGCTGATTCTGGATATTTTCGCCCAGCACGCCCATACCCGTGAAGGTGCACTCCAGGTGGAGCTGGCTCAATATGAGTACCGTCTGCCCCGTCTGACCCAGGCCTGGACTCAGCGCGCATTGACGCGCCAGGCCGGTGGCCGCGCCGGCGGTTCGACCGGTGGCGTTGGGCTGCGCGGCCCTGGCGAGACCCGGCTGGAAATGGACCGCCGGGTCATCCGAACACGCATCGCTCAACTCAAACAGGAACTCGAACAAGTCCGCGCCCATCGGGCGCGCTATCGTGCCCAACGCCGCCGCAGTGGCCTGCCAACAGTAGCGCTGGTGGGCTACACCAACGCGGGAAAATCCACGCTGCTGAACTGCCTGAGCGGGGCGGACGTGTATATCGCCGACCAACTGTTTGCCACACTGGATCCCACCACCCGCCGGGTCCAGTTGCCGGGCGGCACCATTGTCCTCATCACGGATACGGTGGGCTTTATCCAGAAGCTGCCTATGCCCCTGGTGGCCGCTTTCCGGGCAACCCTGGAAGAGGTCAGCGAGGCCGATTTGTTGTTGCATGTGATTGACGCCAGCCATCCCCTGGCCAGCGCGCAGGCCCGCGCCGTCTACGAGACCTTACGCATCATCGGTGCTGCCGATTTGCCCATCATCAATGTGCTCAATAAGATTGATTTGCTGCCTGACCCTGCCCAGGCTCAGGCAGCCTTGAGCGGCTTACCGGACAGCGTGGCGATTTCGGCCCAGCAGCGCCTGGGCATCGAAGCGTTGCTGGAACACATCGAAGCCGTTCTGGAGGCGGAGATGGTGCAGGTACGATTGGTCCTGCCCTTCCAGCGCGGCGATCTGGTCAATTTGTTCCACGAGCGTGGCCTGGTGGAAGACGAACAATACACGGAAGAAGGCACCGTCATCACCGGACGCCTGCCGCGAGCCTGGTTGACACCTTTTGCTGATTATCGCGTTACAATACGGAGGCGCGCATGAGCCATTGGCGCAAACACCAACAAAAAGATCGTTACTTTCAACAGGCTAAGGCCGAAGGGTACCGCGCTCGCTCGGCTTACAAGTTGTTACAAATCCAGGAACGCTTCAAGGTGCTCAAACGCGGCGATGTGGTGGTTGATCTGGGTGCGGCGCCAGGGTCCTGGTCGCAGGTGGCGAGTAAGCTTGTCGGGCCCCAGGGGCGCATCATCGCGCTTGACATTCAGGCGATGGAACCCATACCCGGCGTGACCATTCTGCAGGGGGACATGACGGATCCGGCCATTCAGCAACAGGTGATCGAGCTGGCCGGGGGGCCGGTGGATGTGGTCCTGAGTGACGCGGCGCCTTTCACCAGTGGGATTAAGGTGCAGGATCACGCGCGCTCAATCGCTCTGGCTGAAGCGGCGCTCAGCGTTGCCCGGCGTCTTCTCAAACCCGGCGGCCATCTGGTGATTAAGGTCTTTGAAGGCAGCGACCTGCAGGCCTTTTTGCAGGAAACGCGGCGCAGTTTCAAGTCGGCACGCTTACATGCGCCTGAAGCCTCGCGCCAGGAAAGCAAAGAGACGTTTGTCATCGCTCTGAGCTTTAGCCCGTCCAGAGAGCCGGGGCTAGAAGATTAAAGGGGCGTTGGTATGGGTCAGGGATGGTTTCGCACGGTCAAGATGCAACAGCGTCTGCTGTTCTTTTTCCTGAGCTTAATGCTGGCAGCCAATCTGGCGGCAATGGCTGAGATGCCTACGCCCGATCCAGACTTCCCACCTGACCGCAGAGCTCCGCGGGTCACCCCATCCCCTACACCGACGCCTGGACTTTTGACACTGGATGATTTGCTCGCGCGCTATCCGGATTTGCGCAGTGCACTGTGCCAGACGCCTGCCTTGTCGGCGTGCAAGGATGAGGTTATTTTTCCTATTTTCACGTACCATGGTTTTGTCGGGAAAGACTACCTGAGCGTTGATGCCCCATCTTTCGAAGAACAACTGGCGTTATTAAAAGCTTTGGGCTACACCTCTTTAACACTGGGAGAGGCTGGCAAGGTCTTGAGTGATACGCAACGGCTGCCGGCTCGCCCGGTGGTGTTGACTTTCGATGATGGCTGGCACTCTCAATACGAGGTGGCTTATCCGCTGCTTTTGAAATACGGTATGCGAGGTACCTTTCTGGTGCTTGCCCACCAGGAGCGCGGTAAAGGTGAAATCAGCCTGGATGAGCTGAAAACCATGATCGGTCAGGGTATGGAAATTGGATCCCACACAAGGACGCACCCTAATCTCAAGGAAGTTACTTCTTCTAAGGCCTGGTGGGAGATCAACAGCTCGCGCGAGCTGCTGCAGGAGCAACTCTATACTCCGGTGGTCAGCTTTGCGTACCCGTATGGAGTTTATGATGCTCAGGCCACCTATCTGGTTATGCGTTCAGGCTATGAGGTCGCCGTCACCAGTGGCGCTTCTTTAAGGCGTAACTGGGAATCGCGTTATCGTTTGAGTCGCATTGAGGTCAGGCGAAAAACGGACCTGATCGCTTTTGTACAATGGCTTCCCTGGCGCGCACCGGAGCTTTGTCAGCCTGAGCCTGTGCCACTCCCCTCATCTACTCCCCCAACGAGGCCCAGGCGGAACGTTTTGTCAGAACAGCGCAGGCTACGGTAAAAGCCCTGCTATGGAGATCAGCTTGATGAGCAAACCGACCAAACGCAGTTTCCTGGCCCAAGGCCAGTAAAACCGAGGGGCC
>DAOTZR010000185.1:0-18363 GCA_034434315.1 Anaerolineae bacterium
CTTCTCTCCGCATGTGGAGAGAAGGGGGGAGGAAAGGGTCAGGAGAGGTCACAGGCTCAAATCTAACAAGATCGAGTTAGTCCGGATCATTGCGGGCCGGGCATCATGGGAACCCGATCCAATGAAATCAGACCGAAAACAAGAGGAGCCGATCATGGATTTGACACACTTCTTGCGTTACGTTGATGACCATCGCGAGACCTTGCTGGACGACTTGAAAAGTGCCCTGCGCCAGCCGAGCATCGCTGCGCAGAACGTCGGCATCGAAGAGATGGCCGCGCTGGTCGAAGCGCGCCTGCGCCGTCTGGGGGCACAGGTCCAGCGCTTTGTCATGGAGCCGGGCGCGCCGCCCATCCTTTTTGCCGAAATGGGCCGTGGCTCCCGCACGCTGTTATTCTACAACCACTACGACGTCCAACCGCCCGACCCGGTAGAGGCCTGGACTACACCTCCTTTTGAGCCAGCCGTGCGCGAGGGCAAGCTCTACGCCCGCGGTGTGGCCGACGATAAAGGCGACTTGTGGGCGCGCATCCAGGCCATCGAGGCCTGGCTGGCCACCCAGGGCGAGCTGCCTTTGCGCATCACCTGGATTATTGAAGGCGAAGAGGAAATCGGTAGCCCTCATCTCATCCCCTTTGCCCAGGCCTATCCCGACCTGCTGCGCGCCGACGGCTGCCTGTGGGAAACCGGCGAAAAGGACGAGGCCGACCGTCCCATGCTCCACCTGGGCGTCAAGGGCATTGCTTATTTCGAATTGCGTACTCGCAGCGCAAATGGCGACCTGCATTCCATGTACGCTGCCATTGTTCCCAATCCCGCGTGGCGCCTGGTGCACGCTTTGGCCACGCTGAAAGATGCCCAGGAGCGCATCCTCATCCCCGGTTTCATGGAACAGGTTCGGCAACCCGGGGCGGAAGAGCTGGCTTATCTGGCCCAGATCCCCTTCGAGGAAGAGGCCATGCGTCGGCAGTGGGGCCTGCCTGCCTTTGTCAATGGTGAAACCGGCATCGAGGCCTTGAAACGCCTGATTTACAGCCCAACCTGCAATATCTGCGGATTTGGCGCCGGCTACACCGGCGATGGCAGCAAAACCGTCCTCCCGGCCACAGCCATGGTCAAGATTGATTTTCGCCTTGTCCCCGATTTGACGCCGGAATTCGTGGAGCAGGCCTTGCGCGAACACTTGCACGCTCAGGGATTCGATGATATTGAGGTCATCTCTATGCACGGGATGCGCCCCGCGGCTACACCGGTGGATGCCCCCATCGTCCAATCCGCCATCCGAGCGGCGCAGCAGGTGTACGGACAAGCACCCGTGGTGTGGCCGATGATTCCAGGCAGCGGTCCCATGGCTCCTCTCACCACCGATCTGGGTACGCCGGCGGTCCTGGCGGGCATCGGTTATCCTGGCGCGCGCTTCCACGCACCGGATGAAAATGTGCGGCTTGAGGATTACTTTGAGGGCGTGAAGTTTGTCGGCGCCTTAATCGCCGCCTTTGCGGAGGATGGCGCAGCCCATGAGTGACACGAAGCTTCTGCCCCCGCCGCCGGGGATTTTAACCTGGGTTGAAGTGGACCTGAAAGCCATTGCGGCCAATGTTCAAGCCCTGAAAACCTTTGTGGGACCAGAAGTTGAGATCATCGCCGTCGTCAAGGCCAATGGGTACGGTCATGGGGAAGTCGCCGTAGCCAAAACAGCCCTGGCTAACGGGGCCACCCGCCTCGCGGTCCACCGTATGCTCGACGGGGTACGCTTGCGTCAGGGCGGCATTACGGCCCCTATTCTGATCCTGGGCTACACGCCGCCTTCGGGCTTGCCCATGGTCATTGAGCATCAGCTCACGCAGACCGTGATTGACGTGCCGGTTGCCGAAGCCCTGGCGGCGCTGGCTCACAGTCCCACGCCCATTCACATCAAAGTTGATACGGGCATGTCCCGCTATGGCCTGTTCCCTCATCAAGTGCTGGATTTTATTCGCACTGTGCAGCGTCTGCCGCACCTGTACATCGAGGGCATCTTTTCGCATTTTGCTACGGCGGATGATGCCGATCCGCAGCCCATGCTCGCGCAGTGGCAGAGCTTCCGGGCGCTTTTGCAAGCCTTGGAAGCAGCGGGTATCGCCATTCCGCTGCGGCACATCTGCAACAGCGCGGCTGTACTCACCCTGCCCGAAGCCCATCTGAATGCCGTGCGTCCGGGGCTGCTCATCTATGGCCTGGCCCCGACTGATGTGGTTCCTATGCCTTTCCCCTTGCATCCAGCCCTCACCTTGAAGAGCACCGTCGTCCAGGTCAAGGATCTGCCGGCGGGCAGTGCTATCGGCTATGGCCGGACCTACATTACGCCGACGCCTATGCGCATGGCTCTGGTGCCCATCGGCTATGGCGATGGCTATCACCGCCTGATTTCCAATCGCGGGGCGGTCCTCATCCATGGGCAGCGGGCGCCTATCCGTGGGCGCGTGAGCATGGATCAGATCGTGGTGGACGTGACCGACATTCCCGATGTGGCTATCGGTGACGAGGTGGTCGTGATTGGCTCCCAAGGCCAGGAGCGCATCAGCGCGGAGGAAGTGGCGCGCTGGGCGGACACCATCCCTTACGAAGTGCTCACTTCCATTCACACCCAGATCCCCCGCCGCTACCGGAGCAACGGCACCGTGCTGGATTGGTAGATACGTACTCTGGGGTACGTTGTAGCAGGGCCAGGTCAGTACGACCTGGCCCTGCCGGTTTCCGGGAGAGGGGACGCTTAACGCACCAGGTAAGGCACAATCGAGTAATGGGTCCAGAAAATGGGCAGCAAATTCAGCAGGAGGTGCGGGATGAAAGTAAACACCATGTGGCGGGATTGGCGCCATACGACGATGTGCATAAAGCCCGAAACCGTCGTCAGCAGCACGAATAGCGTTCCCCAAACCGTGGCGGGATGGACGGTATGCAAAAACTGGGTCCAGAACCCGGTGTGAATGGCCCCGACGAAAGCCGCGAACAGAAACAGCCCCACCAGGCGATAAGGCAGGCTGACCTTTTGGGGGTAGAGATCCCAGGCCTCAAACAGATAAATCCAGAGCAACTGTTCGCTGGCGGCGTTGATGGGAGCCCAGAACAGTGCCGTCACCAGGATGCCGCGCAGATCAACCGTCGGCTGAATGATGGGCGAAAGCCAGGCACACACCAGCGAAGCCAGGATGATACCCACGTTGAGATAAAACGTCATCGGCGCCCTGGCCGGCAGAGGATTGCCGTAACCGGTAGCTCCGCGGCGCCATTTAACCACGCCCCAGGCCAGGCCGTAATACAGCGCCATTGGTAAAAGCGCCCCGGTGCGCGGGTACAGAAACCCGGCCAACAGAGGTAAGCCCAAAGCCAGGCTTACGGCCAAAACGAGATCTAATCGGGTTGGTTTCCAGTTCGTCATCATGCCCTCCAGAATCAAATTGACCACTCCAACCTGAGCCAGGTGGAAGATGAGTGCGCCTGATCGGGCCGCTATTGGACTCTGACCGGAATCATCGGGGATCCGACCCAGGCGACCATCCCCGCCATTATACTCATATTTTGTCAGGTGCCTATGGTTTCACAGTTTCAGCCGGGGGGGTACATCGGCACTCCATTGGGTTCAGGTGCCTGTAAGATGACCGTTTGTGCGCGTCTGGAGGGCCGGCGTTGGCCCCCATGGCAGACCGTGTTGGGTGATGGCACCATGCGCGCTCCATGCCTTTCTGTAACTTCGGCGTGTTCTGCCTGCGGTGCGGTAGAGGAACCAGAGATGCGGGCCATTGCCACGTTGCGACTTTGTGGTAGAATAAAAGGCGTTCCGGAGGATGAGACATGAGACAGGTACGTCTGGCCCTGCGCGCACTTGCCCTGCTGGCTCTTAGCAGCAGGTCTCGATGCGCGGCATGGCTCCGGTAAAGCGTAACACTCAGGCCCCTGCCGCGCCAGGCAGGGGCCTTTTATGTGCTCAACTACAGGAGGGAAAAATGGCCGAATCTTATCAACCACAAGTGATTGAAGCCCGTTGGCAGGCCCGTTGGGAAGCGGATGGGCTGTATCGTTCACGGATTGACCCCAGCCGCCCTAAATTTTACGCGCTGACGATGCTGCCCTATCCCAGCGGCGATCTGCACATTGGACACTGGTATGCGATGACCCCCAGCGATGCACGCGCCCGCTTTAAGCGGATGCAGGGCTATAATGTGCTTTTCCCCATGGGCTTCGATGCCTTTGGTCTGCCCGCTGAAAATGCCGCTATTCAACGGGGTGTCCATCCCAGCACCTGGACGATGAGCAATATTGACAATATGCGGCGACAGTTGCGCACCATGGGGGCCATGTTCGATTGGGAGCGCGAGGCGGTCACCTGCCTGCCCGGCTATTACCGCTGGACCCAGTGGCTCTTCCTCAAGTTCTACGAAATGGGCCTGGCTTACCGTAAGAAGGCGCCGGTGGATTATTGCCCCTCGTGCCATACTACCCTGGCCCGCGAACAGGTTGTCGGTGAGGAGCACCTGTGCGAGCGCTGCGGCACGCCCGTCATCAAGAAGGACCTGGAACAGTGGTTCTTCCGCATCACCAAATACGCGGATGAGCTGCTGGACTTTTCCCAGATTGACTGGCCCGAAAAGATTCGTCTGCTTCAGACCAACTGGATCGGACGCAGCGAAGGCGCGGAAGTGGTGTTCAAGGTGGCGCCGGAGGACCTGCCCGCCGATGCAACGCCCGGAGAGGGGGATCTGGTGGTGTTCACCACCCGCCCCGATACGCTCTGGGGCGCTACATTTATGGTGCTGGCTCCGGAGCATCCGCTGGTAGACCGCATCACCAAGCCCGCTTATCGCGATGCGGTGAAGGCCTATCAGCTCCAGGCCGCCCGTCAGAATGAGATCGAGCGTCTGGCCGCGGACAAGGAAAAGACCGGGGTCTTTACCGGCGCTTATGCCATCAATCCGGTCAATGGGGCGCGCATTCCCATCTGGATTGCCGATTATGTCCTGATGACCTATGGGACGGGCGCGATTATGGCTGTCCCGGCCCACGATGAACGCGATTTCGCCTTCGCTACCCGCTTCGGTCTGCCCATCCCTGTGGTCATTGAGACGGAAGAATGGATAGCGGAAGGACGGCCTTTCCCCCTGCCTCATGCTTATCCCGGCACCGGGCGCATGATTCACTCCGGACCTTTCGATGGGACGCCGGCCCCTCATCCCGCGGTGGAGCAGGTCACGGCCTGGCTACAGGAGCAGGGGCTGGGTAAACCCGCTGTCAACTACCGTCTGCGCGACTGGTTGATCAGCCGGCAGCGCTACTGGGGAGCCCCCATCCCCATGATTTACTGCGACCATTGCGGCGTTGTGCCCGTGCCTTACGAGGACCTGCCGGTAATCCTGCCCCTGGATGCGCAGATTCCCAAGACCGGTGAAAACGCCCTTCTGTACCATGAGGGCTTCCTCCACACGACTTGCCCAAAGTGCGGCGGCCCGGCCCGGCGCGAAACCGATACCATGGATACCTTTATGTGCTCGTCCTGGTATCAGTACGCCTACCTCAGCCCTTACTACCGCGAGGGTGAGTCGGTCACAGGCCAGGATACCCCCTGGGATCCGGCAGAACTGGCCTACTGGGCCCCGGTGGATACTTATACCGGCGGCGCGGAACACGCGGTGATGCATTTGCTCTACACCCGCTTCTTCACCAAAGTCCTGCGCGATGCCGGACTGGTCGCGTTCGACGAACCGATGCTTCAATACCGCTATCAGGGCATCATCCTGGGCGAACCGCGTCACGGCGATGTCGTCCGCGTAGAGGGGGTGTGGGAAGGCAATGCGTTCAAAGCAACCCAGGTGACCGTGTACCCCTTCGATCGCCCCGAGACCTGGCCCGGCGCCGAAAAGAGCGCCACGTACGTCTGCGGCGAGGTGCTCAAGCGTGACGAAACCACGCTGCACATCGGCCTGGAGGATGGCAGTATCGTGGTCGTGCACTTGACGGAAGCTACGCCGATTTTCAGCGCCGACCATCAACCCATGGAGCTCAAGAACATCCTCTACCACCTGGAGGTGGAGAAGATGTCCAAGAGCAAACGCAATGTGGTGGCGCCCGATGCGCTGGTGGAAAAATACGGCGCCGATACGGTGCGCGCGTATCTGATGTTCGGCTGGCGGTGGGAGCTGGGCGGCCCCTGGGATAGCAAGGGCATCGAGGGCGTGGCGCGCTGGATGAACCGCGTCTGGAGCGTGGTGATGGAGGAGCCCGAAAGCCGCACCGAGGCCACGCCCGAAGCGGAACGCGCCCTGCGCCGGGAACAGCACCGCGCTATCAAGCGCGTGACGCAGGACATGGAGAACTTCGCGTTCAACACGGTCGTATCCGCTTTGATGGAATACACCAATAGCCTGCTCAAGGCGCGTTCGGCTTTCTGGGGCACAGTCGTATGGGATGAGGTCATCAGTACCCTGCTCCTGCTTCTGGCTCCTGTCGCGCCGCATATCACCGAAGAATTGTGGGCGCGCCTGGGCAAGCCCTACAGCATTCACACCCAGCCCTGGCCCACCTGGGACGAGGCGATGCTGGCGGAGGAAAGCATCGAGCTGCCCGTGCAGATCAACGGCAAGCTGCGCGGCAAGGTCGTCGTCCCCGCCGACGCGGATGATGCGACGATCGAAGCCCTCACGCGCGCGGAACCTTCCCTGCAGCGCCATCTCGGAGGCAAGACCATCGTTAAGGTCATCATTGCCCGCGGCAAGATGGTCAGCCTGGTGGTGAAATAACAGCCTGCGCTCACTTGTACCCGTCCCTTTTGGGTTTACAATAAGGGACGGGTTTTTTACCTTACGCGGCAAAGGACAGACAACGTGTTTCAGCCTGATTGGTTGGTGACGATTCATCACGACGGTTCCGACCTGTACGTTTCTAACCCTTATCCGGCCTTAGGGGAAAAGGTCCAGATTCGCCTGCGCATTGGAGCCACAGCGCCGGTCAGACAGGTGTATTTGCGTTACACATGGGATGGGGAGCAGCGCCTGGAACCGCTCCAGCCCGCGCCGCCTACCCCGCCGGTGCGCTGGTGGGAGGGCGCGTTGGAAATCCACGAACCGCGCATGGTGTACCGCTTTCTCATCCTGGCGGAAGATGGGGTCTGGTGGTACACCGCCGCCAGGGCTACGGCGGGGATTCCCACCGATGCGCAGGATTTTGTGTTGCTCGCCAATTATCACGCCCCCACCTGGGTGCTGGAAAGTGTCTTCTATCAGATTTTCCCGGACCGTTTCGCCAATGGCGATCCCACCAATGACCCCCGGCCCGGCGCTGAACAGACCGCCGTGCGGCCCTACGTCCTGCCCTGGGGCCTGGAGCCGCCGACCAGCGCGCCGCATTCTTTCGTCTTTTACGGCGGCGATCTGGAGGGCATTCGCCAACAACTGGATTACCTTCAAGCCCTGGGCGTCAACGCCTTATATCTCAATCCCATCTTCCCGGCTCTGACCAATCACCGCTACGACGTGACGGACTACACGCACGTAGATCCGCGCCTGGGCGGGGATGAAGCCCTCATCGCCCTGCGCCAGGCCCTGGATGAACGCGGGATGCGCTACATTCTGGACATTGTCCCCAATCACTGCGGCGCGCACCATCCCTGGTTTCTCGCGGCCCAGGCCGATCCCGATGCCCCTGAGTCCAGCTTTTTCACCTTCACCCGTCATCCCGACCTTTACGAATGCTGGCTGGGCGTTAAGAATCTGCCCAAGCTGAATTACCGCAGCGCCGAACTGCGCCGGCGCATGTACGAGGATAGCGATAGTGTTTTTCGGCGCTGGTTGCGCGCACCCTTCCGCGCCGACGGTTGGCGCATTGACGTGGCCAACATGTTGGGGCGGCAGGGGGCGATCCAGTATGGGCCGGATGTGGCCCGTGGCATCCGCCGGGCGGTGAAGGATACCCGTCCCGATGCCTATCTCATCGGCGAAAATTTCTTCGATGCCACGCCGCAACTCCAGGGGCGGCAGTGGGATGGTGTGATGAACTATCTGGGATTTGCCATGCCGTTGTGGCACTGGCTCCGCGGCTTCCAGGCCGGTGCCTGGGGTCTGCGGGAATCCATCCAGACAAACCTGCCCTGGCCTACCGCGGCGCTGGAGCAGACCTGGCGCAATGTGCGCTCGGCCATCCCCTGGGCCATCGCCCTGCAGCAGTACAACCTGCTGGATAGTCACGACGTTCCCCGCATCCGCACCGTCGTTGGCAACAATGATGCCCTGCACCGCCTGGCCGTCACGGTGCTGATGACCTATCCCGGCGTGCCCTCGATCTACTACGGCGATGAAATCGGCCTGCGCGACACCCCGCGCCTGGGGGCGCGCGGCTGCATGGTTTGGGATGAGGCGCAATGGGATCATGATCTGCTGAATTTCCACCGCAAGCTCATCACCCTGCGCCGTACGTCTCCGGTCCTCCAACGCGGCGGGTTCCAAATGCTGCTGGTGGATAAGGACACCTTTGCCTATCAGCGCGCATCGCGGGCCGGGCGTATCCTGGTGGTGGCGCACCGGGGGAGCCAGCCCCGCCCACCGCAGGGCCTGCGGGTGGATCATGGCGGCATCCCCGATGGCGCTCACTTCATCGAGTTGTTCAGCGGCCAGGGAGCGCGCGTCATTAACGGCCATCTCCAACTGCCGGAACAGCCCCAGGGCGCAACCCTGTGGCAGGAAATCCTATAGATTTTCAGGAGGATTTATGGCTATTGCCATTCCAACCGAACCCATGCTTGAGTTCCTCGTCCGCTTGCTCAACACCCCCAGCCCTACCGGGGACACCGAACGCGCACTCCAGGTATGCGAAGAAGCCTTCACCGCCCTGGGACTTACCGCACGGCGGCTGCGCAAAGGCGGATTGTTGCTGATCTGGGAGGGAGACGCCAGCCATCATCGTGCCCTGACCGCTCATACCGACACGTTGGGGGCCATGGTGCGAACCGTCAAATCCAATGGCCGCCTGGAGCTTACCGGGGTGGGGGGCTTTGACTGGCATTCCGTCGAAACCGAGGGCTGCACGGTCGTCACCGCGGAGGGCAAGACCTTCCGCGGCACCATCCTGCCCATCAAAGCCTCGGTGCACATCTACGGCCAGGAGGCACGGGACCTGGAGCGCAAAGTCGAAAACTACGAAGTCCGATTGGATGCCTGCACCAGCTCGGAAGAGGACACGCGGCTGCTGGGTATTGCCCCCGGCGACTTCGTCTACTTCGATCCGCGCGTAGAAATCAACGCTGGCTTCGTACGCTCGCGCCATCTGGATGACAAAGCCGGTGTCGCCTGCATTTACGGGGCCCTGCTGGCGCTCAAGCAGGCCGGCCTGGCGCCGCGCTACCGCCTCAGCGTCCTCATTGCCGCTTACGAGGAAGTCGGGCATGGGGCATCCGCCGGCCTGGACGAAACGGTCGAGGAGCTGGTGGCCGTGGACATGGCCGCAGCCGGCGGTCCGCAAAACTCCGACGAGTTCAGCGTGGGCATCTGCGCCAAGGATTCGGGTGGTGCGTACCATTTGGGCCTGCGCCGTCGTCTGGAAAGCCTGGCTATGGCGGAGGGCATCCCCTACCGCACCGACATCTACCCCTACTACGGCTCCGACGGCGAGGCCGCCTGGCGCGCCGGGAGTGACCTGCGCGTCGCCCTCATCGGCCCCGGCGTAGACGCCTCGCACTCTTACGAGCGCACGCACACCCACTCGCTGGAGGCCACGGCGCAGCTCATCGCCGCCTATCTGCTCAGCGAGGGCTGATGCGCCTTGTCGGCGTCCCCCTGTTGACGCGGTTACGCACGCCAGAGGTCAATCTGACGCGCTTCGCGGCCCGCTTGCCTGAAGTAGCCGCCGGCCAACCCGACCTGGTGCTCCTGCCTGAGTGCACCTTCAGCGGCTACGTGTACGAAGAAGCCGATCTGGAGCGCCTGGCGGAACCCATCCCCGGCCCTCTAACGCAGCGCGTTGCAGGCTATGCCCGCGCTTTGCACAGTCATCTGGTTTTTGGGATGTTGGAACGCGCTCCCGAAGGGGTTTACGACAGTGTTGTCTGGCTCGATCGCAGCGGGGCTCTTGTGGGCGTACAGCGCAAACTTTCGGAACCCCCACCTTTCCAACAGGGCCAGACCCTGGAAAGCTTTTGCACGCCGTTGGGCTATTTTCACATCCTGATTTGCGGTGATCTTTACCACGAGCCGGCACGGGCGCAGATCCGGCCAGATGCGGTCGGCATCCTGGCCCCTCTGGCGCGCAGCTTCGATGGCCTGTCGCCCGACCTGGCGCGTTGGGAACGCGAGGAGCGTGCCGAGTACCTCGCCGTTGCCCGCTCCCTGCAACGTCCGGTGATTTTCGTGAATGCGCTGGACGAAGGGGGTGATGACCCGGCCTTCGGCGGCGCCATGGCAGTTGACGCCCAGGGGCGCATCATCGCTGAAGCGCCTCACGGCAGCGACGCGCTGCTCTGGGTTGACCTGTAAGCGCCGGCGGCTATCCTTCGCTCCAGTAGCGCCATTTCCGGCCTGTACGTTTCAATAGATGCGGACGGGAGGTCCGCGTGCCCACGTCCGCGCAGCAACGTTCGCGCCCCCAGGACGGCCTGGGGGCGCATCCGTGCCAGATGCCAGGGAAAAGGGGCTGGAGCCCCTTACCGTTCCTGCCCCTGCCTGGTCTCAGCCAGATGGGGGTAAGGAAAAATGTCGGTCGGCCCCGCCGAAACAGGGTTACGAGCCCTGGGCCAGCTCCAGATACTCCGAGCGGATGATGGCATCCGGGCTAACGCCGATGAGTTGCAATAATTCGTTGATCAGCGCGGCCTTGCGTTCCGCATCCAGGCGCGACCAGGTGCGGCTTTTAATCTCCAGGTAAGACCCCAGCCCGGCGGGTTCCTCGACTTCATCGAAATTGAGGGAAAAGTCTGTTCCACCGTAGCGGACGTGAGCGCGCCGGCGGTTCTTTTGGACCACCAGCTCTTCCGCCGGCTTGAAGTACTCACGGTAGAAGCGACGGCTGCGCGTCGCCGGGGCGTCGTAGCGCGAGCGTGAGAGCAGCACCGAGTTTTCGTATTCGTGCTCTTTGGTGGATGTGGTCAGAGTCAGACGGTAAATCACATCGGTCACGTCACCAGTTTCGGGGTCGTACAACTCGTCTTCGCGGTAGCGTAACCGGCTGCCCTCACTGTCGTGGAAGATGAAGTAGGTGTCGTACTGGCGGCGCACTGAGCCGCGGATCCAGGTGATTTCGGGCAGGGAGCGCATCCGCTCGTACATCGCGGCCACATCGTCCACGCGGACTTTCACCTGGACCTCAAAGGTCTTCTGTTGCGCAACGCCGCCGATAGCCAGGAGCTTGCTCAGCACGCTTTGCTCGCGCTGAATCAGGAACACATCAATCTTGCGCGCCAGTTCATCTGCTTCGGCGATTAGAGCCTGTTCGTCAATTGTGAGCAGGCGGCGATCGCGCATCAACCAGCGGCCATTGACCATCGTATGCAGCACGTCCTGGGCTTGCGAAGCGTAAATCAGGCGTGAGTAGATGGCATCGGGATCGCGTTCAAAGGTGGGAATCTGGCGGACATCATCCATCCGCACCACAATCAGATCGGCGCGTTTGCCCACTTCCAGCGAGCCGGTGAGATGGGCGATGTGCATGGCCTCGGCCCCCATCCGGGTGGCCATCTCCAGGGCCTGCGTGGCCGGCAATGCGGTGGGGTCGAGGGTGGCACCCTTGGCCAGCAGGGCGGCCAGGCGCACCTCCTCGAACATGTCCAGGTCATTGTTGCTGGCGGGACCATCCGTGCCGATGCCCACGTGAATGCCCATCCCCAGCATTTTGGCAACAGGGGCGATGCCGCTGGCCAGCTTCAAATTGCTGGAAGGATTGTGCGCCACGCCCACGTTATGCTCCAGGAGAAGTTCCATATCGGCGGGGGTAAGATGAACGCAATGGGCGGCTGTGACCCTGGCTTCCAGCACCCCCAGCCGTTCCAACCAGGGCACCGGTGGCACACCGTACTCCCGCACATGATCTTCCACTTCCTGGGCTGTTTCCGCCACGTGAATGTGGAGAGGGACATCGTATTCCAGAGCTAGGGAGACCGCGGCTTCCATCAGATCGGGGGTGACCGTATAAGGCGCGTGCGGTGCGATGGCGGGAATAATCAAAGGGTGATTGCGCCAGCGCATCACATAATCGCGCGTTTTTTGCAGCGCATCGTCATAACTGGAAGCATCAGGCGTGGGGAAACGCAGCACACTCTGGGCGCAGACCGCGCGCAGCCCAGCCAAAGCCGCGGCATCAGCGACGGCGTCCTCAAAATAGTACATGTCCATGAACGTGGTCGTCCCACTGCGGATCATTTCCGCTGCGGCGAGTTGCGTACCCAACCAGGAAAAATGGGGCGTGACAAACTCGCGTTCCACCGGCATCATGTACCCCATCAGCCACACATCCAGGCGCAAATCGTCGGCCAGGCCGCGCAACAAAGCCATCGGTGCATGGCCATGCGTGTTAATCAGTCCAGGTAGAATCACTGCCCGGCCACAATCCACCCGCTCTTTGGGGGTAAAGAGCGCATTCAACTCAGCGGGTGTCCCCACGCCGACAATGCTATCCCCACTGATGGCAATAGCGCCCGGCGCCAGAACCCGCCGCTGTGCATCCATCGTGATCAGATAATCCGCCGTTATCAGCGTATCCACCGGACATTGTACTGTTTCCGACATGTGTTTCCTCCAGTGCTTTACATTTGTTCGAGCAGGTCTTTCAGATTGTGCTTGACGGCGTAAGCAGCAGCTTCGGCGCGATTGGTCAGGTTCAGCTTAGAAAGGATGTTACTCACATAATTGCGCACCGTGCCTTCGCCCAGGTAGAGCATCCGGGCGATTTCGCGATTGGTCCTGCCCTCGGCGACCAGGCTCAGCACGCGCAGCTCTTGCTCTGTGAGGTCAGCAAAAGCCGCGGCACGCTCCTGCCAGGAGGCTTCGCGCAGGCGTCGCAGGACTTGCTGCGTCACCTGCGGATCGAGCAGCGCTTCTCCCCGGCCAATCCGTTCGATAGCCCGGATCAGCTCATCCCCGCCGATTTGCCTGAGGACGTAGCCAGCAGCGCCGGCATCAATGGCTTCAAAAAGCATCTCATCTTCGGCATAAGAGGTCAACATAATCACATTGGTCTTGGGCAACTGCTGCTTGATTTCGCGGCAGGCGCTGATCCCGTCCCCGCCCGGTAGACGAATGTCCATCACGACGACATCGGGGCGGTGAATCAGCGCTTTTTCCAGCGCCTCGCGTGCTGTGCCCGCCTCATCCACGACCACAAAATCGGGATGGCGCTCCAACAATGACCTGAGTCCAACGCGCACAATTTCGTGATCATCCACCAGTAAAATGCGTAGCGTCATAAGCCTTTCCTGTTTTGTTTGACTTTTGATATTAATAGGGAACTGTGATGCGTAAGTGCACGCCTTGCCCCGGTTCGCTCTCGATGTGTAAAGCCCCATCGAGCAGGCGCACGCGCTCGCGAATGTTCCGCAAACCATGGCCTTTACTGACTTGCAAGGATTCCATGCCAATACCATCGTCGGTAATGATCAATTCCAGATAATCTTCCTGGTAGATAAGCTGCACCTGAGCGCGTTGGGCGCGGGCATGGCGGGCTGTGTTGGAGAGGGCCTCCCGCACAATTTGAAAAAGATGCCGGCGGCGCTCCAGGCTCAAGGTGTGCAGCGGCTTGCCCTGAACGTCCAACCGGGTATCCAGCAGGGTGTTGATGTGAAAATCGCGCAAGAGCCGTTGAATGCCCTGTTCCAACGAGACATCCGACTGCTGGCCTCCGCGCAGGTCGAAGATATAGCGCCGCACATCCTGGATGGCCTCGTTTAAGCTATCCATGACGCGCTTCAGTTGGGCCCGGGCCTTTTGGGGATCCTCTCCAATCGTTTGATACACGCCTTCCAGCATCAGGCCGGCGGCATAGATGGACTGAATAATCCCATCATGCAAATCACGGCTGATCCGTTCCCGATCGGCCTGGAGGGCCTGTTCTCGTTCCATGGATTCGACCCACTCCTGGATGCGGTTCCACAGGCCAAACAGCGCCCTGGTCAATCCCAGCGTAAGGGCTACACCGCACAGGGCCCGTAGAAATGCTGCCAGCGTCAACAATGCCCATTCGGTTGTTGCCAGGTCCGCGCTCCACACGTGATGGGGGAAAGGGAAGAGATTGAGCAGGCCAAAAGTCAAAATGGCTGCCTCGGCCAGGCGCAAATAGGGCCGGAGCATCAGGCGCTGAGCGGGTTCGAGCAAGGCGTAACTTTGTCGGCGCATGCCCAGGCCCGCCAGGAGGCTCCCTGGAGCGCCCAGCAGGACGCGCAGGAGCATTTCAACCGTCAGGGCGGCCTGCACCCCCGCCTGCGGCGTCAGGCTCCAGAGCACGCCGGCGACGCTGATGGACAAAGCCAGACCTGCTCCTATCCACCCTGCCTTGTGCCAGCGCGGCGCGCTGCTCTCTTTGTCCGTCTTATCACATGTGTTGTAGATCCCATACACCAGGAGGAAGCCGTAAGCCAGTACCATCGCCAGGAGGTGCAGGAAGATGGGCAGGCGCGTGAGACTCAGGCGCGGGGCCAGGGCCTGATTCCAGCAAATCAGCGCCTCGCCCAGGGCAAACGCCCCCAACCATTGCATGGAACGCGAAAAGCGAATGCGTTCCCCCAGGTAGTTGATGAAGAAAACCAGCAGGCCCAAAGTAAAAAACACCACCCCCTGCAAGAAGGTGGCTAAGGTGTAAAATTCATGCATGGGTATCCCGGTCACAGTCCCGGCACTCACATTCTTACCTGGATTTGGGTGTATAGCATAATAAGTATACCACAAAGGGAACAAGACGAAATCAGGCCTTGTCGGGTATCTTTTTCAGCGATTTGTGATAAACTAAGCCTGGCTAACAAA
The DNA here is from genome assembly GCA_034434315.1 of Anaerolineae bacterium. GTDB lineage: Bacteria > Chloroflexota > Anaerolineae > B4-G1 > SLSP01 > DAOTZR01. Next base: position 14,967 of record DAOTZR010000185.1, read on the forward strand.
ATATCCGTGAGGAGGCAGATATGGCTACGTCTTATCCGGTGGAAGCGCTGCTGGCAGCGCGTTTGTTGATGAATCCCCAGCTCGTAGGCGATCGGTTGTTTTTTATCAGTAACCTTTCCGGGCGCATGAGTCTGTATGCCATGGATTACGGGGGCAGTTTCCCGGAGCCCCTGCTCCCACCGGCCATCGCTTTACACAACCCGGAATTGATGGGCGGCTATCCTTTTGTGGTCTTCCCCCGCTTGGAGAAAATTGTGGTCATGATTGACCGGGACGGCGATGAAAATTACCAGCCTCACGTGATCCCCAGCACGGGCGGTTTTCCGCAGCCCCTGTTCGGTGAGCGTTTTGCCGGAATGCAGCTCATGCTCACGTACCGCAATCTGGAGCATAATCTGCTGGGCATTAGCGTGGATCAACGGAAAGCGCCGGAGATGCTCAGTTATCTGGTGCGCCTCGACACCATGGAGCTGATTGCGCTGGGCGAAAGCCTGTACGGCAACACCATCGTGGCCGTGTCCCCAGATCAGCAGCGCATTCTCCTGGCCGATGGCTATACCGAAGGGGATGTAGTGCTTTATCTGTGGGAGGCAAACCAGGGCCAACGGCGCTTGCTTTACGGCAAACCGCTTGAGGCGCGCACGCCGGGCGAGGACGTGCCTTTAACGGGCTTCCGCGCGGCTGAATTTACCGCGGATGGGCAGGCGCTGCTGCTCATCGGTGCCCTGTTCGAGGACCGTTACGGCCTCATCTATATGCCCCTGGAAAACCCGGAAGCGTTACGGCCTGTGCCCGTAGAGGGGTATGTGCACCAGGGTATAGGCGAACTGGTCCATCTGGAGGCCCTGGGGGGCGAGCGGTTCCTGGTGAAGTACAACATCAACGGCGTTTCGTACACTTACGAGGGCGTCTTCGACCCGACCCAGCCGCGGTTTGTGATTGATACGGTGCTCACCGGGGTCGGGGAGCTGAGTGAGGGGGTGGTCCAATCACTCGATTACGAGGCCGAAAGCGGGCGCTATGCGCTGGCGTTTTCCAGCGCGGCTTCGCCGGTGCAGCTCTACACCATCGAAAAAGGCCGGGGCGTGGTTCAGCACACGCGCGAACGTGTGCTGGGCATTCCCATGGAGCTGCTTTCCCGCGGTGAGGATGCCACGTTTGTGAGCCATGACGGTTTGACGGTGGCCGCTCGCCTGTACCTGCCGGCGGCGGAGCTGGGGTATCCGCAGCCGTATCCAGTCATTTTTTACATTCATGGCGGCCCTCAGAGCCAGGAAAAGCCGGATTTCACCTGGTTTTCCATGCCCTTGATTCAGTATTTTACCTTGAACGGTTTTGCCGTGTTTGTGCCCAACGTTCGCGGCAGCACGGGTTACGGTTTGGATTACACCAGGCGGGTGGATCGCGATTGGGGCGGCCAGGATCGGCTGGATCATGTGGCGGCTTTTGCCCATCTCCAACAGGATCCGCGCCTGGATATGACCCGCGTGGGGGTGATGGGACGCTCTTACGGCGGGTACATGACCCTGACGCTGGTGGGCCGCCATCCGGAGCTGTGGAAGGCCGCCTGCGACATGTTTGGCCCGTACAATCTCTTCTCGTTCCTGGAGCGCATTCCGGAGACCTGGAAGACCTACTTCTACATCGCTCTGGGGCATCCGGAAAAGGACCGGGAGTTTCTCATGGAGCGTTCTCCGAGCACGCATCTGCACAATCTGGCCTGTCCTTTGCTGGTAATCCAGGGGCGCAACGACCCGCGGGTGCGCGCGGAAGAGTCGGAGGATCTGGTTGCGGCGTTGCGCGCCCAGGGCAAACAGGTGGAGCTGATCCTGTACGAGGATGAAGGGCACGATGTGCTCAAGTTCCCCAACAAGGTGCACTGCTACACGGCTATTGTGGAGTTCTTTAAGCAGCACCTGATGCAAGCTTGAGTGGGAGGGCTGGTCGTCGCCGCCCCTGGTTTTGCGCATGGACCAGGCCCGGCGCTTCGCTGGTTCATCTGCTCGTCGGGCACTTCAGGTTGAAAGCTGGTCTTACACAGCGCCCCCTCTCTCCAGTGCAACGGAGCCGAGGGGGCGCTGGTATAGCCTTTTACAGACAGCCGGTCAGGCGCTCAAAGTTGATAGCTGGCTGCTAAAGCTTTTTCCGCCACGGGCTCAACCAATCTCGCCATCCCCTTTTCTGAGGCGTTGGCGGGGTTGGGGATATTCCTGGATCGAGTGAGATGCGGCACACGGTGATTTTTTCGTCCAGGCCGCGAATATTGCTTTCGAAGCACACTACAGGATACGGCGCGGCTATTTTGTCCACGCCAGGTTCGGCATAGGCGGTTTGGGTGAGCACAATTTCACGGCCATGCGCCAGGTTGCTGACGCGCGAGGCGATGTTGACCGTGGTGCCGAAATAATCCAGCCGCTCATTGAGCGTGACGATGATGGCTGGTCCGCTGTGGATACCGATTTTCAGTTGTAAGCGCCGTTCACTCTCAAGATGGTTGGCCGTATTGAAGTCGGCAATGTGTGCGTTGGCGTCCAAGGCGGCCTGCAGGCCCGGCCCGACCTCGGTGAAGACGGCCATAATTCCATCGCCGATCGTTTTGACGATCGCCCCCCCGGCCTGATGAATTGCTGCGCCAACCAGGTCGAAATGTTCGCGTACTAAACTGAAGGCAAGAGGGTCACCGTTGCGAGCGTACAGGGCCGTGCTGCCGGTCAGGTCAGAGAACCACAATGTCATTTTGCGGACTTCCAGATAGGCGTTGCCCTGCAAGGGTTCGTTTTGCGCCCAGTCGCGAAACCGCTGCACCGTCATCAATTCCTGGACGGTGGTGGCTGGATAGTGATGGTGAAAAGCGTCGTGACGGGCTTTGTCGCCCGCGCCTGCCGGCGCAAGTTCACGTAAGCGGGGATGCGGGGAAAAGGTCACTTGGATTTCTTGATCGGCGTGGGCACGAAAATGCGCTCCGCAGGCCACACACGTTGCTTCGTGGAGTGGCGTCAAGAAAACGTTGGAGATTTCAGAGGCTGCCTTGCACTTGGGACATTCCAACTCCCAATGCAACACTACATCACCGTTGAAGAGTGCTTCTACAAGTGTTTCCAGGGTCGGACGTACCGGCGCCTGCAGCGCATGTGCCAATTGACTGGGCCGAGCGTGGCTTACATCGCGCTCGTCCGCGTGGAGCAAATATTCACGCAAAGCGGCATAAAGTTGTTGTTGAGAAACAGGCTGAGTTTCGTTCATATCTCCCCCACTTGCTTGATAGTATCATAATCCGGTATGGCGAAAAGACAACTTGTGATTCTGGGGTTCGGACGTGAGTTCGGACATAGTCAGGTAGATGCAAAGACGATAGCTTGGAACAAGGCATAGGCAGCCTCAGTAATCTGAAGCCACT
>DAOTZR010000186.1:0-17727 GCA_034434315.1 Anaerolineae bacterium
AGTGGCTTCAGATTACTGAGGCTGCCTATGCCTTGTTCCAAGCTATCGTCTTTGCATCTACCTGACTATGTCCGAACTCACGTCCGAACCCCAGAAATGCTGCTAAAACATTGCCTGGGCAGCATTCGCTCAACCCGTCCCGCAAGCGGGCCAGTCCCCCCTACCCCCCGCAAGCGGGCTAGCCCCCCTCCCCCCCGCAAGCGGGGGGATTGGGCTCCCTCCCTGCCTGCGGGGAGGGCTGGGGTGGAGCTGCTCCCTCCCTGCCTGCGGGGAGGGCTGGGGTGGAGCTGCTCCCTCCCTGCCTGCGGGCAGGGCTGGGGTGGGGCTACTCCCTCCCCGCCTGCGGGCAGGGCTGGGGAGGGGCTGCTCCCTCCCTGCCTGCGGGGAGGGCTGGGGAGGGGCTGCTGACCAACCCCCATGTGCCGTGGTGGTGCAGCTATTTTTCGCTATAACCACGGACCGTGAAATCGGGTATAATCCTCACCATGGTCACAAACCCTGAACAAGAGGCGAATAACATGGAACTGCTGCTGGCATCCCAATCTCCCCGCCGAAGGGAGATGATGAGCTGGTTACACTTACCCTTTACCCCGGTCCCGGCCAGCGTGGATGAAACCCCACAGACCGGCGAAGAGCCCACCGACCTGGTCCTGCGCCTGGCCCAGGCCAAAACCCGTGCTATTGCTGCTCCTGCGAGTGCCTGGGTCCTGGCCGGAGACACCATGGTCGTGCTCGATGGGATGATCCTGGGCAAGCCCCGCGACGCGCAGGAGGCACAGGCCATGTTGCAAGCGCTGCGCGGACGGGAACACCAGGTCCTGAGCGCCCTGACCCTGCGCCATGGCGATCACTTGAGCACGCGTCTGGTCACCACACGCGTCTGGATGCGTGCCTACACCCAGGCCGAAATCGAAGCTTACATCGCCAGCGGCGATCCTTTCGATAAAGCCGGCGCTTACGCGATCCAGCATCCGGTCTTTCAACCGGTTGACCACATGCAGGTGTGCTATGCCGCCGTTGTTGGCTTTCCCCTGTGTGCTCTGCAGGCCCTGTTCCGCGCCCATGGCCTCGCCCTGCCGATCACCGATATGCCGGCTTTATGTCAGGAACACTTCGGCTACACCTGTCCGCAAAGGGATGAAGGGAGGTTGCTATGAAATCACGCTGGCCCTGGCTGCTGGGCATCTTGCTATCCGGAATCCTGGTCGCCTGCACCGCATCTCTCTCTTCCACCCCATCCCCAACACCGGCTGACACCCCCACGCCCACCGCGACCCTGGACGCTCTGGAGCCGGAAGTCATCGGGCGCGCTTTTCTCAACGCCTGGAAAGACGGAAACTATTCGGCCATGTACGAACTGGTCGCCCCCGAACGCCGGGCTGTACTCGAACAAAGCGGCTTCGAGGGCGCCTATCGCAACGCCCTGATGACCACCGGCACGGTCAGCATTACCCTGGTCCCCCATCGCCTCACCCTCACGGCCGAACGCGGCGCCGTCGAATTCACCGAGTCGTGGCACACCGCCCTCTTCGGCACCCTGGAATCCGAAAACACCCTGCCGCTGGTCAAAAGCAACGGGCGCTGGTGGGTGGATTGGGACCGCTCGGCAATCTGGCCCGATCTGAAAGACGGGGCCGCCTTCGCCGTTGAGTACCAGATCCCGCCCCGCGCCAACATTTATGACCGCAACGGGGCCGGCTTGGCCGTGCCCAGCACCATCGTCACCGTGGGGGTCATCCCCGGCGCCATCGAGGATGAAGCGGCGGTCCTCGAAGCCCTGAGTTACGTCTTCTCCATGTCCCCAGACGCCATCCGCGCCCGTTATGCCGGTCAGCCCGCTTCCTGGTTCATCCCTATTGGGGAGATTGACGGGGACACGAGCCTCAACTACAATGCTCTGTTAAGCCGCCCTGGCATCGAGCGCCGCGAAAAGACGGGGCGCGGCTATCCGTTGGGCGGCGTAGCCGAACACGTGGTGGGATGGATTGGCCCCATCCCGCAAAGCGAAATGGAGGATTACCGCAGCCGTGGCTACCGCGATGATGCCCTGGTCGGTGTAGCCGGTCTGGAAGCCTGGGGCGAATCTATCCTGGCCGGACGAAACGGGGGACAGCTTTACCTGGTTGATGCCACCGGCGCTTACCTGCACAGCGTCGCTGAACGCCGTCCGCAGCGGGGCCATGCCCTGTACACCACACTGGATCGCGACTGGCAGGCGCAGGCCGAAACCTTGCTGGCTCAGGCCGGGCGTGGCGCTGCAGTCGCCATGGACATTTACAGCGGCGCCGTGCTGCTGATGGCCAGCAGTCCCGGTTTCGACAATAACGCATTTCTCAATACCACCCAGCCGGAATTACGCCAGCTCATCCTCAACGATCCCGCCCGGCCCCTGTTCAACCGCGCCGCCCAGGGCACCTATCCCGCCGGTTCCACCTTCAAAATCGTCACCATGGCCGCGGGCCTGGAAGCAGGCGGCTACACGCCTGAAAGCAGTTTCTACTGCAGCGGGACGTGGGATCGCCTGGGCAGCGCCAACCGCAAGGCCTGTTGGACCGCGCACGGCGCCCTGACCCTGCAGGATGCCCTCACCCAATCCTGTAACAGCACCTTCTACGATGTAGGCCTACGCCTGGACAGCCTGGATCAGACACTCCTCCCCGGTTTCGCCCGTGCTTTGGGGCTGGGACAGCCTACCGGACTCCAGGAGATTCCTGAATCCCCCGGCCTGGTGCCCGACCCGGATTGGAAACTGGCTACACTTTTTGAGCCCTGGAGCAGCGGTGATACCGTCAACCTGTCCATTGGTCAGGGGCATCTTCTGGTCACGCCTCTGCAAATGGCGCGCTTGATGGCCGCCATTGCCAATGGCGGCACCCTGTACCAGCCCTACCTGGTCGAGCGGGTCGTATCGGCGAGCGGACAGGAAATAGCCCGCACCCGGCCCCAGGCCCAGGGACAGCTTCCCGTTACCGCCGCCCATCTGGAAAGCATCCGCGCGGCGCTCCTGGCGGTCACCCAGAACCCCATGGGAACCGCTACCCATCGGTTTCAGGGCCTGGACATCCCCGTCGCCGGGAAAACCGGCACCGCCGAAGCACCCGGCGCGGATGCGTTGCCCCACTCCTGGTTCGTGGGCTACTTCCCGGCGGACAACCCACAAATTGCCATGGCCGTCATCGTCGAGAACGCGGGCGAAGGCTCAACCATCGCCGCGCCCCTGTTCCGGCAACTGGTTGAAGCCCGCTACGGCCTCACCTTCACCCCCCTGCCGACCATGACACCAACGCCAGAACCGTAGGTTGAAATCTTTTACCCCTACTGTTACATTTTGTTACAAAATGTTCGATTTTGTTCAATTAATCCCTTAATCATTGACCTATCCCGTGCCTGCAACTATAATCAAAAATGTGGTGAAAAATGATGCTGAAGAGCGAGCGTAAGGACCTGATCCTCAAACACATCGAGCAGCGCGGCAGCGCTCACATTCGCGACCTGGCCATGATCCTCCAGGTCAGCGAAATGAGCATCCGCCGTGACCTGACCGAGCTGGAAGAGGCCGGGCAGGTGCGGCGGGTACGGGGTGGTGCCGTTCTCAACAAAGCCGCAGTTTCCAGAGTCCAGCATCCCCCTTACGTTCAGCGCATAGCCGAAACCGCAGCCCGCCATTTGCCCGATGCCGGCGTTTTTTTCCTGGGACCAGGAGCCATCACGCAAGAGATGGTGCCCTTTTTGCTCACACGGTCCCATGTCAGCATCATCACCAACGCCCTGGAAATCGCTTGCCGCGTCAGTCAGCACCCCCATTACACCCTGTACTTCCTGGGCGGCGAAGTTCACCAGGGCTTTACTACAGGTTCCCGTCACCTGCCCAATCTGGACATTGACTGGGCCGTTATCGAAGGCAACGGCCTGGACGCGGCGCGCGGCTTGATGGTGGAACACAAAGGAGCAGCGGGTGTAGCCCGTGCCGTTTTCAAACAGGCCACCCAGAAAATGGCCCTGGTCCCTCCAGAACACCTGGGGCTGACCGCCGGGGAATTTGTCGCGCCCATTGAGATGTTGGATCTCTTGATTACAGGACGCGAGGCGGCCACAGCTACATTATGGGATTTAAGCGAAGCGGGTTTACGTTTCGTTTTGGCTTGAAATTCATTTACCTTACGAAAGGAGTTCAGTCATGGCCAGTGTAAGTTATCGTCACGTCTACAAGCGATATGGGGATGTTGTCGCCGTCAACGACCTGAATCTGGAAATCGCCGACAAGGAGTTTATGGTTTTCGTCGGTCCTTCCGGATGCGGTAAGAGCACGAGCCTGCGCATGTTGGCCGGCCTGGAAGAGGTCTCCGAAGGGGAAATCTACATCGGCGACCGCAAAGTCAACGACGTGCCCCCGAAGGATCGCGACATCGCCATGGTCTTCCAGTCCTACGCGCTCTACCCCCACATGACGGTGTACGACAATATGGCCTTCGGCCTGAAACTGCGTAAAGTCCCCAAGCAGGAAATTGACCGGCGCGTACGCGAAGCAGCGAAAATCCTGGGCATCGAAAACTTCCTCGACCGCAAGCCGCGCCAGCTTTCCGGTGGTCAGCGCCAGCGTGTGGCGGTAGGGCGCGCTATCGTGCGCGAACCGAACGTCTTCCTGATGGACGAGCCGCTCTCCAACCTGGATGCCAAGCTGCGCGTTCAGGCCCGCGCGGAAATCTCCAAGCTGCATCAGCGCCTGGGCACAACCTTCATCTACGTCACGCACGACCAGACCGAAGCCATGACCATGGGTACGCGCATTGCCGTCATGAAGGATGGCATCCTGCAACAGGTTGATACGCCGCAAGTCCTGTACGACGCACCGGGCAACATCTTCGTCGCCGGCTTTATCGGCAGCCCGGCCATGAACTTCTTCAACGCTACCCTGATTGAAGAAAACGGCACCATCTATGCGGACTGCAAGGACTTCCGCGTGCCGACTCCGGCAGATCGCAAGGCCATCTACAAGCCCTACCTGGGCAAGGAAGTGGTCATGGGCGTTCGTCCTGAGCACATTCACGATCCGCAGTACGCGCCGCCGGGCATCACGCCGGCCCTGGTCACCGCCGATGTGGAAGTGACAGAACTGATGGGTAACGAAGTGATTGTCTACTTCAGCACGGCGCATACGCAGTTCCTGGGTCGCTTTGATCCGCGCACGCGCGTTCACATCGGCATGCGCACCGAGGCCGCTTTCGACGTCAGCCGCATGCACCTGTTCGACAAGGAAACGACGCGCGCGATCCGCTAAACAGCTTCCGGTGGTATCAAGCCGCCCCAATCCTGGGGCGGCTTTTTTGTTCTCCCCTGATTCAGCCACAACCAGCATAGGAGGTATAACTTGTATGCTTTTAACAATCTGACATTCCTTACGTCTTTGCGTGAGCCTTGCAAACAATCAGGCTACTTTTTTACAGTGAATGTGGTATGATTCATAAACAGAATCAACCCAAATACGGGAGGTCATCAGGATATGAAAAACATCACCGTCATTGGCGTGGGCTACGTGGGTCTGGTCAGCGGTGCCTGCTTTGCTGACCTGGGCAATCGTGTGACCTGCCTGGACGTTAACACAGAGCGCATCGAAAACCTCAAGCGCGGTATCATGCCCATCTACGAGCCAGGGTTGGAAGAACTGGTGACGCGGAACGTCAACGCTGGACGCCTTAGTTTCACCACCTCCTATGCCGAAGCTGTTCACAGCGCCGAGTTCATCTTCATTGCCGTAGGCACGCCCTCGGCAGTGGACGGCCAAGCCGATTTGCGCTACGTGCGCATGGCCGCCGAGGCCATCGCCGACGTTCTGGATCACCCCGTGATTATCGTCAACAAATCCACCGTGCCGGTCGGCACCGGGGACTGGCTGACCGAGGTCATCCGCGCGCACCGGCCCGATGTGCCGCCGTTCGCCGTGGTCTCCTGCCCCGAATTTCTGCGCGAAGGCTCCGCCATCGCCGACTTCATGAACCCCGACCGCATTGTCCTGGGCTCTGCGGATCGCGATGCCGCGGAGCGTGTGGCCCAATTGCATCTCCCGTTGCGCACCACCATCATGGTCACGGACCTGCGCACAGCGGAAATGATCAAATACGCCTCCAACGCCTTCCTGGCCACGAAAATCTCCTTCATCAACGAAATGGCCAACATTTGTGAAGCGTTAGGCGCGGACGTGAAGGAAGTGGCTTTTGGGATGGGGCTGGACAAACGTATTGGCCGTCACTTCCTGGATGCCGGGCTGGGTTGGGGCGGCTCATGCTTCCCCAAGGATGTGAAGGCCCTGGCCTACATGGCCGAAACCCACGGACGCCACCCGCACCTGTTGCACGCCGTCATGGACATCAACGCCGATCAACGGCTGAGCGTGGTGCGCAAACTCAAGGAAATCATGGGGGACCAATTGAAGGATAAAATCGTCGGCGTTCTGGGCCTGGCTTTCAAGCCGAATACGGACGATATGCGCGACGCCCCCGCCATTGACGTGATCCGCTCCCTGCAGCGCGAGGGCGTTCAAGTGCGCGCCTACGACCCGATCGCCATGGACAACGCCCGCCAGATCCTCCCCGACATAGCCCTGTTCGAAGATCCCTACTCCCTGGCTGAGGGCGCCGATGCCCTGGTCCTGGTGACCGAATGGAATGAATTCAAAAACCTGGATCTGGAACGCATCCGCGACACCATGCGCCGGGCCATATTGATTGATGGCCGCAACATCTATGATCCGGCTTACGTTCGGTCCCTGAGCTTCACCTATCGCGCCATCGGACGCGGCTACGATGGGCAGGGGGTCATTCAGGAGGTCCCGTGAATCTGCTCAAAACCGTCCTCGATAATGGCTTAACCGTCCTCATCCGGGAAACGCACACGGCTCCCGTCGCCAGCGTCTGGCTCTGGTATCGCGTGGGCAGTGGCGATGAACTACCCGGCAAGACCGGCATCGCCCATTGGGTGGAGCACATGCTCTTCAAAGGCACGGAACGCTGGCCCGAAGGCGCGGCAGATGCAGCCATCGCTCGCGAGGGAGGCATCTTCAACGGCATGACCTGGTGGGACTTCACCACCTTCTATGAGACCCTGCCAGCGGAGAAGCTGGCCCTGGCGTTGGACATCGAAGCCGATCGCATGAGCAACGCGCGCTTCGACCCCGACGAGGTGGAATCCGAACGCACCGTAATCCTCAGCGAGCGGCAAGGTGCAGAGAACAACCCCCTTTTCCTGCTGGAAGAGAAACTTATGGCCGCAGCGTTTCAAGTGCACCCCTACGGCCATGATACCCTGGGATCGGTCGAGGACCTGCGCCGTATGACGCGCGAAGACCTTTACGCCCATTACCGGATGTATTACCGTCCCAACAATGCGGTTCTAGCCATTGCCGGGGACTTCAATGCCGGGGAAATCGAACGCCTGGCCGAACGCTATTTTGGAGCGCTAGAGCACGGTCCGGAACCGGAGCGCCCGCAGGTGACCGAACCGCCTCAGACCGAGGAACGGCGCGTCGAGCATCACGGCGAAGCCGGGGTGGATTACTGGCTGGGCCTGTATCACATCCCGCCGGCCACACACTCGGATTTCTTCCCCCTGACGGTGCTCAACGCCATCCTGGCGGGCGGGAGCGGCCTGGTGATCGGGGGCGGCGGTCTATCCAACCATACCAGCCGCCTTTATCGGGCTTTGGTCGAACGGGACCTGGCCATTGATGTGAACGGCAACCTTTACCCGACGCGCGCGCCGGGAGGGTACACCTTTGCGGCTACCGTCCATCCCCAGAACACCCTGGAAGCTTTGGAAAAAGCCCTGGATGCAGAATTGCTGCGCGTCCAGGAAGAACCCGTGAGCGCCCAGGAACTGGAGAAGGCCAAACGACAGGCCCGAACCCTTTTCGCTTTTTCCAGCGAAAGCATCACCAATCAGGCTTTCTGGCTGGGCTACACTGAGATGTTCGCCAGCTACACCTGGTTTATCCATTACCTGCGCCGACTGGAAGCGGTGAGTGCGGACGATGTGCTACGGGTAGCGCAGACTTACCTGCGCCCGGCCAACCGCACCGTCGGCTGGTATATCGGACGGCATTCATAAGGGCACGCTTAGCTGCAGGACAACTGCGAGCAGTTGTCCTGCAGGGAGCTTCTGCAACGTAACCTGGGTAACGCATATCCGTGTGCGGGGAGGGAGCAGCCCCCCTCCCCGTAAACGAGGAGGGACCGGCCCCACCCCAACCCTCCCCGTAAACGAGGAGGGAGCTTAATCCCCCCGCCTGCGGGGGGATTGAGGGGGGCCTTTCCCCCCGCTTGCGGGATGTAAGGGGACTGGCCCGCCTTCCATTTGACTTTTCCCCTACCTGCTATACACTTCAGGTGACCGGTAACATACCTTACATCGAGGTTGCCATGATCCTGACCACAGGTTTTGTCGCATTGGCCCGCCCAACTTTCGACGTGGCCCTGGCGCAAGAGGTGACGGAACAGGCCCGCACCCTGCTGAGCACGGCGGGCTTCGCGTTGGAGGGACCGCTGGAACTGGTGAGCACAGTCGAGGCTGCCCGCGCCGCCGCCCAGGCCTTGCGCTCCCGTCCCCTGGATGCCCTGGTGATTTTCCAGGCCACCTTCGCCGATAGCAGCCTGGCTATGGCCCTGGCCGAAGAGGTGGACGCGCCCCTCATGCTCTGGGCGGTGCCCGAAGCGCGCACCGGCGGACGCCTGCGCCTGAATTCGTTCTGCGGCATCAACCTGGCCGCGCATAGTCTGAAACGCGCCGGACGGGATTACGAGTATCTCTACGCTGCAGCCGATGATGCCCGCGTATTGCCCCGCCTGCGCGCCTGGGCCCAGGCCGGCCAGGTTTACCGGCGTCTGCGCGCCACGCGCCTGGGCCGTTTTGGCGAAAATCCCGCCGGATTTGGCCCCTGCGAGCTGGATGCGGAGGGGCTGCAGCGTCATTTCGGGGTAGAAGTGCAGCGCTACGGGTTGGAGGAGCTGTTTGCACAGGTGCAAGCCATGCCCGCAGACGAGGTGGAGCGCGTCCTGACCGGACTGCGCAGCCGGGTTATGGGATTGGATACCCTGGACGCCGAAGCCACGCGCCGTACCCTGGCGACCTACCTGGCCCTGCGTCAGAGTGCACAGCGCGCCGCTCTGGCCGGGCTGGCGGTGCGCTGCTGGCCCGAATTTTTCACCGGGCTGGGCTGCGCCGCCTGTGGGGCCATGTCCCTGCTCAGTGATGAAGGCATCCCCTGTAGCTGTGAAGCCGACATCAATGGGACCGTAACCCAACTGGCCCTGCAGTGGCTGAGCGGCAAACCGGCTTTTGGCACCGACGTCGTCGGCTTTGACGAGGCCGAGAACACAGCCACACTGTGGCATTGTGGCCTGGCCCCGCTAAGCATGGCCGATGCCCAAACCCCGCCGCGCGGCACCATCCATTCCAACCGTAAGCTGCCCCTGCTCATGGAATTTGCGCTCAAACCGGGGCCGGTCACCCTGGCCCGCCTGCACGCCGGGGCGCAGGGCTGGCGGCTGGTCGTGGGCCGCGGCGAGATGCTCCGCGCGCCCCTCAGCTTCAGCGGCACCTCCGGCGTGCTCCGCCTGGAGCACCCGGTCCGCGAGGTGATGGATACCATCCTCCGCCAGGGCCTGGACCATCACCTGAGCCTGACCTACGGCGATGTGCTGGAGCCGCTGCTATACCTGGCCCGCCTGTGGCAGGTGGACGTGATCCGGCTTTAGCAGCGCGGGATTCGGCCCCCATCAGCACCAGCCCACAAACCGCTGACCAGCAGCAAGGCCCAGATGCAAGATACATACACCTTCGACTAAGGTTAACAGGATGGAGAAAAAAGATGACCCCTGAGGACCTGGCTTTTTTACGAGCAAAAGCTAAAGAGATTCGCAAACTCACCATTGACGCCATTGGTTACCTGGGCGTCGGGCACATCGGCGGGGCGCTTTCGCTGGTAGAAGCCTTGACGGTGCTCTATTACCGCCATATGCGCGTGGATCCCCACAACCCGCGCTGGCCGGAACGGGATTGGCTGGTGCTTTCCAAAGGACACGCGGGGCCGGCGCTCTACAGCGTCCTGGCTGATAAGGGCTTCTTCCCCAGGGAGTGGCTCCATACGCTCAACCGCGGCGGCACGTCCCTGCCCAGCCATTGCGACCGCAACCTGACGCCGGGCGTGGACATGACAACCGGCTCGCTGGGCCAGGGTCTTTCGGCGGCCCTGGGCATCGCTCTGGGCCTGCGTCTGAGCGGTCTGCCCGGCCAGGTCTACTGCATCATCGGCGATGGCGAGAGCCAGGAAGGCCAGGTCTGGGAAGCCGCCATGGCCGCAGCACATTACCGGGTCAACACCCTCATCGCCCTGTTGGATTACAACAAGCTGCAGATTGATGGCCCGGTGCGCGAGATTATGAATCTGGACGATGTGGAGGCCAAATGGCGCGCTTTTGGCTGGCAGGTGTACGCGATAGATGGACACGACCTGGAACAGCTCGATGCGGCGCTCACCCTGGCCCGCACGGCTGAAAGGCCGGTGATGCTGGTGCTCCACACGGTCAAGGGCAAGGGGGCCTTCTTCGCTGAAGGTAGGGTGGAAAACCACAACATGCCCGTGAGCTATGAGCTGGCCCTGGAAGCCATCCGCAAACTGGACGAGGAGGATCAGACATGAGCACACCCGAAATGCGCCAGGTCTACGCCGAGACGCTCATCCGCCTGGCGGAAGCGCACCCGGAGATCGTCCTGCTGGAGGCCGACCTGATGAAGGCGGCAGGAACCCGTGGCTTTAAGGAGCGCTTCCCGGAGCGCACCTTTGACGTTGGCGTAGCCGAAGCCAACATGATCGGCATCGCCGCGGGCCTGGCAGCAACCGGCAAGATCCCCTTCGCCCACACCTTTGCCTGTTTTGCCTCGCGGCGCGTGTTCGACCAGTTCTTCATTTCCGCCAACTACGCCCGGCTCAACGTCAAACTGGTGGGCAGCGACCCCGGCATCACGGCCCGATATAACGGGGGCACGCACATGCCCTTTGAAGACCTGGGGCTGATGCGCATCATTCCGGGCCTGGTGGTGTTTGAACCCAGTGACCCGGTTTCGCTGGCGCAGCTCCTGGAGGAAAGCGCCTTGCGTTACGGATGCAGTTACCTGCGTCTGCACCGTTACGCGGTCAAACCCCGCTATCCCGCCACGCAGCGCTTCAGCCTGGGCCGGGGCGTGGTGCTGCGCGATGGCGGGGATGTCACGCTCATCGCCATGGGGGTGGTGATGGTGGATGAGGCGCTACGGGCCGCAGAGCTGCTCGCCGCCCAGGGGATTGACGCCGCCGTCATTGACATGCACACGCTCAAGCCCCTCGATAGCGAGTTGGTGCTCACCTACGCCGAAAAAACCGGCGCCATCGTGACGTGCGAAAACCATCAGATTCACAACGGGTTGGGGTCGGCAGTGGCCGAGGTGCTCGCAGAGCACCGCCCTACCCCCTTGCAGCGCATTGGCGTGCGCGATTGTTTCGGAGAAGTGGGGCCGCAGGACTACCTGCTCCGTCGCTTCAACCTGACGGCGGAGGACATTGTGGCTGCGGTCAGGCGCCTGCGGGCCTGACCGCGCCCGACGGCCCGGAACCGGTCCCCCGTCGGTAAGAGCTGAGCCTGGGGTTGCCCCATGGGGCCGGTGAACCCTAATCTCAGGAGGAATTCCATGGAAGACGTGTTGAGAATTGCCATAGCATCCGACCTTTCGGGCTTTCCGCTCAAACGGGAACTGGTCCAGTATCTCCGCGAAAAGCCCCAGTTGCAGCTTCTGGATTGCGGCATCCCCTCCGCGGACGAGCCGCAGCCCTACTATGTGCAGGCGTCGAAAGTAGCCGAGGCCATTCAACGCGGCGAGGCCGACCGCGGCATCCTCATCTGCGGGACAGGCCAGGGGATGGCGATTGTCGCCAACAAACACAAGGGCATCTACGCCTGTGTGGTCACGGACATTTTCTCCGCGGAACGCGCCAAAATCATCAACAACGCCAATGTCATCACCCTGGGCGGGTGGATTACGGCGCCCTTCCTGGCCACGCAGATCGTGGACGCCTGGTTGAGTGTGGCCTTCACGCAAAAGATGGAATTCAAGCGCGAGTTTCTCACCAACGCCTTTTTGCAAGTCCAGGCGCTGGAAGAGCGCACCTTCAAATAAGCGATGAACGGGCCAGATAAACTTCCCCCGTTGCAGACCCTGCGCTTAGACCATGCCATCCCCGGCGGCGCGCGTTTTCTCACCCAGGCCGGACCGCTGGAAATCATCGCCTATGCGTCTGGGCTGATTCGGTTCCGTCTGGGCGAGGACACTCGCCCGGATTACGGGTTGCTGGTAGCCCCGGCAGAGCCGATCGCAGCGCGCCTGGAAACGACAGCCAGCGGCTACGCGCTCCAGTGGGACACCTTGCGGTTGGAGCTGGACAGCCAGCCGCTCCGCCTGCGCCTGATGCAGGGCGCGCGCTGCCTGCTGGAATCGAGCAGCGACGGGCACATTGCCGGCGGGTGGCGCATCCCGCCGCTGGCCGCGGCGGCGGGGGGATGGCAGATGGCGCTGGGTCTCCCAGGCGGCAGCGCTATTTTCGGCCTGGGCGAAAAATACGGGCCGCTCAATCGCCGCGGAGCCCTCATCACCAACTGGAATGAGGACGCGCTGGGCGTGAACAGCGAGCTTTCGTACAAGAACTGCCCGCTGGCCTGGAGCCCGGAGGGCTGGGGCCTGTTTGTGCACACAACCGGCCGCGTCCAGTGGGGCGTGGGTTACGCGCCCTGGTCGCATCGCAGCCTGATCCTGCGCGTTGAGGATGAGGTGCTCGACGTGTTTTTCCTGGTTGGGGCAACGCCGGCGGCCCTGCTGGAGCGCTATACCTGGCTGACGGGCCGCGCGCCAGCCATTCCGCGCTGGAGCCTGGGCGTGTGGCTTTCGCGCTGCTACTATCGCACGCCTGAGGAGGTCCTGGAAGCGGCGCACGGGATGCGCGCCGGCGGTTTCCCCTGCGATGTGATCACGCTGGACGGACGCGCCTGGCTGGAGGTGCGCACGCGGTTCGATTTCCGCTGGGATACCACGCGCTACCCGGACCTGGCGGGCTTCGTAGCCCGGCTGAAGGCGCTGGGGTATCGGGTGTGCGCATGGGAATATCCTTACGTCTCCATCTATAGCCCGCTGTCCCGCGAGCTGGCGGAGAAGGGCTATCTGCTCAAGAACCGCGCCGGCGAAACCTGCCTTTTGGAGTGGGATCCGGAGCCTTTTGGCGCGCTGCTCACGCCCCTACCCACCAGCGGGATGGTGGATTTCACGCATCCCGAAGCCTACGCCTGGTATCGGGATCAGCACCGCGCGCTGTTCGAGGCCGGGATTGATGTGATGAAGACCGATTTCGGCGAGCAGGTTCCCCGACACGCGGTGGCTGCCAATGGCGTCAGCGGGGAGCAGCTCCACAACGTTTATCCCCTGCTCTACAACCGCTGCGTGTACGAAGCAACGGCGCGCTATCATCCGGGTGAGCCGCTGGTATGGGGGCGCTCCGGCTGGACGGGCAGTCAGCGCTATCCAGTGCAGTGGGGCGGCGATGCCCAGGGCGATTGGGAGGGCCTGGCAGCGAGCATCCGCGGCGGCCTTTCATGGGGAATGAGCGGGGTACCGTTCTACACGCACGACATCGGCGGGTTTTACGGGGCTCCTACCCCCACGCATTACGTGCGCTCGCTCCAGGTGGGGGTGTTGAGTTCGCATACACGCCTGCACGGGACTTCGCCCCGTGAGCCATGGGCCTTTGGAGAGGACGCAGCGCGCGTCGCGCGGGCCTGGTTGCGCTTCCGCTATCGGCTGCTGCCCTATCTGGAAGCCTGCGCCCGCGAGGCCAGTATGACCGGCCTGCCGGTTGCGCGGGCCATGCCCCTGGCTTTTCCGCAGGACCGCCGGGCCTGGACGTTCGAGACGCAGTATCTGCTGGGGCCGGCATTGCTGGTGACGCCAGTGCTCAACGCTACCGGTGAGGTGGAGGTCTACCTGCCCGATGGCGCATGGCAGGATTTATGGGATGGCCGCATCTACACCGGCCCGCAGGTGCTGGCACGCCGGGTTCCTCTGGAACAGGTGCCCCTGTTCGGGCGCGTGGGTGCCACCTTGCCCCTGGGACCGGTAGTCGCCTGTAGTGATGCCCTACCGACGCCAACTCCTATCACAGAGTCTATCCAGTTTGGGGCCGGCGCCGGCGATTTTTATTCCCATTTGTTGACAGGAGGCCTGGAATGACCCGTCGCTGGTATGAAATCATCACGATCAACATTTACTACCTGGGTTTAAGCACCGTCTCCCAGACTCTGGCGCCCCTGGTGCTCCCCCTGCTCACGCAGCAATTCGTCGGCGAAGCGCGCAAGGCGACTTACTACGGGACGCTGCGGCTATGGGGACTGATGGTGGCGCTGCTGGCGCAGGCTCTGTGGGGGATGCTTTCGGATCGCAGTCGATCGCGCTGGGGACGGCGGCGGCCCTTTATTGTGGTGGGCACGCTGCTCGATCTGCTTTTCATTGCCGGCATCGCTTTTTCGATTGGGATGAGCGGCATAAGCGGGTTCTGGTTCATGTTCGCCATGTATCTGGCGCTGCAACTCACCGTTAACATTGGGCACGGCGCGGTGCAGGGTCTTATCCCCGACCTGGTGGCGGAAAACCAGCGCGGACGCTATTCCGCCGTGAAAGCGCTGTTCGAAATCCCGCTTCCCACGATTCTGGTTTCTTTCACCATCGGGCGCATGATCGCCAAAGGCAACACGCTCGGCGGGATTATGGCGATGAGCGCGGTGCTGGTACTGACGATGCTGCTCACGCTTTTCACGCGCGAGGAGCGCCACACCGCCGAGCTGCCCCCGCTGGACTGGCAGCCCTTCGGGCGGCTGGTCAGCATGACCGCCATATTCACCCTAATCATTTTAGGGCTGGGCGGCCTGAACCGTCTGTTGGGCGCGGCCCTGAGCAGCATTCCTCTCAGTGCGCCAGTGTTGATTGGGGTGATCAGCGGCGCAGGGCTTCTGGCTATGGTCATCGCCATCGTCCTGGGGGTAAGTGTGTGCGCGCGCATCTCGCTAAATGACGCGGAGCCAGCGCAGCGCAGGACTTATAGCTGGTGGATCATCAATCGGCTGGGGATGTTGACCAGCGCCACGAATCTTTCGACCTTCGCGGTCTATTTTTTGCAGGCGCGCCTGAACCTGGAGCGGGAAGCGGCGGCTAAACCTGCAGCCCAGTTGTTGATGTTCATCGGCGTGGCCATCCTCATTTTCGCCCTGAGCGGCGGCTGGCTGGCCGATCGCTTCGGACGCAAGCGCATGGTCTTCATCAGCGGCATCACGGCCACACTGGGGACGGTGGTGGTCCTGATCCTGCCCAACCTGGGGCTGATTTATGTCGGCGGAGCGATTCTGGGCGCGGCCTTGGGCCTGTTCTACACGGCGAACTGGGCGCTGGGCACAAGTTTGGTCCCGCGGGAGCAGGCCGGGCGTTATCTGGGCATCGCCAACCTGGCCGGCGCGGGCGCCGGAGCGGTAGGCGCTTACATCGGTGGGCCGATTGCCGACTATTTCACCACCTACCTGCCCATCTACCCCGGCGTGGGTTATGTCATCCTGTTTGCCCTGTATGGAGCGCTTTTCCTGCTGGCTACGCTGGCACTGATCCCCATCCGCGAGCCGGAGCCTGGCCGGTAGCGTCCCTTCAAGCACAGGCGGGAGGCGCGCTATGCCCCTCTCGCCTGTGCCATCCAGCCCATCGCGTTTGCAAAGCACACCTCACACCGGGAGGGTTCATGATCACCTTGAAAGAAAACGAACCGTTGGCGGCGCACACGACGATTGGCCTGGGCGGACCGGCCCGCTACTGGGTGGAAGGGGACACGCTCGACACCATCCGCGCGGCCCTGGCGTGGGCGCAGGAGCAATCTCTGCGGGTGCAGGTGCTGGGTGGGGGCAGCAACACCCTGTTTGCGGATGCGGGTTTCGCCGGGATGGTGCTGCATGTGGCGCTGCGCGGCCTGACGTTTGAGCGCGTCGGGGATGAGGTGCTGGTCACGGCGGCAGGCGGCGAAGCCTGGGATGCCCTGGTCGCTGCAAGCGTGGCGCGCGGTCTGAGCGGGCTGGAGTGTCTTTCCGGCATTCCGGGGACAGCCGGGGCCGCGCCGATGCAGAATATCGGCGCTTACGGGCAGGAAGTGGCGCAAACGCTGGAAAGCCTGCAGGCCCTGGATCGCGGCAGCGGGACCATCCGCACGTTCGCGGGGGCCGAGTGCGGGTTTGGCTACCGTCAGAGCCGCTTCAAGGGCGTGGACCGCGAGCGCTATATCATCACCCAGGTCACCTTCCGCCTGAAGCAAGGCCCCATCGCCGACGTACGGTATGCGGAGCTGAGGCAAGCGCTGGAAGCGCATCCCGCTCCCTGGACCCCGGCCCAGGTGCGCGAGGCGGTGTTGGCCCTGCGCCGTACTAAATCCATGCTGGTAGACCCAGCGGATCCGCATGCGCGCTCGCTGGGGTCGTTTTTCCTGAATCCGGTTGTTTCCGCGGCGCATTTCAGCGCGCTCCAGCGCGACTATCCCGCAATCCCCGCCTATCCAATACCCGAAGGCTACAAACTTTCGGCAGCCTGGCTGATCGAGCAGGCCGGCTTCAAACGCGGAACACGTCGAGGCGGCGTGGGTTTATCGCCGCAGCACGCCCTGGCGCTGGTGAACTACGGCGGCAGCAGCGCCGAACTCCTGGCCTTTGCCGCCGAAATCCAGGCCGCGGTCCAGGCGCGTTTTGGCATTCACCTGGAGCCGGAACCGGTCATGGTAGCGCCTTGAGTATCGCCTGGAGCGTTGCAGGGATACGGCAGGCCGTATCCCTGCAATTGGCATCATCGGTGAATGGCTAAACCTCATTAGAGCTTTACGGCCCTGATGCTGAGCAATGCGCCGGGCTATCTGGAAGAGCGGGCGGAGAAACCGGAGCAGGGCCAAATGCAACATCTCCCAGGTTTGCGCGGGATTGACGATCGTCGCCTTGGGGCTTGCATTGCCACAGATAGTGGTGTAAGGGTTGTGACAGCATCTACGGCCTCAGGTAAGGAGGGATTATGCCAGATGTTCCAGTAAAAGAAAATGAACAATCCCGGTAGGCGGGATAGAAACGCATCGAGGGCGACCGCAAGGGTCGCCCACCTGACATGATGGTGTCGTAAGTGGCGCCTGGACGCAGGCGCGCTCTGGACAAGGAAGAGGATAGTGAAATTTAACCATTTAATCAGATAACAAGGCACGGCGTCGCGTGACGGACAACCGAACGGCGAGACGTTCCATTGCGGAGGGCGCCGGAGGCCGAAGCTGTCCAGCTACAGCGAAGGCCCCTGGCGGCGCCGGGCGTCGGCCTGAGCCGACGCCTGACCCGGTCGGCGCAGGCCCTACGAGGTGGTTTCAATCACCGCATCAGCGCCGGGCTTGCTTTCCCCCCTACCATTCGACTACCCAGCCATTACCCAATTAAATTTTTAACGTTCATAATCTTGCGCCACAACGGCACAGCTCACGCTGATTTGAAATCGTACCCTTTTAATCGGCGACGCCAGGGGACTTCGCCCTGAACAGAGCTGTTACCCGATTAAATTTGTTAACGTTCATTGCCCTGTTCTACACTATGACCTCTTTCCTACTCC
>DAOTZR010000187.1:0-10690 GCA_034434315.1 Anaerolineae bacterium
TCTGACTGACGACTACCCGTGCCGGTCGCAGGACCTGGCCGTTCAGGGTGTAGCCGCGTTGAATTTCGTCAAAAACGAGTAGCTCAAGCTCCTGCCCTTCTGGTGCCGCGATGGTGGTGATGGCTTCGTGCAGGCTGGGATCGAAGGGCTGGCCTTTCGCCTCAATCGGCGTTACGCCTTCGACCCGCAGCAGATTCAGCAGCGCATCATACGTCGTTTTGACGCCCTGCTGCACCGGATCATCGGGTTTGAGCCACTTGAGCGCTTTTTCGAGATTATCGGCCACCTCCAGGAATTTGCGCAACAGGCGCTGGCGCTCCTCCTGGATGAAGAAGTCTGCGCGTTGTTCCTGGCGACGGCGGAAATTCTGCATATCGGCCTGCAGGCGCAGGGCTTCCGCCTTCCAATCGGGCTGAGCTTCCTCGACTTTGGGCGTTGGTTCTTCGACTTTGGGTGTTGGTTCTTCTGCCGCCTGGCTTGCGTCTGGCTGCGCTGCTGCTTCTTGCGTTATCACAACCGGCTCTGCTACGTCCTGTGTTTCGGTGATCGGCGTTTCGGGTTGTCCGACGCCGATTTGATCTCCTGCTGGTTCCTCCGGTGTCTGGGTGGACTTCACGTCAATTTTGATTTTACGTCTGGTCATAGGTCCTCGCTGTGTAAGTCGGGGGATGGCGGTTGCCATCCCCCGGCCTGTGGATTACATCTCGCGATACTCTCCGTCCACCACATCCGGGCCTTGCGGGCCGGGCTGGGGGCCAGCGGAAGAAGAGCCGTACATGGATTCACCGAGTTTCAGCGCTGCCTGCTGGACATTTTCCATGGCGCGGCGGATGGCGTTGGCGTCATTGCCGTTCATCACCTGCTTCAGTTCGGCGATCTTGTTTTCGATATCGCTGCGAACCTGAGCAGGCGCCTTGTCGCCTACGTCGCGCAGCGTCTTCTCGATATTGTAAATCAGCGTGTCCGCAGCGTTACGGGCATCCACCAGATCGCGTTTGGCGCGGTCCTCGGCCTCGTAGCGCTTGGCCTCGTTGATAAGGCGCTCGACCTCATCCGGGCGCAGGTTCGTGCTGGCCGTGATGGTCATGTGTTGCTCGCGTCCGGTGGCCTTATCCTTCGCCGACACGTTCAAGATACCGTTTGCGTCAATGTTGAAGGTGACCTCGATCTGCGGCACGCCGCGCGGCGCGGGCGGGATGCCATCCAACCGGAACTGACCGAGCAGCATGTTATCGGGTGCCATCGGGCGCTCGCCCTGATAAACCTTAATGTCAACCGCCGTCTGACCATCCTCAGCGGTGGTGAAGATTTCGCTTTTCTTTACCGGGATGGTGGTGTTGCGCGGGATGAGCACCGTCATGCGCTGGCCCAGCGTCTCCACGCCCAGCGAAAGCGGCGTCACGTCCAGCAGCAGTACGTCGGTCACCTGACCGCCGAGCACACCGGCCTGAATCGCAGCACCCACAGCCACCACCTCATCGGGGTTCACGCCCTTGTGCGGCTCCTTACCGCCGGTGAGTTGCCGCACCAGCTCCTGGATCATGGGCATGCGCGTCGCACCACCGACCAATACGACCTGGTCCAGGTCCTGCGGGGTAAGTTTGGCGTCACGCAGGGCGCGTTCGAACGGTACCCGGCAGCGGTCAACCAGGTCGCGGGTGAGCTGCTCAAACTTGGCCCGTGTCAGGCGCATCTCCAGGTTCTTCGCACCGGTGACATCCGCCGTGATGTAGGGCAGGTTAATTTCGGTTTCCAGCATGGTGGAAAGCTCCACCTTGGCCCGCTCCGCCGCCTCGCGCAGGCGCTGCATCGCCTGGCGGTCGGTGCTCAAATCAATGCCCTCGGCCTTGCGGAACTCGTCCAGTATCCAGCGCACAATCCGCTCGTCCCAGTCATCGCCGCCCAGGTGCGTATCGCCGTTGGTGGACTTGACCTCGATCACCCCATCGCCGACTTCCAGGATGGACACGTCGAAAGTACCGCCACCCAGGTCGAACACCAGGATGGTTTCGTTCTTGTTCTTATCCAGGCCGTAGGCCAGCGCGGCTGCCGTCGGCTCGTTGATGATGCGCAGCACTTCCAGGCCAGCGATCTGACCGGCATCCTTGGTCGCCTGGCGCTGACTGTCGTTGAAATAGGCCGGCACGGTGATGACCGCCTGTGTCACCGGCTCACCCAGGTAAGCCTCGGCGTCCTTCTTGAGCTTCTGCAAAATCATGGCCGAGATCTCCTGGGGTGTGTAGACCTTCCCCGCGATGGGGATTTCCACACGGGCATCGTTCTGCGGCCCGCTCACGATATGGTACGACACCATCTTGCGCGTCACTTCCACTTCCGGGTCATCAGCCCGGCGTCCCATCAAACGCTTAACCGAATAGACTGTATTTTCCGCATTCACGACGGCCTGACGTTTGGCAGGCACACCCACCAGCCGGTCGCCGCTTTTGGTAAACGCCACCACCGAAGGGCACAACCGGCCACCCTCCGCCGTGGGGATGACCGTGGTCTGGCCGCCTTCCATAACCGCAATCACCGAATTGGTAGTACCCAGATCAATACCTACGATTTTACCCATACCTGACCTCCTTAACTTTTTAAGTCCGGCTTTGAGTATAGCAGGGAAGTATTGGAATTACATAAGAATTGCGCAGATATTTGAGGGGATGTTTTTACAGGGAACAATGACCTTCTGGGTCTTATTCACACACAGAGCAATGATGTGGGCCGAAATTTATGAACGTTAACAATTTAACCGGGTAACAGCTTCGTTCAGGGCGAAGGCCCCTGGCGGCGCCGATTCAAAGGGTACGGCAGGCCGTACCCTTACAACCGGGACGCCTGTGCCGACGCATGACCCGGTCGGCGCAGGCTGACCGTTGGCCGCAGGTGGCCGCAGGCCATGCCGTTGTGGGGCAGGATTTTTATCCTGCGCCAGGAATACATTTTGCTCGGCGCAGGCCGGTTCGCTGGGCGAGGGACCAGGCCCTCGCCCAGCCGATTGGAGTTACTTATACCGGCGTCTCAACCAGGTCAGGGTCAGGCCCGCCAGCAACAAAGCCCAGAGCGGCGCTGTTGTTTGCACCTTAAAGGCTATCAGGGTTGTTGCGGTTGGTTCCGACCCACCAACCACAAAGGGCGTGCCGTTCAGTTGGCTCAGGTTGGGCGTGCTGGTGTTGTTCACGGTAAAAGTAAACGTGTTGGCGTTAAGGTCTTGAATCGCCCCGCTGACGGCTTGCCAGGTGCCCTGGTCGCACCAGTAGAGCTGGAACGCCGCTTCTGTCCCGCTTTCATTCCCGTAATGGATGACCAGTTCCAGGCTATCCACCCCTGTGGTGTCCTGGAGCAGCGCATCCAGGAAAGCCGACTTGGCGTAAAAACTGCCCACATTGCTATTAGGACAGGGGCTGCCCTGAAGTTGTGCCGCGCCCAATAAAGGCGTTCCTGTGCCGGTTTTAGTGAGCTTGATGCCCCAGTCGCTCAGACGATCCAGCGTGAAAGTGCCAGTACTGGCGCGCTGGTGCACATTCGCTACCGTCTCTGCGCCAACGTGCACGTAGGCATCGTCCCTGGCCTGGCCGTATTGCGCCTGGATGTGGGCCACGGCTTTAGTGTTCCCGCCCATGTAAGTGACGGTAGCCACCCCCTGCGCATTGGTCGTGGCGCGGAAAGCGCTCAGGCTGCCGCCGCCGTCGGTGATGAGGAAACTCACCTCCACGCCGCTCACGGGCGCGCTGTTATCGGTGACGGTGGCGCTGATGACAACGTTGCCATTCAGCGGAATGGCCGGTTGGACCGGGACCACTTCTACTTTGAGGCCGACCCGCGCGCCTGTATGGATGGCCAGGGCCTCGTTGGCGCCAACCGTGGCCTGGAACTGGCCGCTGCCGTCTACGGTCACCGTGGAGCCGCTGCATCCCGTTCCTTCGGCATCGAGCTGCCCATGGAGCACATCGCAGTAAGTCCCCGCCGGCAGGGCGGTCTGGTAGGTCTGCTGGCCGCTGCTGCTGGTCTGGTTAATTACAACGAAGCCTTTCGTCCCTACCCCAAAGGCAATGTGATCGTCGCTGATGGTTTGCCAGTTGTTCACGCTGCCGCCCGCGGTGACCCGCCGGAACTGGACCATGGCGGTGATGGCATCCCGTCGATGTTCGCAGGCCCATTTCCCCCAGGTGTAAGAAGCAGCGCAGTTATCGGGCGTAGTGTCGGCATCCACGTAGACCGGCAGGGTAGCTCCGCTGCTTCCCGGGCCGCCGTTAACCGTTGGCGGGCCGTAACTATCGCCAGCATTGTTGGTGGGATCGGATTGCCAGTAGTAGCTGGACATGATCGAGGGGTAGCCGTAAGGGTAGGCCAGGACGAAGATGTTGGCCAGCACGTGCTCCTGCCCATCGCGGTGATCCACGATGCAGCTCCCCGTTCCCACGCCATGGCCGCGCTGGTTGTCGTGATTATCCGTAAACACCAGCGCAAAGCGTGAGGCCAACATGCCGCTTTCCAGGTTTTGGAGTCCGTTCAAGGTGTTCGTGCAGGAATCGTCGAAAGCTGCGCCGATGGTGTAGGGATAGGCGAATTCGGTCACATCGCCGTTGGGCGTGT
This sequence comes from Anaerolineae bacterium, assembly GCA_034434315.1. Taxonomy (GTDB): domain Bacteria; phylum Chloroflexota; class Anaerolineae; order B4-G1; family SLSP01; genus DAOTZR01. Next base: position 4,597 of record DAOTZR010000187.1, read on the forward strand.
ACTCCCAATCGCGGATGCGTTCCTGCGGGTCCTGGTCAATTACCTCCTGGAAGACGTAGTAGCTGCCGCTTAGTCCGTCGAGGATGGCGGCAATATCCTGGGCCGGGATGTGCTTGGCCCCGTCAATGCGGAAGCCTTTGACGCCCATATCGAGCAGGTTTTGGAGGTAAGCGCGGATTTTTTCACGCACGTAAGGCTGTTCCGTTGCCAGATCCGGCAGGCCGGAAAGCGCGCAGCCCTGAACCTGGCCGCGATCTTTGTAATCGCTGATGCTGCACTCATCGTGGAAGTGCGTGCCGGTGTACAGGACGTTGGAGCCTGTGCCGTAATAGCGGCTGGCTTTAGGCGCGGATAGATACTCGGTCCCCGCCGTACCCTGGCTGACTGTGCCGCTGGGGTAAAGCCCCATGTGATTGATGACCGCGTCGGCGTAGACATCCACCCCCACAGCGTTGCAGGCTGCGACCATGGCCTCGAACTCGGCCAGGGTCCCGCTGCGGCTCACATCCAGCAGATAGCTCACCGGCTGATAGCGCGCCCACCAGGGGTAATCGTTATCAGGTCCGCCCATGTCGGCCACCGGCACCACGTGCTCATTGGGCGGGGAAACCTGAACCGCGGTGTACCCTTTTTGGGCCAGATAGGGGCATTCCTTCTGGATGTCGGCCCAGCGCCACTCGAACAGGTGCACCAACACACCGCCCGTAGCTTCCTGGGCCGGGTCACTGCTGGGGATGATGGTGATGATCCCATCGCCCTGATCGTCGTCCTGCGCATTCCCCCCAATATCGTAAGCGTCCGCTTTCCATTTCCGACCCTCGCCGGACTTCTGGCAGTAAGCGGTGAAGCCATACGTCCCCGGCGTCAGGAGGTTCAGCGCGTCCTGGGGGATGGAGGCCTTGTACTCGTCGTTGTTACCGATGACGGTGTTGAAGCTCATGGGGAGATCGCTCCAGCTTGCGCCGTATTTACCCCAGTGCAGGGAACAACTCAGCCCGGTGTGCGACCCGCTGCCGCCCGTGATGCCCGGCTCGTAAACCTGGACGTACACGTCGAAAGCGCCGCTGGCTGCACCTTCATTGATGGCATGAGCGACGCCGCCGCGTGGCCACATCAGGCCTACCCAGTCAATCGTGCTGGGCGGCTCGATCAGGTAAGGCGAAACAAACACGGCGGTAGTGCGCGCCGGGATGGTGAAGGTATCCGTAGCGTCGTCGAACGTCGCCGTTTGCACTACCGGGTCCGCGTCAGTGCTGTCGGCCTGGACCGGGTGCAGGGTGAAGCCGTCGGCCCCGGCAATGGTTAGGCTCTGGGCCACTTTATTCGCGTTGATGAAGACCAGCACGGTTTCCCAGGTAGCATCGAGATCGGGGGTTACGCCATCGCTCAGGGCGTAGACGATGAGCGCCGGGAGGCTGTTGTCCGCGTTGTAGTGCGTCGTACGGTCAGCAATGGCTTCGGCGCTGCTCAACCGGAACAGGGGGGAGCTGTAGCGGATGCGCAGAAATTCGCGGAACTGCGCTGCGGCGAAAGCCATATCCGACGGCGCCGGGTCCAATGTTGTATCAGCCAGCAGAGGACTCATGATCCCCCAGCGGCTCTGGTTATCCCAGGCTGGCGGCAGGCCAACGCCGAAATTGTTGCTGCTCCGATCCCAGTAGACGCGGTTAAACCAGTCGCTGGAATCGTAGCTGTTGCGGTCCAGGGATTTGGAGCGCAGGATGTCGGTCCCCATCTGGAAGAAGGGCACGCCCTGCGCCAGGGCGATGACGCTTTGCGCCACATTCTGCGCCCGCACGCGATCGCTCATCGCTGTTGTCGGGATGCCACTGCCGATCCAGCCGGGGTTGCCGCTGCCATCTCCGTTGGGCAGCTTAAACACGTTCTGGTCGAAGAGCGTTTCGTTATCGTGCTTTTCCACGTAGGGCACGGATTCCTGCGGATCGGCGGCGAAGGGCGCTCCCTGTCCGTTCCAGTTCCAGATGCTGCCGCGCAGCGCCGAGCGGATTTTGTCCATGGCGGCGACCAGGTCGCTTGCGCCACGGTTGCTGTAAGCGTAGCCATTCCAATCGTAGCTCAGGCCGTTGCTGAACCCCTGCTTGCGGATTTCGACCGTGTCGGTGCTGTAGCCGCCGTGCACGGCATCACGGATGATGTCGTTAAAACTGCCGATGCCCGTGCCACTCATGTTGTCCTTTTTCGCGTAACAGTCCGGGCACGTTGTCAGACCCTTATGTTTGGCCGATCCGAAATCCCACCCTTCCCCGTAAAGGTAAAGCGAGGCTTCCAGACTCAGCAAGCTATTCTTGATGTTGAGCATGTTCTGGCGCGTGTGGAAATTCATCAGGTCAAAGCGGAATCCGTCCACTTTGTATTCCGCCACCCAGCGCGCCAGGGTGTCCAACATCAGTTTTTCCATCATGGCGTATTCGCTGGCGGTATCCGAACAGCAGCTATCGGTGTAGAGATAGCCATCCGTGGTGTAGCGGTAGTAGTAGCCCGGCACGATTTTATCGAGCACCGAACTGTCCCACAGGCCGCTGGCGCTGGTATGGTTGTACACCATATCCAACACCACGCGCAGGCCATTGGCATGCAGAGTCTGCACCATCTCGCGGAACTCGTAAATGCGCGTCACGCCATCGGGATTGGTGCTGTAAGAGCCTTCCGGCACGCCGTAGTGATAAGGGTCGTAGCCCCAGTTAAAGCCGTCGGCATCCCGTTGGGCGGCGATGGTCGCCTGCTGCTGATCGCTGTTGCGGGCGTATCCCGTCGGCGCGGGCCACACTGACCGCGGTACGCTATCCTCTGGAACAGATGCGATGTCGAAGGTGGGTAGCAGGTGGACATGCGTAAGGCCGGCTTCCCGCAAGGCCAGCAGGTGACGCATGCCATCCGAGAGCGTCGTGTTGGGATGGGGGCCGTTCCCGTCGTAGGTGAAGGCCTTGTACGTGCCGCGATCCGCCGATGCGACTGTGCTGTCGTTGATGCTGAAATCGCGGATGTGCATTTCGTAGATGCTGATGTCCTCCGGTTGGGCCAGGGCCGGGCGGGAGTGCGCATCCCAGCCTGAGGGTTTGAGGTCGCTATCGGCCAGGTTGACGAACTGGCTCCGGTGGCTGTTCGTGCTCAGGCTCACGGCGTAGGGATCGGTCACCAGGTTGTGCAACACAGCGTCGGCGCTGGGGACGTAGACCTCCACGTCGAGCAGGTAGAAGTCGCGGTCCCAATCACTGCTGCCGGTGATGCTCCAGACGCCCGAAGCCGGATCCAGGCTTAGCGCGTGTTCGGTGTACGTGCTAGTTGTGGAATCCTCATATTTGCGCAGCCTGACGCTGAGCGCCGTCGGCGCCCAGAGGCGCAGGGTGGGAACCCCGCCACTGTAAGTGACGCCGAGGCTCTGGACACTGGCGCTGCTCGCGTACAGGGCATCGAGCACGCTTTGAATCTGCACGCGGCTGGCTTCCAGGCGCGCGCCCCCGCCATCATAGCTGGCTACGACCAGTTCCCCCTTCAGCAGGGCCTTGGCCTGGTCGGCGGTCAGGCTTGCCGTCAGGCGGGGCAAGCCGGTGGCATTTGGATTTTTAGGATAACCGCTGACCGTCCCCGAAGGGGTCAGGGCCACATAGCAGGGAACGCTCAGGGGGAAGCTGCAGGCGGTGCTCTGGGCCGCGTCCAGGTCCATGGCGCCGTCGGGATCGTAAAGCAGCTTATAGCTGACCCCGCTTGTGCCGGCCCAGGCCAGCACCCCCGTCTCCAGCCAGAGGGCTTTGGCATGGGAGATGGGGTGGCCAACGGTGTAGCTATAGTTGGCCCCGCCGTTATTGGCGTAGGTGATGGTCATCAGGTCTGCGTCGGCGGGGTTGATGGTGGCCACATCGCCCGAAGTAAAAACGTAATAGGCCACCGTCGTCCCATCATTCTGGGGCGGGATCGTGGCGCTGTAACTCGTTCCGCTGCCGCTCATCTTCACAACCGTCGAGCTGCTCCAGGCGTTGGTGGTGTAACGCAGGAAGACGGCCTGGCCGACAGGCAGGGGCGCATCTAAGGTAGCCTCGACCGTCACGTTATGGATATGCCAGGGCTTGAGCGGGGTGTGCGTGACCCCCGTGACCGTTGAGGCCGGGCCATTGAGCTTAAAAATCACCCCTTTGCTGGCCCCGTCCCATTTGAAAACGTAGTAACTCCCCTGGGTGTGGGCAAAACTGCTGTTGCCCAGGCCGGTGGAAAATGTGGTGTAGATTTGGGCGAAGTCCAGGTTGCTGCCGGTCCCGTACCATTGGTTGGAGTCTTTGAAGAATTTGAATTCGCTGGTTGGGTCATCCGCGGCGGAGATGGCCCCGGTTTGGTGGATGAACGTTCCGCCCAGGCTGCTGCTCATGGCCCAGGTGCCCCAGCCATTCAGCTCCCCGCGGACGGCTTCCCCGCTGGCGCTCAGGGGATGGAAAACGGGCCACCAGCCCAGGAGAAAAGTTACAACCATGACCAGAAGTCCCACTCGTTTGCGCATCGCTACCTCCCTAGGGTTAAAGTAGAAATCATTGACTATCCATTATGGATTTGAGGCCACGGATCTGGTGTTGTCTGGTTGTGTCGCCGCACCATGGAAGCGTGGCCGACTTGCCTCTGCCTGGGAGGGCCAGCTCTTCGCTGAGGCAGGGCTTGGGAGTTGAAATGGCCTCTCCAAGGGCAGCCATGTTGTTCGTGTTTCATTATAGCATGAACCGTGCCGATTAGCGTTGTGACTATTCGCGATTACAATTAAGGGACATTTGATTTTGGAGGCTATAGAACATGGGAGTCATCGAGTTGGGAACAGCCAAAGCCCGGTCGGGGACTATTCAGTATGGGTATTGGGAAGCCTTTGAACATCCTACCGGCGGGACGGAAGCCCTGCCGGTGATACTGGCCCAGGGACGTGCCGATGGCCCCTGTTTCTGGCTTACCGCCGGCATTCATGGACCCGAACATGCCGGTCCTCTGGTCATCTATCGGCTGCTCACAGAGGAGCTTGTTCAGCATTTGCGCGGAACTATCGTAGCCCTGCCGATACTTTCGCCGGTTGGCTTGCGGACCATGCAGCGCTCACCCCATCACCTGGCCGGCGAGGACCCCAACCGGCTCTGGCCGGACGGTCACGCCAAAGATGATCCCGATCCGGATGAGGCGCCACCTACTTCGCTTGAACGGGCCTACGCCCGTCTGTTCGATGTGCTGATGGAAAGCGCGGATTATCTGATTGACTTTCACAACATGCAGCTCCCCACGCTTTCCTTTGCCATTCAGGACCGCGTGTTGTATCGGAACACGGGCGATGTGGAGGCCAATCGGCGTGAAGCCGAGGCCCTGGCCGCACGGCTGGAGGCGATGCTCGCTGCCTATGGTCATACAGTGATTGGAGAAGCGCCTGGCGCTAAATACCTGGCGCGTGATCTGCATCGGTCCACTTCTGGCGCCGCTTTACAGCTTAAGCGCATTCCCGCCTTTACGGCAGAACTGGGCCTGGGCGAGTTTCCGGATTCGGCCATGATCCAGGCAGCGGTCACGGGAACGCGCAATGTGTTGCGCTGGGCCGGCATGTTGGATGGCGACCCTGAGCCCATCACCGGCATCAAGCTTGTCCGGCCGCCCTACCGCGTTCAGCGCTGTGCGACACCGCGCATGCCCGTCGCCGGCCTGGTGGAACACCTGGTGGAGGCCGGGGATATGCTGGAGGTTGGCACGCCGGTAGCCCGCATTTTCGACGCCTGGGGACGGCCTATCGGCGAGGGGGTGGTTCGTGCGGAGTATGAGGGTTTTGTGCTGGGACGGACGCGGGGCATTGCCTGCTACCCCGGCGATGCGCTGCTGCGCTGCGCCATCCGCGACGAGTCGCCGCCGGTCGCACCGGATCCCCGGCCTGACATGTGACCTTAAACGGACGGACACAGCCATTGCCTTCCCGGCTTACGTTTACGCTTTCGCTTTACGTTTTACCTTGCGTTTCGTGCCTTAAAACTGGGGTTCGGACGTGAGTTCGGACATAGTCAGGTAGATGCAAAGACGATAGCTTGGAACAAGGCATAGGCAGCCTCAGTAAGCTGAAGCCACTGCG
>DAOTZR010000188.1:0-19074 GCA_034434315.1 Anaerolineae bacterium
CGCCTTCCAGCCCGGCCTCACTGTGAGGAGCCACCCAGACCTTAAAACGGCCGGGTTCGACGCCCCAGGTGCCATCGGCGCGGGTGAAGGCCAAATCCTCCTCGTTCAGGGTAAAGGTAACGCGCTGACTCGTGCCCGGCGCCAGGGTGACGCGCGTAAAACCCTTCAATTCGCGCACAGGGCGCGTCAACGATCCCACCAGGTCGCGCACGTAAAGCTGGACCACTTCGGTGCCGGGGCACGTTCCAGTATTGGTGATGGTGGCGCTCACCTCGATGGAGCCACGCCGGTGGGCCGCGCTCACCTGCAGGTCGCTGTAGATGAAGTGCGTGTAGGTCAGGCCATAGCCGAAGGGGAAAAGCGGCGTAGTCGGAACGTCCACGTAACGGGTGCGGAACAGGCCATCGGATGAAAGCGGGCGGCCGGAAGGTTTGCGGTTGTAGTAAAGGGGGACCTGACCGGTTACCCGCGGCAGGGTGACCGGCAGGCGCGCCGAGGGCGCATCCAGGCCGAAGAGCAGTTCGGCCAGCGCCGCCGCCCCTTCCAGACCCGGATGCCAGGCATAGAGGACAGCCTGAGCCTGCGCCACTTCGCGCGCGATAGCCAAAGGCCGCCCGGCAAAGACCACCAGCACCAGCGGTTTGCCCAAAGCCGCCATGGCACTCACCCACGCCGATTGTCCCGGCGGTAAGCCCAGATCACTCACGTTGGCGTTCTCCCCTGAGCGCGCCGGATGCTCACCCAGCAGCAAAACGATGGCATCGCAGTATTGGGCGTGAGAAAGGGCCAGGTCGGGCGAGACGGCGAACCACAGGTCCACATCACGGGGCGCCACTTCGCGAAAAGCCTGATGTAAAGGCACCACATCTTCGGAGCGTCCGTCCATCGTCCAGGTACCGAAGAGTTCCACGGTAGCATGGGCAAAAGGCCCGGCAACGAGGATGCGCCGGAACCCATGTAAGGGCAGCACGTTATCAGTGTTCTTGAGCAGGACCATGGTCTGTCGGGCGGCCTGACGGGCCAGGGCGCGGGCTTCGGGGGTGAGAATGTCCCGCGCTGCGCGTTCCGGATCGGTGAGGGGGTGCTCAAACAGGCCAGCGCGCAGTTTGATGCGCAACACGCGTTGCACCGCCTCATCCAGTTCGGCGCGGGTGATGCGCCCCCGTTGCAGGTTTTCGGCCAGCGTCTCCGCATAAGCGCCGCTGACCATATCCATATCCACGCCGGCATGTAACGCCAGAGCCGCCGCTTGAGCGCGGTCTTCAGCCACACCGTGCTGAACCAGCTCCGCCACGGCATCCCAATCGGAGACAACAAAGCCGCGAAAGCCCCATTCGCCACGCAAAACATCGGTGAGCAGGTACCGGTTGGCCGTTGCAGGCATGCCGTTCACGTCCAGAAAAGCGCTCATGACGGTCCCCACCCCGGCCTGGACGGCAGCTTTGTAAGGGGGAAGGTAGACGTCGCGCAGGGTGGGTTCGGAGATTTCGGCGCATTCGTAGTCCCGTCCGCCTTCCGCAGCGCCGTAACCTGCAAAGTGCTTGGCGCAGGCCACCAGACGATCGGGCTGACTCATATCCTCGCCTTGAAAGCCACGGACAGCAGCCTCGGCCAGGCGCGCGGCCAGATAGGGGTCTTCGCCGTAGCCTTCCGCGATGCGTCCCCAACGCGCGTCACGGGCGATGTCCAGCATCGGCGCGAAAGTCCAGCGAATACCCATGGCGCTGACCTCCCGCGCAGCGGTGCGGTCCACCGCTTCCACCAGGTCGGGATCAAAGGCGGCAGCCTGGGCCAGGGGGATGGGGAAGACGGTGCGCGCGCCGTGAATCACGTCCCGACCGAAAAGCAGGGGGATGCCCAGACGCGATTCCAGCGCGGCCTTTTGCAAGAGATTGCACTCCTCGGCGCGGCTTGCGGGCGCAAAGCCCTGCCCGCTCAAAGCGCCGAAGGCGTTGATGAGGGAGCCGGCCCGGCCCTGGCGGATGGTCTCCAATCCCGGTATGCCGTGCAGCATGGGCTGGTTCAGTTGCCCGATTTTTTCTTCCAGGGTCATTTGGGCCAGTAAGGTCTGGGCCCGGCTTTCGATGTCCTGAGACGATGTTGCCATAGATTCTCCTGAGTTCGTTGGGGGATTTCTGCGCCGGCCGGGACGGATCAAGGCACGAGTCGGATCTGCCCCTGGGTAAAGCGGATGTGCCAACGGCCATCGGGTGAGCGTTCCGCACCTGGACAGGTGTAGCCGGGCGCGGTCAGGGCTACCCACCCTTGAGGTTGGGCCAGGGTCAGGGTCAGGCCGGCGGCGTCTTCCTGCACGGCGAGCACTTCGGCGGTAGCGTAGTGCAGGATGAGGTCGGGTCGAATGCGCCAGTCCAACGGCAGGATGGCGCCGCTGCGCGCCGGTAAGGTCACGGGATGCCCATCGAACAGCGCAACGCCGCGATAGGTGATGGTGGTTTCCAGCGGGTCGTCGCCGTAATGGTTGATGAACAGGAAATTCCCCGCCGGGCCACGGTTCAGGCGTACATCGGCCCAGGCGCTGAGCGCAAAATCCGCCGCGCAGCCTACTCGACGGGCCAGGGCCTCGAAAACCGCCAGGTCGTCCAAATTGATGATGGGGAAGGCCGCGCTGAGCAGGACCAGACGCCCCGCCCCCAAGGCGCGCTCCAGGCCCACGGCGGCTCCGTCGCAGGTGGCAAAAACGTCAGTGTCGGCTCCATCCCAGGTCTGCACAAAGCTGGCCGGGATGTCCTGCCCAAAAGCCTCGATGCGCCGGGACGTGAAGGGGGCATCCGTCGCCAGGAGGCGCAGGCCCAGGGAGCGGGCGAGCAGGCCCTCCGGGTTGAGCCGCCCAACCAGCACCAGGCTCCCGCCGGCCTGCAGATAGGCCAGCAGCTGCGCTTCCGTTTCCGGGTCGCAGGAAAGGTCCAGCATGGTCCACAGCAGCGGATGCCGGCGCGGGTCGAGGTCAGTCCGCTGCAGGTCCAGGGCGTCAAAAGCGCGGTGCGTGAGGGCCAGGCCGCGCGCGAGGAAGTCGAATAAAATCACCTCGCGTTGATGCGTGATGACGGACGTATCCGCCTGGGTGCAGGGCAGATTCACCTCGGTCATGAAATCGTCCAGGCGGAAGCCGATGGTGGTCACAGTTTCCGGACGCGCCAGGGTCAGCGCGTCGCCGTAAGTGGCCAGGACACGCGAAAGGCGCGGGTAACGGTGATAGTGGCTGCGCAGGCTCCCATCCTTGCGCACCGGATGGCCCCAGTCATGACGTTTGACTGGGCTGAGGATGGGGTCGTTTTCGCCATCGAAGAAGAGGTAGTGGTTGATGGCGCGCATTCCCACCGCAAGGCTCAGACGGGTGTGCAGGTCGTAGAACGAGGCCGCCATGTTGCTGAAATCCAGGTTGCCCCCGGCTTGAAATTCGATGGAAAAGAGCGGCTGTTCCGGATTCTGCACGGCGCAGGTCATGGCATTGACGAGCAACAGTTGGTGGAAGGTGCCCGCGCCAATTTCGCCCGGATACACATCGGTCGCACTGATGACATCGGGCAGGCGCAGGACTTCCAGGAGTTGAGACAGGCCGATGGGGAAGGTTTTGCCGCCGTTGGCAAAGCCGTGAATGTTAATGACGGGCGGGACTTCCAGGCCGTTGGTCCGCGCCTCCGCCAGGAGCCAGGCGGCGTAGTCGCGCAGGTAGGTGCGGTAGAAGCGCCGGTAATCGGCAACCAGGGCGGGAATGGACGGGTCGGCGCTGGTCGCGGATGGGCTCAGGGCTGCGGCCAGGGCCTCCACGGAAGCGGGCCGGGTGCCTTGAATCTGCTGCAACCAGTCGGCGAAGCGGTTCAGGGTGTCGGGATTGAGATCGAAGCTGTTGCGCACCCAGTGCGGCATGCCCATTTCGTTATCCAGTTGCACCAGAAGGATGGGTCCGCCGCGCGTGACCTGCCTCGGGGCGAGGATGGCAAAAACGGCGCGGTACCACGCGGCTGCGGCCCGGCGGAAATCCGGATGCAGGTAGCTGGCGATGTTCTCCCGCTGGCCCCGCTGATTAACGATGGCGATGTGCGGATAGCGCTCGAAAAGCCAGGGGGGAATACCTTCGTTGATGGTTTCGGCCATGATGTAGGGGCCAGGGCGGGCGATGACGTAAAGCCCCATCCGCCAGGCCAGGTCCAGGAAGCCGGCCAGATTGCGCTGCGGATGGGTCTGGCCGGTGAAGTCCGACACGTCAGGCGTCGGTTGATGCCAGAGCCAGGGGATGTAACAGGCGACGGCGTTGAAGCCCGCCTGGCGCAACAAACCGAGGCGCTGCTCCCATGCCGTGGCCGGCGTGCGGAAGTAGTGAAACTCTCCGGCCTGCACCAGCAGCGGCCGCTCATCAAGCCAAAAAAGATGATGGTGATACGTTAACGCGGGCATGGTTCCTCCTGCAGGGTAGGGTTAGCGTTCCCGAAAGCCCAGGATGGTCAGGGCGCGCTGAATCCACGGGCTGGCGGTGTAGATGTCCCAAATCAGGCCGGTGAGGGCGTTTTCCAGCATCAGCAGAGCGCAGCCTTTGTTGATGCCGTAGACGCGCCGGCTGTACCAGGGCGGGGTGACGTCCAGATTGTAAGCATCGTAAAAGCCGTAAGGCCCCCAGGTTGAGGGGTGTTCGCGATAGAGGTGCTCCAGCATGTCCAGCACGGCTTCGGAGAGCCAGGGCAGGCAGGCTGTGGCGGTGCTGATGGAGACGGTTCCATCCGGCTCCGGCGGGACCAGGGACGGGGGCGCGCCAGCGACGACATAGCCGCGGGGTGTATCGCCACAGCCGATGGCCCAGCTGCGTTCGTGAAAGGTGCGGAAGCGCCCGCTCAGGCTCAGGCCATAGGCGCGATGGGCCAGAATGGCGCGCCGGGTGTTTTCAAACCAGTCTACGCCATCCGGGTCCAGATAACGGGCCGTGTCCAGCCAGGCCTCGGTGTACTGGTAGGCGAAGAGGGTCCCGCCAGGGTTGATGATGATCGTCTGGCCTTCAAAGGTGCCTGTGTCGCGGCGGAAGCCCCGATACAGGGCGCGCGCCCGTTCTGGAGTCAGTCGGGGCGCGGCCAACAGGTAGAGCAGCTTCTGCTCGGCGGCCATGTCCCAGGCGCTGATGAAGCCCGGCTCGCCAGCGACGTAGTCCCCGCCCCGGTCGGGATTGTAGGCCATGCGTAAAAGCAGTTGGCCGGCGCTTTCGGCCATGAAGGCCTCCCAGTCCAGGCGTTCCAGCAGATGCGCGGTGCGATCCTCCACTTCCGCATCGCGGAAATAGGCCGCCGCGGTGATCGCGCCGTTTAAGGCCAGGCCGGTGTCTATGGTGGAGTATTCGCAAGTGCGCCAGCGTTCCGCGGTCTGGGCGTGCAGGAAGTGCGCGAAAAAGCCCCAGGCGTGGGGCACGCGCAACTCCAGGGTGCGCAGGGTGCCCCGGACGATGGCCAGCGCCTCGTTTCGGGGAAGCCAGCCGCGCTCTACGGCGATGACCCAGGCGCTCAGGGCAAAGCCGGTGGCAGCAATGGATGCGAACTCCGGCCTGTGGCTGGCATCCGCCGTCAGGCCGTAGCCGGGGCTGGCCGGGTCCAGGTTGGTGCAGGCGCGGAAAAAGGTGAGCGCCCCCGATAGTTCTTGCGCCAGAAGATGGGTGAGCTCCACAGGCTTCAAGCCAGAGCCTCTGGGTTTTTAAGCGAAGAAGCGCGCGGGATGAAGGCGGTGGGAATGCGCTGCGGCGGGAAGACCTGTTCGTGTTCCAGGTAACCCATGAGCCAGCGAGCCGCGGTCCCCCCCCACTCCCGGCGCGAGGCCCCGATGGTCGAAAGGGCCGGTTGCATGTAACGGGCAATCTGGATGTCGTCAAAGCCCACCACGGCAATGTCACGGGGGGCTTCCAGGCCATGGTCATGCATGGCTTTGATGAAGCCGATGGCCATCTGATCGTTGGCACAAAAGACCGCTTCGGGCAGGTCACCAGTGGCGAAAATTTGCTGTGCGGCCTCGTAGCCGGAACGTTCGGTGAAATTGCCCTGGTAGACGCGGACCTGGACGGCGTGTCGGGCCGCTTCACTCAGGAAGGCTTCCGTGCGCTCGCCGTTGTCAAAGGAGTCCAGCGCGCCCGTCACGTAAGCCATTCGACGCAGTCCCTGACGGTACAAATGGGCGAAGGCCTGTTCGACGCCCTGGCGGTTGTTGAGTAGAAGCGGGAAGACGTGGTCCGATTCCAGGTAGCGATCCAGGACGACTATGGGGAAGGTCGGGCCGGCCAGTTTGCAGACCTGGTCATTGGTGATGCTCACGTCAAAGACGATGGCGCCATCTACCTGGCGGTGGGTGAAGATGCGCCGTTCGACGCGGGTTTCGGGGCAGACGATGAGTTCGTATTCGGTATCCAGGATGACCTCGTGAATGCCTTCCAGGATTTCTTCGTAGAAGGCGCCGCCGAAGCGGGTGATGAAGACGCCGATGGTGCGCGAACGACGCGCTTTGAGATGGCGCGCAAAGGCGTTGGGGTGGTAGTTCAGCTCCTCCGCCGCCTTGAGCACGCGCTGGCGTGTCTCTTCGCTGATGGTGCCGGTGTTGTTCAGGGCGTAAGAAGCTGACGTGACGCTCACCCCGGCACGGCGTGCTACGTCTTTAATCGTTGGCATACAAATTCCTCCTGCAGTGGGTGTTGCTGAAAGAGCTGGCGCTGCGGACGGGACGTTCGCGCATCCAGGGCTACCTGGGGCACAGCACGCTATGCCCCTACGGGCGCCTTGTTTCTCGGTCGGCGCAGGCCCAACGAGACGATTTCAATTGCCAAAAACGTCGCCGGGCTTGCTCCCCTCCATTCCCATTCGACTACCCAGCCGTTACCCGATTAAATTTTTAACGTTCAGAATCCTACGCCGGAACTAGCTGCCATAGCGATGGCAAGTGCCGCCGGCAAAGCGCCGACAAACCCGTTCACGGGGCGTGATCTGCGTCGCCCGGACGTTCACATCCGGGTAGCGCATCCTGTCGCCTGACGCGTAGCCTCCTGCAGGCGCGATCTCAACCGCCAGCCACTCAACAGGGCCGGTAGTTACCCTGCGCCACAAAAAAATCGCTCACGGTCCGGTAAAGCCCAGGCGTTCTAAACCGTTACGGACGCGCGGCTCGTCCATCATCACGCGGTAAATCAGGCCATCTTCGTAGTTGGCCAGCATCAAGAGCGAGATCCCTTTATCAATCCCAATAACATCGGTGGCGTACCAGTTTTGGGTGAGATTGTAAGCATCCTTGAAGCCGTAAGGGCCTTTGAGCGGCTCCAGGGTGTAATAGTTGGCCATGGCCCGCAGGGATTGCTCCGGGGTGAAGATGATGGAGCCGATGGCGCCGGCGGGTGGGACGGTGTCATCCACGAGGTGCGCGCGGTTGTCATAGCCCGAAGGCGGCGCGCCGTAGCGGCCCTCGTAGCCTTTCGGCCCATCGCAGGCGGTGAGGCCCCAGGCCTCCGGCCCCAACGTCAGGTATTTGGCGTCCATGGCCTCGGCAAAGTGATAGTGGGCCAGCGAAGCCTCGACGGAATTCTGATACCAGTCCACGCCCTGAGGGTCCAGGCGCCCGCGAAAATCAATCCAGGCGTGACTGAACTGGTAGGTGAAGAGCGAGCCGAACCAGGAATGGATGAAGGGTTGCCCCGTGCCATAGCGCGCGTAATGGCGGGTGAAAGTCAGGTAAGGTCGGGCGTCAACGGGATGTGTCTCGGAGCCGGCGGCCAGGATGTAGAGGAGCAGTTGTTCGGCGTAGAAGTCCCAGTGTCCGGCAAAGCCCTCTTCTGGACGATAGGCCATGTAGAACATCTGGCGATTTTCGTCCAGAAACCAGGGCCAGTTGACCTCGCCATAGATACGCTGCGCCAGGTCCTGCACCGTGCCGCCGAAGTACTGGCCTGCGGCCAATACGCCGGCCAGCAACAGCGTGGTATCTATGCTGGAGACCTCGCTCTGCCAGGCGCGCCGGCCATCGGCGAGGTTGACGAAGTGATAGTAGAAGCCCTCCACGCGCTCCATGCGGCTGAGAGTCTGCAAAGTGCCCAGGGCGCGCGCGTAGCCCTCATCGCGGGTGATGTAGCCTTTCTCCACGCCGACAATCAGAGCGGTGAGGCCAAAGCCGGTGGCGGCGATGCTGGCGATGCCCGGTGAGCCGGGATAGCGGTCGCGCACCAGGCCGTAGCCCGGACTGGACGGGTCGGTGTTGGCCTGCTCCCAGAAGTAGGCGAAAGCGCCTTGCATTTCGTAGGCGATGATATCCTCCGGCGTGGCCGGGACGGGGGTGGACGTTGGCGTTGGGATGGGCGTTGCCGTAGCCGTCGGGGTCGCGAGGGGCGTCGCGACAGGCGCAGGCGTCACGCGCGACGCGCATGCGCTTAACGTCAGCAGCAGAACAAACAGGTAACGCAGCGTAGATTTATTCACCACCAGCCAGACCTGACCTTTCGATAGATTCGACAAACCAGCGTTGCAGGACAAAATAGAGCACCAGCAAGGGCAAAATGGTCAGAAACGTGCCGCTCATTTTGACTGCTTCATTCAGCCGGTCAAAGATGTTCACCATGCCCGAAGGATAGAGGTTCTCGTAGGCCTGGGTGAATTTGGCCAGTTGCATGGGCAGGGTCTGCACGCCCCCCTCCAGGAAGATGGTGGTGAGGTAGGTTTCGTTCCAGTACCACACGATGGAGAAGATGATGGAGACGATAAAGGCCGGGACGGCTCCGGGCAGGGCGATGCGGGTAAAGATGCTGAAGTCCGTAGCCCCGTCCAGACGCGCGGACTCCTCCAGGGCGCGCGGCAGGGACAGGAAGTTCTGGTAGAAAATCAAGATAAAGATGGCGCTTTTAAAGCCCTGGCCCAACAGGGCGGGGATGATGAGGGCCAGATTGTTTCCCAACAGCCCCAGGCGGCGATAGGTGAGCATCTGCGGGATGACCGTGTCCTGCGGGGGAATGATGAAGGTAGCGAAGATGAGCAGGAACAGCAGCGTTTTGCCCCAGAAGCGGTAACGCGCCAGGCCGTAGCCTACCAGAGCACAGGTCCAGACCTGCGCCAGGGTCGGAACGACGCTGACCAGCACGGTGGCTATCAGGGTATCCGTATAGGCCAGGACGCGATAGGCTTTGAGGTAGTTGCCCCAATAGAGTTGGGTGGGAACCCATTGCACCATCGGATTGAGCAAATCATCCGGGCTTTTGAAGCTGGTGACGGCCATAAACAACAACGGGTAAAGATAGACGAAGCCGATGGCCGTTAAAATCGCGTAGAGCAGGGTCAGGGGGATGATGCCATGCCGGCTGCGGCTCCCCAGCAAGATCTGACGAATACGGTCAATCGTCCAGCGTTTCATGCGCCTCACCTCTATTCTTTGAAGCGTGGAGCGAGCAGGAGATAAACGCCCACCAGGAGCAGGATAAGCACCAGCGAGTAGATAAAGGCCATAGCGCTGGCGTAGCCAATGCCGCCTTCCACGTCATACGTGCGGGAGTAGATGTACGTGATCACTTTATTCTCGGAAAAGTGCGACAGGGTAATCACGGTGTAGAGTGCGTTGACCAGCGTGGTGGTGGAAAGCGAAGGCAGAGTGATTTTCCAGAAGGACTCCCAGGCGGAGGCCCCGTCCACCGCTGCGGCTTCATAGACATAGCGGTCAATTTTCTGCAGCCCGGCCAGATAAATCAAAATCTGCACGCCGGAAAACCACAGGATGAGAATGAAAGAGGTCAGCAGATACTGCACAGGACTGCGCAGGGCCGTGGGCAATTGCTCGACGAACTGTTGCACCAGTGGCGAGGAAGCGACCTGCGGCACCGAGGTGACCCCCTGAGCGGTCAACTCGCGGATCACCGGCCCGCTGGTAATCACCACCGGCAGGAAGAAGATGGTGCGAAACAGGCCGCGCAGGCGAAAATCCACGTTCAGGAACAGGGCGATAATCATCGAGAAAATCAACACAATGGGCACGGAAACGGCGGTCTCCACGGCGTATTCGATCAACAACTGGATAAAAGTGGGGTCGGTGAGCAGCGCGCGCGTGTAATTCTGCCAGCCCGCCGGCGTCAACGCGATGCCGGTGGCCTTCACCTGGACCACGCTCACACTGTAGCGGAACGTTTCCAGCAGTGGCACCGCCGTGAAAAGAATAAAGCCAATGACCCACAGGGAGACAAAGCCGTAGCCATGCAGGGCTTCGCGCATGCGGAATTTGAGCTGCCAGCCGGTTTTACCCATCTTCTCCTCCCCTCAGGGTGTATCCAACAAGCGTGCCTCACGGGGTGGGATAGTCACCCCCGCCAGCGTGACGGGTTGGGCATTGTAGTTTACCACCACCTGCTTGCCGTTGGCGTAGCGCGTCACCGAAACGCCGGGACGCGGCTGCGTGCGCGCCACGATGGGGTAGCCCTGAACCGGGCCTAACACCTGCGCCAGCCAGGTGTAGGCGCGCGTCACCTCATCTCCCCATTGCTGGAAGGATGAGGTGTAAATCCAGTTGGAGTTGGTCTTAAGGATTTTCGCTGTCGGCTCCTGGGTGAGGAAAAAGGCTGGATACGCGCCGTAATCCGCATGGCGCAGCAGGTCCTCCTCCAGATTGGAGGAAAAATTCAGCGCCGGTCCGTAATACGGAATGTAGCCGGCCAGCACCACCGGCAGGAAGGGCACGGTCGCCGTGCTGTAGAGATAACCGCTATCGCTCAGCGGCATATCATAATAAGCACGGGCGAATTCCCACACATAAGCGTTCGGGCGATACCAGGCCCAGGAGCCACCCGCTTGCGTCAGCAGCTCCTGGTAGGCGCGCAAGGCCTCTTCCCGATTGCGGCGCGTTTCGGGGAGAAAGTCGCTGTAAAGGCGGTAACCCAGGCCATCCAGGGCCAGGCTCACGCCCAGAGCGTCCGCATCCTCCTGCAAGGCTGTCAGACGGCGCTGCACGGCGTTCAGGTTGAAGTAGACCTGCTGGACCCCGCGGTTGTAACCCTGGAGTGTGGCGCGCGTAATCGCCTCCGCCAGGTCGGGGCGCCCGTAACCGCCTTCCCCAACCAGCCCCGCCTGCGGATCCAGATAGAGCGCCAGATGGCCGTTGCGCGCGGCGATGGCCTCGGCCAGGGCCTGCAGGTCACGCCGGCTTCCCAGGGAGCGCTCCAGCTTCAGGGCATCAGGGAGCGGGGCCGCGGCACCGTAAGGCTGCCAGCCATAGAGCACCACATCCGGCTCCTGAGCCGGCACAGCCTCCACGATGGCGCGCACCTGCTCCAGGGTGGTCATGGGGATCGCGCGCTTCCAGAAAAGCATCGGTTCGCGCTCGGCACCCAGGAATTCCAGGCGCAAGGGCATCACGCCATGCGGCTGGACCTGCGGGCGCAGCACCCCCGCATCCACCAGATAGCGCTGATAGGCCCGGGCCAGGCCGACATAATCCGCATTGGCGCCGGTGAGAAAGCGGTAGTGTTGCACGATGTCGAAAGCGTTGGTCTGAGGCTGAACGATGGTCACCCCCGCCCCGGAGCGGTTGGTCGGCTGGAAGTAACTTTCGTTGTAAATGAACAGGTTGTACATGAAGTTGAAGCGGGTGATGAGGCCCGCCGGATGCGCCTGAAGCTCGGCAAAGGCCGAACCGCTTTCCAGAATGGTGAGGAAGGCGTTACGCCCCTCGCCATGCACCATCCCGTACACCGGCGCAGAAAGGGTG
Organism: Anaerolineae bacterium; assembly: GCA_034434315.1. Taxonomy (GTDB): domain Bacteria; phylum Chloroflexota; class Anaerolineae; order B4-G1; family SLSP01; genus DAOTZR01. The sequence goes on from DAOTZR010000188.1 coordinate 11,707, forward strand.
TAAACCGGGCGGGTTTTGGGATTGTAAGGTACGCTGCCCCGCATCCCCAAATCCACGCCGTAATAGCGCCCGTAAAACATGTTCTGGGCTTTGGTTTCAGCGGCAAAGGCGATTAGCGTACCACAGCCATCGGGGATGAGCATGTAGCCGGGCGTGGCGGCCTCTTTCACGGCCCCGAAAAAAGGGTAGAGGTGTAGCCGGGCCAGGCGATAGGCTTCGGATTCGCGGATCTGGTCAAAGGGTACTTCCACCCGCACCCCGTCGGGTTCCAGAAGCACGCGCACGCCCACGGTAATGCCGGGTTCTTCAAAAATGACCTGGGCCGCAAAACCCTGGTCCAGCCGTTGGACGGCTATCGTGTGCGGCGCATTGGTGATGGAAACGCGCCGGGTGTTCGTTTTGGCATCCATCACTTCCAGGCTCAGGCCACTGCGCGCAAAGGCCGTCCAGGTCTTGTTGAGCTTATCCTCTGGCGTCACCTCGTCCAGGTTGGAGGACCAGAGATAACCGCTGCGCCGATCCAGCACTTTGAAGGCCAGGGTTTCGGGATTCAGGTAGAGTTCAAACGTGGCATTCTCCGCCACTTTTTCGTAGCCATCCGGCAGGGTCGCCAGCGAGACGGCGGCGCGGGCCGGCTGAGGCCAACCCGCCAGCACCAGAGCCACAATCAATAGCAGATAAGGGAACTTAGCCACGTAACCCAATCTCCTGCCCGATAGTCTGAATAAAGTCAAAGAGCTGCCCAAACAGCAGGTAGAGGATGTAAGCTGTCAGGGCCAGAATCGCCATGGTGAACAGAGTTGTGAGAATGTTGCGCACGGTTTCGGAAAAACTGTAATTGTGCACTTCTTTGACCATGATAAACAGCATCAGCCCGGTCCAGGCCAGGACCACTTGCTGCGAAAACGTCACCAGAAAGACCTCGTTCAGCGTGAGGACGTTAGAGATCAGGGCAATCGGGAGCATGAAGAGCGCGTAAGGGAAGAGACTGTAGGCCGTGCCAATAACCACGTCGCGCACGCGACCTTCGCCATCGCTGATGGTGGAGACCAGATAGTTGGCCGTATTCCACAGCACCAGGAGCACCACCAGCAGCACCACTTCGTTGACCAGCGGAATCTGCATCGGCGAGGCGTAGCGATTAAAGGGGAAACTCATCACGTAGAGTGAAAGCACCCGCACCACCAGCACCCACAGGTAAATCAGCCCGGCGAAGGTCAAACTGCCGCGCAGATTGCGCTTGATGTAGTAGAAGCTATCCGCCGGCTGCTTGATGAAGCGCAGCATGAAGCGAAAATCGTCCACCAGGCGGAAGCGTTGGAGTACGCGTAGCCGCATCCGCAGCGGATCCAGCCAGCGATAGCGCCGCTCCAGCCGCCTGAACACCCCCTCAGCGATGGACCAGACCAGTATGGCGATGATGAAAGGCCCCAGGTATTGTTGCAACACCGCATTGCGCAATTCCCAGAAGGCCTGCGAGTAGCCGTTGCGGTCCTCGGCGTAGCGATACGCCTGCAGCGCTTCGGGATAACGGCCCGCCTTGAAAAAGGCATCCGCCAGACCCTGGTAGGCCATGATGAAGGAGCCGTTGTAGTTCAGCACCTCCTCAAAATAGGGCTGCGCCTCACGGTAGAAACCTTCCATGTACAACGCGACGGCCTTGTGCACCACCTGGGCGAAGGCCGTAGCCTGATACACGATGAGGGCGTTTTTGTCCTTATCCAGCACATACACCAGGTCGCCCCGTTGCGCCACCCCGGTCGGATTGACCAGCGTCCCCAGCCGTTGTTCGCCGTAATCTTTGGCCGTGAAGAGGAACAGCAGTGTGCCATGTTGATCGTACTCAAAGACGCTCCCATCCCCATCCACCACCAGCACCAGGCCCTCCGGGCTGACGTGAATATCGCGAAACGAGGTTGAACCGTGGACAGGAGGGAAAATATTACGCCCCGACACGGTGAATTTACGAATGCTTTCCCTGGGCAGGGTCCCTGCAGTCACCGTATAGAGCATGGACTGTTGATCCATGGCCAGATTGGAGGGCGAGGCGGCCTCGTTTTTGACCAGTTGCGCCAGTTGTTCCTCGGTCAAGAGCAGGCGCTGCAAGATCATCTTGAGCGACATGCGCGCAATATTCGCCCCGAAGTTGCCGATGAAGTGCCCGTCAGGGTTGAGCTGGATCACCCCCTGCACCGATCCTTCGCTGATGACGTAGAGATTCTTGCGTTTATCCACCACCAGCTTGCGCGGCAGAAATTCGCGGCTCTTGCCGAAAAGCGGCTCGGTTGGCCGCCCCAGGGTCTTGAGCAGGGTTCCATCCGCGGCAAAAATCAGCACCTGATTGAGTTTGGCGTCGGCCACGTAGACTGTCCCGGCCTCGTCCACAAACACCCCGGTTGGTTTAGCCAGCGTCCCCTTGCCGTACTCCGCGACAACGTTCAGGGCCTCGTCCAGGCGCACGACACGCCCCTGGCCCGTATCGGCGATGTATAACACACCCTCCGGGGTCATGTGCAAGTCCTCCGCCCCGGCGATGGGCAAGGGCACCTCGCGCAGGGGTACATAAGCATCCTGCGTCATGTACAGCTTGCCGCCAGGACCGGGCGTCCAGGTCGTATAAGGCGCATCCGCCAGGGCTGGTCTGACCAGCAGGGCCAGCACACAACCTAAGCCTATCAGCCATAACCAGGCACGTCGTTTCATTGCTTCAACCCCGAATGTGACATCGTGCTCATGACCTGACTTTGCATCAGGATGAAAATAATCAGATTGGGCAAAAAGACGATGAGTGAGGCCGCGGCAGCCATGCCCTGTCCGGCCACAACATTCGCCCCGGCTGCGGTCGAGGTCAGGGTCGAAAGGTAAAAGGCGAAGGTCTTCAGGGTCTCATCGTTGATGTACATAGCCGACGTATCCACATTATTCCAGGCCGCCTGGAACGTGAGAATGGCGATGGTCGCCAGGGCCGGGCGAATCAGAGGCAGGATGATGTACCAATAGATGCCCCAATCCGTGGCGCCATCAATCTGCGCCGCTTCGATCATCTCATTGGGCAGGGCATCCATGAACTGCTTGAGCAGGAACAGGCCGACCGGCATGGCCAGGGCCGGAAGGATATGCACCCAAAAGGTGTTCAGCAGCCCCAGGCGCTGAATAATGAGAAAGCGCGGAATGGTCACGGCAATCGGCACGAACATCAAGGCCAGGGTGTTGATGGTGAAGAGCGCCTGCTTGAGCCGAAATCGCTTTTTCGACAGGGCAAACGCCGCCGTCGAGGAGACCACAATCGAAGCCAGCACCGTCACCAACGTAATCAGGATACTGTTAAACAAGTACCGGCTCACCGGGACGGTGGAAGTGGAAATCCGGGCAAACAGGTCCCCAAAATTCTTCAAAGTTGGACGCACCACAAAAAAGCGTGGCGGATAGGCAAACAACTCTTCCGGGGGCTTAAAGGCATGGGAAAAGATGAAAAGCATCGGCAAGAGCATAAAAACCGAAAGAGGAATCAGCAGCAGGTAGAACTTAAGCTGACTGGGATGAAAGCCGCGGGGATTGATCCCGCTATCGCGTAAACTGTACTTGAACCAGCGCCTGCGCTTCATCTAATCCTCCCGGAACAATCGGTTAGCCAGACGGGTGAACAGGAGCACCATCAGCAACAACACAACCGAAATAGCCGCGGCGTAGCCCATCTCGTAACGCAAAAAGCCGTAATCTTCGATGTGATTCACGATGAGCTGGCCGGCGTACTGGGGCGTGGGATTGCTCCCGGAAAGCGCCACCCCGATGGTTCCCGACTGAAACGTCCCCACAATCGCCATCACCGCCCCGAACAGCATCTGCGGCTTCATGGAAGGAATGGTGATGTAAAAAATCTCCTGCCAGCGGCTGCTGATCCCGTCCAGAGCGCCGGCCTCGTACAATTCGGGATTAATATCCAGCAAGCCCGCCAGCATGGCCAGGAAGCCTACACCCATACTCCCCCACAAAGTAACCACAATCATGATCGTCATCAGGTACTGCGGGGATTGCAGCCACTGAATGGGAGCCTGGATCACGTTCAGGCTCATCAGAAAACTGTTGAGATAGCCGTTCTGATCCCCGCTGAACAGGGTCTGCCAGACCACAGACATGGCCACGCCAGCCGTCATGGAGGGCGAGTACAAAATCAAAGCGAAAATGGTGCGCGGAACCTTGGGCAGCTGGGCCAGAACCCAGGCCAGGAGAAAGGCCAGGGCATACCCACCCGGCCCCACCAACACGGCGAACTTGAGCGTATTGGGCAGAACGTATTTCATGAAAATATCGTCCTGGGTGATCAACACAATATAGTTGCGCAACCCGTTGAAGCGCGGCAGTTGAATGGAATCGAAAAAGGTGAATGAAAGGAAAAACGCCACCAACACCGGCACAGCGATGAAAATCAAAAACAGCACAGCATACATCGCCACGAAACCGTAGGCGCTTGCCTCCTTACGCCACCAGGTTCGCCATTTAGTGTTCATCCGCCATCCACCTCTCTACCATCTCAATGCTCGGCACCGTGACCGGCCGCACAAGCTGACCATCCCGCATGTAGCCGAATTCCGTCATCTTGCGGATAATCTCGCGGTTAATCAGGGTCACGGAGGTATCAATCGCCACCCGCGGATTGGCGCCATCGAACACAATCCGGTTCCAGACGTTGCTCAGCTCGCGCTCTTGCATGTAACTGCCCGGCAGTTTCACCGGCTCCTGCAGCCACTGCCACTGCTCCAAAATCACCGCGCGATGCTCCTCCGGGATGGGCGAATAACGGAAAGCCTCCAGGTTGGCCGAGTTCCACAAATACTCCAGACCGTAGTTCATAATCAACTCCTGCTGGAAAGCCACCTGCGTTTCCGTACTCATCCACCACTTCAGGAAAGCCCACCCCTGTTCCGGCTTATCCGTATTGGCGAACATCAAAGCGGTCTGGGCCGAGCCGGTCGCATAACGCAACTGCCGGCCATCGGAGAGCACCGTCGCGGGATAAAGCGTCATCCCCCACAAACCTTCAATCTCCGGCGCCGCCGTCAGCAACTTGATGTAGGTTTCAAAATTAGATATGCCAATCGGCGTATCCCCGGAGCGGAAGCTTTCGTAGAAACTGGCCGTCGTCAGCGGCATTCCATAGACCGTGAAACTTTCCGCCATGAAACGAATGGCCTGGATCGCCTCCTCGGTGCCCAGACCGGAAAGCCCCTCATCCGTATAGAGCCGCGCCCCGTGATTGAACAAATACGGCGCAGTCACCAGATACCCCTTCATCCCACTCCCGCTGGAAAGCGGCGTGTTGTAATTCATGCCGTAACGCTGCAACTCCGGCAGAATCTCCAACACCTCCTCCCAGGTCTGCGGCACGGGCAGGCCCAGGCTTTCCATGATGTCCTTGCGGTAATAGGTGACCCAGAAATCCTGCGTTTCGGGAATCGCGTAGACCGACTCATCAATGATGTAACCCAGCAACGCGCCCGGAGCATAAATGCGGATAAAGCGGTCAAAATCCTCAAAGCGGCGCAAATCGTACAAGGCGTTGCGAATCGCCAGCTCGTAGGGGATATTGGTGCTCACGCCCAAAGCCACATCCGGCTGGATGCCCGCCGCGCAGGCCAGCACCAGCTTGGACTCGTTGGGCATGATGGAAAACTTCACCTTAATGCCGGTCTGAGGCGTAAAGCGCTCATCGGTCATCCGCTGCAACAAATCTACATACTGGCGGGGACGGTTCACCCACACCTCCAACTCGTCCGGCGCCGCGCCGATGCTCTGATAAGGATCGCGCTTAAAAGACGCCACAAACCGCTTTACCCCATCCACCAACGCCGTAGTGGCGGGAATCGCAACCTGAGGCGGGGTCACATCTGGCGAATGAATGTAAATCTTGTCCAGCGCCAGCGGCTGCGTCTGCAATGAAGGGAGCACGCTCCCCAACAACTGCGCCGCCGACCCCGATCCCTCGGAAAGCCGGCTCAGACGCACTGGGATCTTATTGGGTTCGCGGGCCAGTAACTCCAGGTTATCAATGGCCATCTGATACGCCAGCACTTCCTGGGATCCCGGCGTCTGATTCACCGCCAACAATGCCGCCTGATCGGCGCGCAGCCCCTCGGCCATCGTATGGAGGCGTTCCTCAATATCGGGGATATAATCGGCAATCTCCCACTCCTTGTACACATCGTACTGATTCCCGGTGAGGCGCTTGATATCCAGAGCCAGATCCGCGATGGCTTTCAAGCCCACCCGCACGCGTTCAATGGACTCGTAATACGGCCCATTCGTGGCCTCCAGGCCCAGGACATGCTTCCCCTGCGTCAAATAAATCCGGTAAGGAGCCGCTCCCCCCAGGGTCACATTCTGCCAGCGCGTCGTATAGCGGAAGGGCACGGCGTTCAAAGCCTCAAACAGGACCTGATCATCCACCAGCACCCGGCGGTAAACCGTGAAATTATTCTTGTAATCCTGAATCGCGCGCAGCGTGATATAGTACCAGCCGGTTTGGGGAACGCTAAACTCGTAATACACCGCCGTGCCGCTGCGCGTCCAGCTTTCGCCGCCCATGGTGTTGAGCAACGCGCGGTAGGTATCGTAAGGCGTCACCTCCAGGCTGCGCCGGCTCACCGGGCGCACCGTCGTATCATTCTTGTAAGCCGGATGCTCCGCCTCCAGCTCAATCAACACCCCGCTCGTATCCTGGGCATCCGGTCTTTGCTGCACATAAGTTTCATAAGCGGGATAAGGGCTCACGGCAGGCGTCAGATACACGTTACCCAGCAGTAAACGCTTCCCCCGCAAAGTGAGCGTAACGCGCTGCCGTCCCGCGGGCAGGGTCAGGGACAGGGGATAGGGCTGACTGAAGTTCACATCGCGCAGATTTACCCGACTCCACCGCGCCAGCCGGGCCTGAGGGATGAGCACCTCGTTCCCGTAACGATCCCGTGGAAAAGCCGTCAGGGTGTCCCGGTAATAGAGCGGCACAATCAGACGCCAGGACTCGGCCTGTCCTGCCACGCGGACGAGCAATTCCGGCGGTATGATCGTCACCTCTTCCGGCACTGCTACATCCACCGCCAGCGTATACGCTCCGGCGCGCGGCACATTCACCGTCAACGTCACCGCCTGGCCGTCTTCCAACAACACCCCCGGCCCGTCGTAAGTCGTCATCAAAGGATGCGTGCTCAGCGGAAGTCCCAGGGCATCCGCGCGGACCACGATGCCGGGTTCCGCTCCCCCAGCCGCCTGTACCGCGCCGGGACCCAGACCCAGAACGGACACCCAAACCAGTAGCGCGCACAACCCGCGATGCATCCAGGAGATTTTCATAAGCCCTACCCTTAGCTCGAATCC
>DAOTZR010000189.1:0-5547 GCA_034434315.1 Anaerolineae bacterium
GGGATAGCCGCATCGTGTGGCCCTGGCGCCTGCTTCAGCACCCAGGGACGCGTGGCGCCGCCGTCACTTGCCCCACCGTGCTGTCATGCCCGCAGCACACCACCGCCCAGGACGCGCTCACCCGCATAAAACACCGCCGACTGCCCCGGTGCCAATCCGCGTTGCGCTTCGGCGAACCTTACGATAGCCCCATCCGGCGGAACCGGCTCCACTTCTGCCGCGACCGGCGCGGCGCGATAGCGGATCTGCACCTCACAGGCAAAGCGCTCTGACGGCGTCTCCCCGCTCACGAACGTGACCTCATCCACCCGGCACTCCGTGCGCTCCAGCGCTGCGCGTGGCCCCACAACCAACGCATTCTCCGCCGCATCAATCCGCACCACGTACAACGGGGTTGGCGCAGCGATGCCCAGCCCTTCGCGCTGGCCTACCGTGTAAAACCCCAGCCCGCGATGTTCCCCCAGGCGTTTGCCCGCCTCATCGTAAATTGGGCCGGGACGCAGGGCTTCGGGCGCCATCTGCTGTAAAAACGACCGGTAATCCCGTCCCCCCAGGAAGCACAAATCCTGGCTATCCGGGCGTTGCGCCACGGTGAGCCCCAGCGCCTGCGCCTCGGCGCGAATCTCTTCCTTATCGCGGGCTTCGCCCAGGGGTAAATACAACCGGCTGAGGATGGCCTGGGTCAGGCGATACAGCATATAACTCTGGTCGCGCTGCCGGTTGCGCGCCCGCCAGAGCTGCGCCGCTGCTCTCTCCGGATGCATCACGCGCGCATAATGGCCGGTTGCCAGCAGTGCCCCTTCGGCCTCAGCCAGCTCCCGCAACAGCGCGAATTTCATCCCTGGATTGCACCCCACACACGGATTAGGCGTCTCGCCGTTCAGGTAGGCGCGGATAAAACGCTGCACCACCTCCTGGTAGAAGCGCTCCCGCGCCTGGACCACCCGGAAAGGAATCCCCAGGCGTCGGGCTACCTCCGCCGCGGCCTCCGCCGCATCCGTTGCCCCCGCCTCCGGCGCGCGCCAAAACTCCAGGTGGATACCCTCCACCGTATGCCCCTGGTTTAACAGCCGTGCTGCCGTTACGGCACTATCTACGCCTCCACTTAAAGCTACCAGAAAATGAGCCATCACCAACCCCGCTGCAAGGCCGCATCCATCCGCTCCAGCGCCTCCATCAGGCGCGCCCGCGGACAGCCAAAATTCAGGCGCAGGAACCCCCGACCTTGGGGACCGAAATCCTCCCCGCGGTTCAACATCACCCGTGCGCGTTCCAGGAAAAAGTCATAAGGCGAACCCGGCAAAGCCAGCGCGCGCCAATCCATCCACAGTAGAAAAGTCCCTTCCGGCGGGAAGACCTGGACCTGCGGCCAGTGCGTCCGCACATAGTCCAACGCTGCCGCGCGGTTGCCCTCCAGATAACGCAGCAGCGCGCGGAGCCAATCCTCCCCGTCGCGGTAAGCGGCCAGCATGGCGATGTAGCCGAGCATGTTGACGGCGGGAACCAGATCCTGCCGTAAAGCCTGATACCGCCGCCTGAGTTCCGGATTGGGGATGATGGCGACCGAGGCGTACAGTCCGGCGATGTTGAACGTCTTGCTCGGCGCCAGCAGCGTGATGCTCCGCTGCGCAATGGCCGGATCCAGCGCGGCGATGGGTACATGCTCATGGTCAGGGTAGATTATATCGCTGTGAATCTCATCAGAAATGATGAGCACATCGTGCTCCAGGCACAGCTCGGCCATGCGCTCCAGTTCGGCGCGGGTGAAAACCCGGCCCACAGGATTGTGCGGATTGCACAGCAAAAACAGGCGCGTATTGGCCTGGAAAGCCGCCGCGAAGCTAGCGAAATCTATTTCGTAGCGTTCTCCCTGGAGGACCAGGGGGGCTACCTGCCGTTCCAGTTCGCAGCGCTGCGCCACCTGATAGATGGGGCCGTAAACCGGTGTCTGAATCAACACCCCATCGCCGGGACGGGTCAGCGCCCGGCAGGCCAGGTTGAAGCCGGGTACCACGCCCGGCACAAAGACCAGCCAGCCGGGCTCAATCTCCCATTGGTACAGCCCGGCCATGCGTTCGACCAGTACCTCACGCAGGCCCTGGGGCGCGCTGGCGTAACCGAAGATGCCATGTTCGACGGCGGCACGCAGCGCTTCCAACACCGCCGGCGGACTGCGAAAATCCATATCAGCCACCCACAAGGGCAACACATCCTCCTCACACCAGCCCCATTTGATGCTGGTTGTGTGGCGGCGTTCGATGAGTGTATCGAAATCGTAGGCCATGGTTCCTCCAAAGTTGTGATGGTCGCTATTGTACCTCAAAATGCGTCCGGCGTGAGTAGGGGCAACCCTTGCTTGCCCCCTGGGTGGTGTCCCCCAATCGGGCGACCGTAAAGGCAAAACAACACGGCGCATCCTGCGGGATGCGCCGTGCATGACCAGCCAGGTATCTTAGTCCAGCACCTTCCCACGGTGCTTGATCGCCGCCTGCGCCGCCGCCAGGCGCGCCACGGGGACGCGGAAGGGGCTGCAAGAGACGTAGTTCAGGCCCGCCAGGTAGCAGAACTCGACCGAGTTGGGATCGCCACCGTGCTCACCGCAGATGCCGACCTCCAGCTCAGGGCGCGTAGCGCGGCCCTTGCGCACGCCCATGCGGACCAGTTCGCCCACGCCTTCGCGATCCAGTGTCTGGAAGGGGTTGAAGGGCAGGATGCCGCGCTCGACGTATTCCACCAGGAAGCGCCGCTCGGCGTCATCGCGGCTGTAGCCGAAGGTCATCTGCGTCAGGTCGTTGGTTCCGAAGGAGAAGAACTCGGCCACCTCGGCAATCTGATGCGCCGTGACCGCCGCGCGCGGGATTTCGATCATCGTGCCGAACTTGTATTCGATGGTGACGCCCTGCTCTTCCATCACGACCCTGGCAACCTTCTCCAGCTCGCTCTGCGTCAGGTGCAGCTCGTTGACGTGACCGGTGAGCGGGATCATCACTTCCGGCTTGACCACGATGCCCTTCCTGGTGGCCTCGCAGGCCGCCTCGAAGATGGCGCGCACCTGCATCTTCATGATGTCGGGGAAGATGATGCCCAGGCGGATGCCGCGCAGGCCCATCATTGGGTTGGCCTCGTGCATGCGCTGGACGGCTTCGAGCATGACCTCAGCCTCTTCCAGTTCGGGGCCGGTGACGCCGCGCACGCGCATCTCGGTGACCTTGACCAGCAGTTCCTCCAGCGAGGGCAGGAACTCGTGCAGCGGCGGGTCAATCAGGCGGATGATGACCGGATAGCCATCCATCGCCTCGAACAGGCCGTAGAAGTCGCTGCGCTGGAAGGGCAGCAGGAAGTCGAGGGCTTCGCGATAGGCCTTGACCGCCTCGGAGGTTTCGACCTTCTTGAGCGCTTCTCCCAGGAGCACGGCGATTTCGGCGCGGCGCTCTTCCTTGATGGCCTGGCCCTCTTCCTTGCCGGTCTCCAGGATGCGTTCGTAGCGCGCCACATCGTTGAGCAGCTTCTGTGCCTCTTCGGCGTTGAGGATCATCTTCTGCACGTGCGGCAGGCGTTCCTGCTCGAAGAACATGTGCTCGGTGCGGCACAGGCCGATACCTTTAGCACCGAACTGCCGGGCGCGGCGCGCGTCCTTGGGGTAGTCGGCGTTGGTCCAGACCTGCAGGCCGCGGGTGGGGAAGCCCTTCAGGCCCTCCTGCCAGGCGCGGGTGCCTTCAGCGGCGGAAATCTCATCCGCCCAGCTCAGCAGGGTGGTCAGTTCCACTTCTTTGCTGAAGTCGGGATCCACTTTGGGCAGCTCGCCAGCGAACACCTCACCAGTAGCCCCGTCCAGGGAGACGACATCCCCTTCCTTCAGGGTCTTGCCGTTGACGTGCACCACGCGCTCCTCGACGTTGATTTGCAGGGCGGCGGCACCGACGACGGCGGGGATACCGAATTGCCGGGCGACGACGGCAGCGTGCGCCGTGGCACCACCGCGGCTGGTGAGGATACCCTTGGAGGCGATCATGCCGTGCACATCATCGGGCTTGGTTTCGGGGCGGATCATGATGACGGCTTTGCCGGCCTTGCCCCAGGCTTCAGCGGTGTCCGCGTCGAAGGCCAGCATACCCACCGCCGCACCGGGCGAAGCGTTCACGCCGGTCGCCAGCAGGCGGCCTTCCGCCTTGGCCTGGTTGACCGCTTTGCTATCGAATTGCGGGTGCAGAAAGAAGTCCACATCCTTAGGCGTGACGCGCATCACCGCCTGTTCCTTGGTGATCAGGCCTTCGTTGACCATGTCCACCGCGATCTTGACGGCGGCGCGCGGCGTGCGCTTGCCGTTGCGCGTCTGCAGCATCCACAGCTTGCCACGCTCGATGGTGAACTCGGTGTCCTGCATGTCCTTGTAGTGCGCTTCCAGCTTCTTGCCGATTTCGACGAGCTGGGTGTAAATTTCGGGCATGTCCTTTTCCAGCTCGGCGACGGGCTTGGTGTTGCGGATACCCGCGACAACATCCTCACCCTGCGCGTTGAGCAGGTAGTCCCCGTAGAAGCGCTTTTCGCCCGTGGACGGGTCGCGGGTGAAGGCGACGCCCGTGCCGCTGTCCCATCCCATGTTACCGAAGACCATGGTCACGACGTTGACAGCCGTGCCCAGATCATCGGGGATGCGTTCAGCCTTGCGGTAATCCACCGCGCGCTTGCCCATCCAGGAGTTGAAGACGGCGCGCACGGCGATTTCGAGTTGTTCGTAGGGGTTCTGCGGGAATTCGCGTCCCAGTTCTTTGACGTAGACCTGCTTGAAGCGGTTGACCAGCTCCTTGAGGTTTTCGGCGGTCAGGTCGGTATCCTGCGCAGCGCCTACCTCGGCCTTGAGTTCGTCCATCACCTCGTCGAAGGCCTCATCGGCGATGCCCATGGCGGTGTGACCGAACATGGCCAGCAGACGGCGGTAGCTATCCCAGACAAAGCGCTCGTTGTTGGTCAGCGCAATCAGGCCCGGAACAACTTCGTCGTTCAGACCGACGTTAAGGATGGTGTCCATCATGCCGGGCATGGAGAACTTGGCGCCGGAACGGACGGAGACCAGCAGGGGATTTTCGGGGTTGCCGAACTTCTTGCCGGTAGTTTCCTCAACCTTCTTCAGGGCTTCCAGGGCCTCTTCCCACATGCCGGCGGGGAACTGGAAACCAGAGTTGATGTAGGCCATGCAGGCCTGGGTGGTGATGGTGAATCCGGGGGGAACGGGCAGACCTGCGCGGGTCATATCGGCCAGGTTGGCACCCTTACCGCCCAACAATCCGCGCACGCCGTCCCAGGAGCCCATCAACTTCTCGGCCTCTTCGACTTCATTGAAGAGATATACCCATTTTGTCATACGACCTCCTTTGGCGTTTGAAAGGTAAATAGTAAAGCCCACTAAAAAGTAATTATACTCGAAAAAGGGGACTAGACAAGCATGATTTAACTGGGGTTCGGACGTGAGTTCGGACATAGTCAGGTAGATGCAAAGACGATAGCTTGGAACAAGGCATAGGCAGCCTCAGTAATCTGAAGCCACTG
>DAOTZR010000190.1:0-30943 GCA_034434315.1 Anaerolineae bacterium
CGCCCCGCTGTTTGGTTTTTGTTCATTTGTTTTTGTGCGGAATTTTTATAGAATTATGCTATAAAAGCCCGGCTTGAGATGATTGAGTGTGATATATGAAGACGTTGGATTGCCAGCTCCTGTATCAGGCTTCCATGAAAGAGGATGTTATGAGCCTTGAGTTATTGTTTGCACAGGTGTTGATAGCGGATGCGGATGTACAGCGGGTGACGCCGATCCGTTATGCTCTGCAGGAGGCCGGATATCTTGTACAGCGAGTTGGTCGTACTGAGGACCTTTTCCGTGCGCTCCAGGATAACCCTCCCGATGTGCTATTGTTGGCCGAGACTTTGCCCGATGCAGATGGATATGCCCTGGTCCGGCGCATCAAACGGGAGGGCGGTATGGCCTGGCTTCCCATTGTCATGCTGGCTGCGGATGCTGATGAGGAGCGTATAGCGCAGGCGGTCAATGCCGGTGCGGATGAGGTCCTGTCCTTTCCACTTTCACTGGCGACCCTGTTGTTACGTGTTCGCGCCATGATTCGCCTGAAGCGCACGGCAGATGAAGTGCGCGCTTTAAATATCACGCTGGAGCAAAAGGTTCTGGAACGCACACGCCAGCTTGAAGAAGCCCAGGCGCGCCTGCGCCATGCCGAAAAACTTTCTGCCCTTGGACGCCTGGCCAGTTCCATCGTTCACGAGATTAACAATCCCCTTTCCAGCCTCTTGACTTATCTGTATCTGATGAAGAGCGAACTTGAACAGGATTCTCCGTTACGGCAAGACTTGAGCATTCTTGAGCGCGAAGTCAATCGCATTGTGGGCTTACTCAATCGTCTGCGTTCTTTTTCCAAGCCTGTTCAACATGAACGTAAATGGGTCCAGGTTACGGAGGTGTTACAGGATGTGTTGGCTCTGGTGGGGAAGGATTTGGAGCATCGCAAAATCAACGTAATAGTGCATAGCGCCCCCGATTTGCCCTGTATCCTGGCCTCCCCCGGTGAACTGCACGAAGTCTTGATGAATCTCATTATGAATGCCCGTGACGCCATGCCGCAGGGCGGTCGCTTGCAGATAGCGATTCAGCCGAAGGATTCCTGGCTGGAAATTTCTATGGCCGATACAGGCCAGGGTATTCCTGAAACCGTGCGTGAACGTATTTTTGAGCCATTTTTTACGACGAAAGGCGAACAGGGTACGGGACTTGGGCTTTCTATTGCCTATCGCATCGTCCAGGAACACGGTGGCGACCTTTACTTTGAAAGTCAAGAGGGGCAGGGCACGATCTTTTACGTTTACTTGCCCCTGAATGGATCTGAAAATACAGGAGCCTGAAAGTGTTTATCAACTGGCGTACGCGTGAACTTATGTTGAATGTAGTCTACTACGGGCCGGCTTTGAGTGGCAAAACGACCAATCTGGAACAGATTCATGCGCGTCTGGCGGCTAACGCGCGGAGCGAGTTGTTTGTCCTGAACACGCATGAAGACCGGACAATCTTTTTCGATTTCATGCAGCTTGAGTTAGCACCCATTGCCGGCCTCAAGCCGCGTTTTGGGCTTTACACGGTTCCGGGACAGGTGTATTATGCGGCTACGCGCGAAACGGTTTTACGCCGCGCGGATGGGGTGGTTTTTGTGGTGGATTCTCAGGCTGAAAGGCTGGAGGAGAACCGCGCTTCCTGGTTGGATTTGGAACAGCAATTGCAGCGCATGGGCTATACCTGGCGGAGTATGCCGCTGGTGCTGCAATTCAACAAGCGTGATTTGCCCTCGGCTTTGCCGGTAGACACCCTTAGAGAGGAGCTGGGGTTGCCTGCTGCGCTTCCTGGCGTGGAGGCGATTGCGCTTCAGGGTGTCGGGGTCCAGCAGACCCTCAAGTTATGTATGGGACTGATGCTCAGCGCGGTCCGGCGTCAACTGGAGGCCGGAGAAGGAGGTGACAAGGGTGAAGGCCATCCAACAGGTGATTGAGGCGCTTAGTCGGGAGGAAGGTTTCAGTACGGTGGTTTTGACCAATGCTTCCGGCCTGACCCTGGCCGCATCGGCCAATTCAGCAGAGGCTGAGGCGTTGGCAGCCATTGTCGCCGATATTTTGCGTGCGGCATCAGGAATCAGCGAACGGCTGCATTGGTCTACCATGAGCGAGATCATGCTGCTGGCGGAGGATTCGCAGCGCGGGTTGTTGTGTCGGCGGTTTCGCGCTGGGGGCCGTGAGCTGGTACTGGCTGTTTTCATCCAGCCCCATCACGCCTACTGGCAGGCCACCACGCGAGCTATCCGGGAGATTCAGGGAATCTGGCAGCGAGAATGAGGCGAAAGGAGGGAGATGGGTCTGAGAGGCACGTTGCAGGACTTACATCCGGCGGACCTGATTCAGATGCAATGTCAGGCCGGCAGTAGCTCGGTGCTGCGCGTTCACCATGGGGCGGATACGCTGGTGGTGTATTTTGCCGAGGGGCAGGTGATCCATGCCGAGTCCCCTAAGGCGCGCGGCGTTGAGGCGGTCTACGATTTCTTAACCTGGCAAGAGGGCGATTTTGAAATTGACATGATGGCGCAGGTCGGCATCCCGGAGCGCTCGATTACCATGCCCTGGACGGCGCTGATTATGGAAGGTATGCGTCGTTGGGATGAGGCGCGCGCCACATCATTATCTTCAGCTAATCAAAAGGAGGAAGCTATGCCTGAAGAGACTCGAAGGGACAAGTTGACGCGCATTTTGCGCACGCTGGTGGATACTTCCGGTGACATCAATGGCGTGGCGCTGGTAAGCCTGGATGGCCTGATTATGGCCGCCAGTCTACCGGCGGATGTGGATCAGGCACGCGTAGGCGCAGTTACGGCGGCCATTTTGAACCTGTCGGCTCGTTCCATCTCTCAACTCAAGCGCGGAGGGTTGCGGCAAACAACCCTGCAGGGTGACGATGGGTATGTGATTATTACGAATGCTGGCCCTAATGCCGTATTGGTGGGGTTGACGGGGAAAGACGTGAATCTGGGTATGGCTTTCCTGGAAATCCGTGACTGCGCGGATGAAGTGGCTAAAACCCTGGCGTAGAAGGAGGCATCCATGGCATCGCAAGTTTTGTTTGAGAACGCAGAGCACAAAAATATCCTGCTGGAAGATTTCACCTCCGGCCACATGGTGCAGGCCAATCAGCACCTGATCATTCACAAAGGCCGCGGTATGTTGCTTGATCCCGGTGGCCATAAGGTGTATTCCTCGGTGTTGGAGGAGCTTTCAACGTACATCTCACCCGCGGCACTCGATTATATTCTCCTTTCCCACCAGGATCCGGATATTGTGGCAGCGGCCAATGGCTGGTTGATGGTGACCGATGCGCAGGCGCTCCTGCCTCAATTGTGGATTCGTTTCATCATTCACTTCGGTGTGGATGATTTTGTGGTGGATCGGATTCAACCTCTGCCCGATAAGGGCCGGGTGGTGGACCTGGCGGGCGCTAAACTCTATCTCCTACCGGCGCATTTCATGCATTCGGCGGGCAACTTCCAGGTCTACGATCCGATTTCGCGCATTCTCTACTCCGGCGACCTGGGGGCTTCGCTGGGGCAGACCTATCGGGTGGTGACGAATTTTGATGATCACATCCAGTACATGGAAGGGTTCCAGCGTCGCTACATTCCTTCAGGCAAGGTGCTCAAACTGTGGGCCAAAATGGTGCGGGATCTGGATATTGAGATAGTTGCACCGCAACATGGCGCTATGATTATTGGGCGTGAGAATGTAGTCCGGTTTATTGACTGGGTGGAAAGCTTGAGTTGTGGCCTGGACTGGATGGAACCGGTGTATCAGGTACCGCAAGGGTAGGCGGTGTAAGGCGAGGTGAGGATGACAGAGGCAGAAGGACACATTCTGGTGGTGGATGACGATCTTGTGATTCAGCGGATGTTGACGCGCCTGCTGACACACCAGGGGTATCAGGTCAGTACGGCTGCTTCGGTGGCCGAGGCGCGTACCAGGCTGGCAGAGAGGGGACTGGATCTGGTTTTAACCGATCTGCAGATGCCCGGTGAGGATGGACTGGTTCTGTTGAAGGAAGTTCGTCAACGCTACCCGACCCTGCCGGTGGTGCTGCTGACGGCGCACGGTTCGATGGAAGTGGTGCTGCAGGCCTTGCGCCTGGGAGCCAATGATTTCCTCACCAAGCCCTATCAAGTCTCTGAATTGTTGAGTATTGTGGCGCGCGAGGTGCGGCGCTACCGACAAAGCCTGCCCCCTGGTTTTGCCACCCAGGCCGGCTTGCAGTTGAGCGCGGACGTGGTAACTGCCATCGAGCAAAAAATTGCTGCTTTGCGGGCGGACGTCAACGCCCGGGCCATTCTGGTTATCGAGGGCAATGGGGCGGTGATTGCCGCCAAAGGCGCCATCGAGGATCTGAATGTGGCGGCCCTGGGCGCTTTGGTGGCCGGGGATTTTGCGGCTACGTCCGGTATTGCTTCGATCCTGGGCGAATCCTCGGCCTTTCGCCTGAATTATCATGAGGGTTCCCAATACAGTATCTATTCTGGCGTGATTACACCGGGGGTGTTTCTGTTGATTGTGTTCACCCAGGACATTAAGTTAGGGGTGGTGATGTATTACGCCAAAGAGACCCTGGCCGAGTTGCAGCACTTGTTTGACCAGGTTCCGCGCGCTGCTCCAACTGCACGGGCGACAGTGAGACTTCCGGCATCGTTTGAGGACCACGCATCAGAAGCTCCCCCATCCGATACTGCGGAAACGGCCCTGGCGGAGGAACCGGGGCAAAAGCCCGCAGCAACACCGGAGGAGGAGCCGGCGGAAACGCCTTTGTTCTCGCTGGACGAGGCTTTAAAGGAAGGGTTGATTGACCCTGAGATTATGCGCGCTCTGGATGCCCATTTTGATGCAATGTGGCAGGAAGAGTAAGTGGGGGAACGTTTGAATACAATCATTACCAGCACGGCGAATCCGCGTGTTGTCGCAGCGGCTAAGCTAGTAGAGCGCAAGGAACGCCAGAAACAGGGCCGTTTCCTGGTGGAAGGTCTGCAGGCTTTGCACATGGCCCTGGATGGGGGCTGGGAGCCTGTGGAGGTATTCTTCTGCGAGTCCCTGTTCACGGGTCCGGCGGCCCCCGCCTTGATGGAGCGCTTTGCCCGGACCGGGGCAACGCTGGTCCCCGTGACCGCGCATGTGTTGGAACGTCTTTCTGACCGTGAGGGACCCCAGGGGATCGTGGCGAGTTTTGCGCTGCGTCGGTTTCGTCTGGAGGACCTGAACTGGCGCGATCCGGCCCTGGTGGTGGTACTGGATCGCATCCGCGACCCCGGCAATCTGGGGACTTTGCTGCGTACGGCGGATGCCGTCGGTGCGGCCGCGCTGCTCGTCCTGCCCCCGGCTGTGGACCCCTTTGACCCGCGGGTGGTGCGCGCAAGTATGGGGTCCCTTTTCAACCTGCCCTTGATTGTGGCGCAGGATGCGGAGGTGGCTTTGAGCTGGCTCCGCACCCGTGGCACGCGCCTGATCGGCGCGGATGCGCAACGCGGGGTGGCGTGGGGAACGGGCTTGTGGTCTGGTTCGGTGGCCCTGATCCTGGGGAACGAGGCGCAGGGCCTGGCGCCGGATCTGGTGCCACTGATGACGGATTGGGTCCGTTTGCCCATGTATGGCAAGGCGGATTCGCTTAATGTGGCGGTGGCCGGCGGCATTTTGATGTACGCCTGGCGTCAGGTTAACCCTTGAGGCCCCCGCCATCAAAACACCAGGGCGCCGGCATCCCGGCGCCCTGGTGCGTGGAACGGGTGTTAAAACGGCCGCGGTGCTATGTCAACCAGATAGCCGAATCGGGCAATGAATTGCTCCAGGCTGAGGTTAGTCTGTTGCGCCATACGTGTCCAGAGGTTCACGTCGGTGGCGTGTTCGGGCTTGAGGCGGATCATGAACTTGTAGGCCGAGCGGTAGGTGAAAGAATTGATGTTAACTTTGCGCACAGTTGTTCGGCCCGTGAGCGGGTCCATAAGATGGTTGAAAGGAATCGGCACGATTTGCTCATGCTGGATGGTGATAGTGGCGTTAGTGCCCCCGGTGAGCAGGTATTCGACTGCGGCCTCGCCCAGGCTCCGGGTGTAATCAATGTCGAAAGCGTTGGGATCAGCGCAGCGCAGTTCGTAGCCCAGGTCTTTGTTGACGATGATTTCTTTAACGCCCAGCTCGCGCAGGGTGCGGCGCAGTTCGTGCTTGAGAATGTCGGAGAAGTTGATCTCGGCCAGGCGGATGTGGCCGTGCTCGTCACGCTCGACATCTTCCAGTTGTTCGAGATCTTCCGGCGACATTTGCTCCACCACGCCCTCGGCAACGACGGCGACCCCGTAAGGCTTGCCCTCGGCCATGCGCCGTAGCATGGATGTAACCAGAATGTCCACCACCTCTTGCATGCGGATGGTGCGCTCGCCCCATTCTTCGGGGATGAGGGTCAGCGTGGCGCCGGAGCTTTTGCCAATGCCCAGGGCCAAGTGCCCGGCCTTGCGTCCCATCGTCACGACCAGGAACCAGCGCTGCCCGGTAAGGGCATCTTCCATCAGGTTTTGTACCAGTTGGGTCCCTAGTTGTCGGGCGGTTTCGTAGCCAAAGGTGGGGATTTCATCGGGTAGAGGAAGATCGTTATCAATCGTTTTGGGGACGTGGGCCACCTGGATGGTGACGCCGAGCTCTTCCTGGGCGTATTTGGCCACACGATAAGCCGAAAAGGCTGTGTCATCGCCGCCAATGGCGATGAGCGCGTTCACGCCGGCCTGGACCAGGGTTTCGACGCACAGTTTGAGGCTTTCGACGGATTTGGTGGGGTTGGCGCGCGAGGTGCGCAGGATAGAACCCCCGTCCCGATGGATGCGGCTGACATCGTTGATGGTCAGAGGCCGTCCGACAATTTTGCCTTTCATCAGGTGCTGAAAGCCATCGTAGAGGCCCAGAACCTCGTAGCCATTGTTGATGGCCTCGATGGTGGCGGAGTGAATGACCCCATTGATGCCCGGTGCCGGTCCGCCCCCTACCAGAATCGCAATCTTACCTTTGGGTGTTTTTTGGGAAACAGGCACGACTTCCATGTAACACTCCATTCTGTATGATTTTTTTGCTCCTTGGGGCAATACTCTAAGTATAACGAAAAGCGGGAGACTGTCAAAAATGCAATACCCGTCCTTTGCACTTTATGTTATAATCTCAGGCGATGAAGAAGACGCGAGGGATGTTAAAGGGCGTTCAGCAAGGGCTGTTGCTGCGGCCTTTGCCCGAAACGTGGGATGTGACTCTGGCCGCGCTGGAAGCGACCCTGAACGAAGCGCAGGGTTTCTTCCGCGGCGGACGGGTCATCGTGGAAGCGGGGGCGCGGGAACTGGGCGAAAAAGAGCTGTTGGATTTGCGCACCCTGTTGACCGCGCACGAACTGGACTTATGGGCGGTTTTGAGCGAAAACGAACTCACACAGCGCGCGGCGCGTCAGCTCAATCTGCTTACCCGTCTGCCGGGGGAGGGAAGCAGCGCGGTGGTAGCGCCTGTTGCGGCGCTGTCCCCGCCTGAACCCGCCATACCCGAAACGCTCTTCGTCAGGCGGACTTTACGGGCAGGTCAGGTCCTGGAAGCGCAGGGTGACATCACCCTGTTGGGGGATGTGAATCCCGGCGCAGAGCTAGTGGCTGGCGGGAGCATCGTCGTTTGGGGGCGAGCGCGCGGCGTTCTCCACGCCGGTGCTTTGGGGGATGAAAACAGCGTGATCTGCGCGCTGGATCTCGATCCCCAGCAGTTACGCATTGCATCGGTCATTGCCGTGGCACCGCAAGGCCGGCGCCGGCGGGTGCAGCCGGAAGTAGCCCGTCTGGAACGCGGGCAGATTGTTGTGGAGCCCTGGAAAGAAAAATAATGGCAGGCAAAGTTATCACGGTGACATCGGGTAAGGGCGGTGTTGGCAAGAGCACAACAGCCGCGAATCTGGCTATGGGACTGGCCATGCTGGGGTCGCAGGTGATTTGCATTGATGGTGATGTAGGCCTGCGCAACCTGGATGTGATTCTGGGGCTGGAAAATCGCATTGTATACGACATCACGCATGTGATTGATGGCCGCTGCAAGCTCAAGCAGGCGCTGGTACGCGACAAGCGTTTTGCCGGGTTGCATCTGCTGCCTGCGGCGCAATCGCGCGATAAAAGCGCGGTTTCGCCCGAAGCCATGGTCTGGATTGCTCAGCAGGCGGCGGAACAGGCGGATTATGTGCTGATTGATTGTCCGGCGGGCATTGAACAGGGCTTCTGGTATTCGATTGCTCCTGCGGATACCCTGATTGTGGTGACCAATCCAGAACTGCCGGCTGTGCGGGATGCCGATCGGGTCATCGGGCTTTTGGAAAGCCAGGGGCACAAAGACACCCGCTTGATTATCAATCGGGTACGCACGGGTGGACGCAGGCAACAGGACCAACTCGATCGTGCCACGATAGTGGACATGTTGCATGTCCCTTTGCTGGGCATTATTCCTGAAGATGAAGGGGTGACAGCTTCCAGCAACCGGGGTGAACCGATTGTGCTCGATCCCCGTTCCGCGGCTGGACAGGGATTTCGCGTTATTGCCCGTCGCCTTCGGGGTGAAGACGGCCACGAAGTCCCTGAATCCCAACCCTTCTGGAAGCGGGTCTTTTCCCGCACGCCTAAGGAGGCCTGACGTGTGCTGGCAGCGATTCCGGCATTGGTTGACCCGTCATCCTACCGGTCAGGAAGTGGCTCGTGACCGTTTGCAACTTATCCTGGCCCACGACCGGGCCGATCTGTCGCCGGGTATGTTAGAGCAGTTGCAAGAGGACTTGATCGCACTCCTGCGCAATTATGTCACCATTGACCCGACCCAGGTGGTGGTGCGGATCATGCAGGATGGCCGGTGTACTCGTCTGGTCGCTGATATTCCGCTAGGGCATCCCCGTTCTCCCGAAGAGTAAAATGCGACGTTCAGTCTGGCGTAATTTTGATTGGATCCTGTTCCTGGCGGTTGTCTTTTTGACCGTTTTCGGGGTGATAATGATTTACAGCGCCACCCTGGGATCGGAAGACCTGGCCGATGCCTGGCGTAAACAGGCGGTTTATGGTTTCATCGGGATCGCTTTGTTTTTCCTCACGGCGAGCATTAACTATCGTCTGCTGGAAAATTTCCTCTGGCCGCTCTATGCGCTTACCATTGCTATTCTGCTTTTCACCCTGGCTTTTGGTACCAGTGAAATCGGCGCCGTGCGGCGTTTCATTTTCATCGGTGGGGTTTCCATTCAGCCGGCCTTCCCGGCCTTGATTTTGCTGATTGTCACTCAGGCGGCTTTACTGTCGCGGCGGGACCCGCTGCCCCCGTCTTTGGGAGATTTTATGCTTTCTCTGGCTATAACTGGTGTTGCAGCTTTCCTGGTCTTCCGCCAGCCCAATCTAAGTACGGCTACCCTGTACATGGCAACCTGGGTAGCCATGGCTTTTGTCTCGAGTGTTAACCTGGCCTATTTCGCCGCCATGGCTTTATCCGCCGCTCTGGCTGCGCCTGTCGTCTGGTTCAACCTCCAGGATTACATGCGCTGGCGCATTTTGAATTTCCTCAACCCGGAACAGACCAACCCCGGAGACAACTATAACCTGATTCAGGCCCTGATCAGCATTGGCTCGGGCGGGCTTTGGGGTAAGGGCCTGGCTTCCGGGTCGCAGAGTCAGCTCCACTTCTTACGGGTCCGACATACGGATTTCATTTTCTCAGTAATCTGCGAGGAGTGGGGGTTCGTGGGGGCTGTGACCCTGTTGGCGGTGTATGCTTTTATTCTCTGGCGCATGATCGGGATTGCCGTTCGCGCAGGCGATATGACCGGGCGTCTCATTACGGTGGGGATCATTTTGTACATCTTCTATCAGCTTGTCATCAACCTGGGCATGAATCTGAGCATGATTCCTGTGGCCGGCCTCCCCTTGCCTTTCGTGAGCAGCGGGGGCAGCTCGTTGGTGATCGCTTTCATGGGCCTGGGCCTGGTGGAAAGTGTGGCGATGTACAGGGAGCGAATTGAATTATAATAACGAAGGTGCGTTAACCTGAACTGAAAAATCTTTTGGGTAAAAAGGTTGAGGAGGAACCATGACAGTACGGGTACGTTTTGCCCCAAGTCCTACCGGCCATCCGCACATTGGCAACATTCGGACGGTCGTGTTTAACTGGTTGTTTGCGCGTCATTACGGGGGAAAATTCGTTTTGCGCATCGAGGATACCGACCGCACGCGGTATGTGCCTGAAGCCATTGACGAGATCATGGGGGCCTTACGCTGGTTGGGGATGGATTGGGATGAAGGTCCGGATGTAGGGGGACCGTATGGCCCTTACATCCAGTCGCAGCGCCTGGATCTGTATAAGGCCAAAGCGGAAGAGCTGATCGCCAGGGGGATGGCTTACCGCTGCAATTGCACGCCGGAACGCCTGGAGGAGGTCCGGGAAGCGCAGCGCCTGCGCGGGCAGCCGCCGATGTACGATCGCCATTGTCGCGATTTGCCCCCCGATGCCATTTCGCCGGATGAGCCTCATGTCATTCGGCTTAAGGTGCCTCTGGAAGGCAAGACCGTGGTGCGTGACCTGCTTAAAGGCGACATCGAATTTGAAAACGCGCTGATTGATGATCAGGTTCTGTTGAAGAGCGATGGATTTCCCACGTATCACCTAGCCGTGGTGGTGGACGATCACCTGATGCATATCACGCACGTTATCCGCGCGGATGAGTGGCTGCCGAGCACGCCCAAACACGTGCTCCTGTATCAGGCTTTTGGCTGGGACTTGCCTACCTTTGTGCATGTGCCTCTGGTCAATGGGCCAGATGGCAAGAAGCTTTCCAAGCGCCATGGCGCCGTGGCGGTGAGCGAATTCCGGCGTCAGGGGTATTTACCCGAAGCCTTGTTCAACTTCCTGGCTTTGTTAGGCTGGGCGCCGGGCAGTGGCATTGACCAGGAGATTTTCTCGCGCGAGGAATTAATCCGCCTGTTCGATGTTCAGCACATCAACCTGGCTCCGGCAGTCTTCTCGTATGATAAGCTGGACTGGATGAACGGGGTGTACATCCGTTCCCTGTCCCACGAAGAACTACTCAAGCGCCTCATTCCGGTATGGCAGGAAGCCGGGCTGATTCCCAACCCGGTGCCCCGCGAACTTCTGCCCACGCTGGAAAAACTGGTACCGTTAGTGCAGGAGCGCATTAAGACCCTGCGCGACGTCATCGAATTGACCGATTGCGTTTTTGTGGATATTCCGACCCCGCCGGCGGAGCAGCTTATCGGCAAGAAGATGACAGCTCAGGAAAGCCTGGAGGCTTTGAAGATTGCCCATACGCGCCTGGCCGCTTTGCTCAACTTCAACGCGGAGACCATGGAGACCATGATGCGCGCCCTGTGTGAGGAACTGGGCCTTAAGCCCGCCCAGCTTTTCACGATTCTGCGTGTGGCAGCTACGGGCAAAGCTGTGACGCCGCCCCTGTTTGGCACGCTTGAGGCTATCGGACGCGAACGGGTGTTGGAGCGCCTGAGCGCTGCCGAAGCTGCCATGGAAGCTTACATCGCGGCCCAGGCAACGGTAGCCTGATGTAGCCTGGCTCAAAAATAAGGCCCCCGCTTTCAGGCGGGGGCCTTGGGGTTGTTCAGGGGGCGAGCATTAACCAGGTATCGGCGCGGATGTAGTTATAAGGCGCCGGAATGCCATTGAGGGCCGCCACATCCACTACCCGCAGGTTGAGTGCGCGGCAGATGCTGTAAAGCGTGTCGCCGCGGCGAATGTAGTAAGCGCTGCTGCCTAGCGGGGCCGCCGTGGGAATGTACAGGATCATCCCCGCGGGAACAAAATGCTCATCGCGGATGCCGTTCACCTGGGCGATGCTGGTCCAGGGGACGCCAAAACGTAACCCGATACGGAACAGGTTTTCTCCGGGAAGAATGCGGTAGTACACCCCCTCTTGTAGCACCGCCGGGACGATAACCGGTAACTCGTTGGGTATCCCCCCCGTCGTAGACCTTGAATCGGGTGTGGTGCTATCTGGCGTAGGCATGGGGGTGGCTGTGGGGAGCGGAAGCGCCTCCTCCTGCTGGTAAATATTCAGGACGAGATCTTCGTAATCAATGGGGACTTCTACCCCTTCGCTGGTTTTGGCCACCAGGGAATAGATCGTGATTTCTCCCAGCCCTTCGGCAATCGGATGTAGAGTTAGCGTGAACAAGGGCAAGAATTCAGAGGCAGACAATCTATCGCCAACGGGCATGATGGTGGGGGGCGTTGTGCATTCGGGCCTGTAATTCAGCCCTCTGACATGGTAATGGATCGCTCCGGTTGTATCTATGGTGTTGTCCAGAACCTCCAGGCTCGCGGGATCGGGAAGCGCTTCCAGATTTATGGCGACCTGATAACCCGGCCAGGTCGGGTCGCCATCTAAGGCTTCCAGGCTGGTCAAACTGACGATTAAGGTGAGATCAACCTCATCCAATACCAGGCCTGGAGTACCACAAGCCTCAGGGGAAGGAACGAGCATAAGCCCCACATCTTGAAATTGGAACATAGGAATATCATTTAAAATCAGATCAAAGAAAAGCATGAAGTAGGCCTGGGAATCTGTTTGCAAAGGGACTTCTGGTGTTACGTCCAGGGGGGCAGACGAGCCTTCGGTGGCTACGGGCGTAGGCACATCACTGGGAGGGGATGGCGTGGCCTGAGCGACAGGTGCAGCACTTTGAGCTCGAGGAAGAGGGACCTCAATCCCTGGACGAGGCGACTCAATCTCCCCACATCCGCTCAAGATCAGGCTCAGAACTAATACGAGTCCAGTCCATGTGCGACGTCCCATATCCACCTCCCTGTATCTCATCCTGGAAGCTTTTCTGGTTCAACGTGTAGTTGAACTTATCTTAGCCCGGAACATGAAAATATGCAAGGACAACTAATCCGTAACAGTTTAGCCCGTGGTGACAGGAATGGCCAGTTCATGTCCCGCCGCCCTGTAACGCTGGCCTCCGTTCGGCCAGTTCATGTGAAGTAATGCCGTGGACCAATTGCTCCTTGAAAAGGCAATGCTATAATGATGCCGACAGATCCGGATAGCCGGCAGGGCGGGGGCAGTGGTGGATATTCATCAACGCTATCATGTTCTTGGGGAATCAGAGCGGGATCAGGCCCTTAAAGTTTTCCTCGTAGAGGATACCTGGCAGGCCCGTAAGCGGCTGTTGCTCAAATGGATTCCCACCGCTTACCTGGCTGAATCGGAGCTACTTCAGCTTCGTTACAAATTCGCCGCATTCGTTCAGCTTAAACACCCCTACCTGGCAGCGTTTTACGATTTTGGCTTTATCCCCGAATCCCAGGCCTGTTTTTATACCATGGAAAACGTTGAAGGGGAGAGCCTGCACGATTACGCTGCCCGGCAACGTGCGGCAACCCCGGATGATTTCACCTGGCTTTACGGAATTGCCGCGCAACTGGCCCAGGTGTTGGACTACATCCATGCGCGCGGCCTGCTTCATCTTGCCGTCCATCCTCAGCGCATCCGCATCACACCGCGCGGCCAGGTCAAATTGATGGATTTCGCCCTGGTTGGCGAATCTCAGGGACCGGTGGCCTGGCGTTGGCCAGGGCCGCCGCTTTATCTTGCCCCAGAGGTCATCCAGGGCGAGGCGCTGGACGTGCGCGCCGATCTCTACGCCTTGGGATGCACCCTCTACGAATGCATCACCGGAAAGTCTCCTTTGCGTGCCGGGTGGAGTATAACGTCGGGCATGAGGCACGGGCTGGAGCCGTCTCTGGACGATTTACCCGCGGCTGTTCCGGAAGAGTTGCGCCACCTGCTGCAGACTTTGCTGGCCAGGGAACCAGGCCGACGTCCGCGGGATGCTCAGGCTGTGCTCCAGGCTTTGCACGCTTCCAATGGAGCAGAAGCGCCTCACAAAGCGCCTGATACCGGCTGGATTTACTTCCAGAGCTGTGCGACGGTCGGGCGCGAAGCGGAACTGGCCCGTCTGGACACCTGGCTGACTCAGGCGCAATCCCCGCTGCTGCTGATCACCGGATCGGAGGGGGTGGGTAAAAGCCGGCTCTTGCGTGAACTGCGCCTCAGCGCTCAGGTACGGGGGTTTCTGGTGGGGCAGGTTGATGCGGCCACAGCACCCCAGGTGCCTTATGCACTCTGGCGTGAACTTTTGCGCCAGGCTTTGAGGCAGCGCCGCCTTACGCCAGAGCAAGGGTTGCAACTTTACGGCCCGCTTTTGACTTTCCTGATGCCAGAACTCAAGTCCGAAAGCCTGTCCGATCTCGCGCTGACGGGAGAAACTTTGCAGGAAGCGTTCTTGACGCTGGTGGAGCATGTGGTCAGGTCGTTGGACTGGCCTGTGGTGATTTTGATTGATAATGCCCATGGCGCTGATACAGAAAGCTTGAGTTTGCTTAAAGCCCTGCTGGAGCGTCAGGAGGCCCGTTTGCAGGTTGCTGTGGCCCTGGATGCCGATGCGTTGCCTCAAACCCATCCGTTGCAAGCCTGGTTGCAAGAGGACGCTACCTCCGTCCTGGCGCTTGCCCCCCTCACGCCATCTGGGATAGAGACCTGGCTTAAGACGGCTTTGGGGCTTTCGGCGGGTGCGGTGGAGCTTACGGAACGCCTGCATACTATTACGCAGGGACGCCCGCGCGATCTTCAGCTTGTCTTGCATGATCTGTACAGCCGGGGGATACTGGTGACTTCGGGGATGGGCGATTGGCATTTCCAACCCGTGCTGCAGGCAGCCTTACCCGCATCATTACGTCCGGCGTATTTGCAAGGCCTGAACCAACTTGAAACTACCACCCGTGATCTGTTGTTATGGGGGGCTCTGTTCGGTGTAGAACCCGATCTGACCCTCTGGCTGGAGTCCAGCGGTGTCTATCCCGACCGGGCTTTTGTCGCCCTGGCCCAGGCGTTGCAGCATGGTATCTTGTGGCGCATGGAGCGTGAGGGGCGCTGGGTTTATCGCTTCGCCGCGACCTGGATACGCGAGGCCCTGCTGGCCGACATGCCGCCGGAGACTCAACGTCCCATGCTCTTGCGCATGGTGCAGAAGATGGAAAAACAGCACCTGGACCAACGGGATCCCGGCTGGCTGGCCGATGTCTACGCCCAGATTGGACAGACGCAGCGCGCCCTGTATCCGTATCGCTCCCTGGCGCGCCAGGCCGAAGCTCTGTCGGCGCTGGACTTTGCTGTTCAGGTGTACGCCCGTGCCCTTGATCTTGTTGCCGCTTATCCCGATGCATGCGATCCGCAAGAGCGCTGGACTATGTTGAGCGCACGCGCTGCTCTCTGGCGGGCGTTAGAAAATTTGCCGGCCTGGGCTGCCGATGTTCAGGCTTTAGTGCCTCTGGCCCAGACCGTGGAACAACGGATTGAGATCCTGTTGCGGCAGGCCCAGGTGGAAGATGCCCTGGGCCGACGGCCTTCTGCCCTTGACCTGGCCCATCAGGCGCGTCTGTTGGCCGAAGCGCAGGGTATGAAGGCTTTACAGGCCGAGGCTTTACTCCAGGAAGGTCGCCTTCTTTGTCTGACGGATCATTATGGTGAGGCGCAGAACCTCCTTTCGGAGGCTTTGAACCTGTACGAGGAGCTGAATCTGATTCAGGGGGAGGTCGAGGCCCTGCGCTGGTTGGGCGAGGCCTTGCGCCGTCTGGGCAACTTCACCGATGCGATCGGCGCTCATCAGCGTGTGTTGAACCTGTCCCGCTGGATGGGTAACCTGGAATTTGAGTGCGATGCTTTGGCGGCTTTAGGGATTCTCACGCATGATCTGGCGCGCAAACGTAACCTGTATGAAGCCTCGCTGCGTCTGGCGCTGACCCTGCGCAATCGGCGCCGTGAAGCCCGCGCTTATAACAATCTGGGTTTGCTTTACTGGCGTTTAGGGCTTTATACGCGCGCACGCGCGTATCTGGAGAAGTCTCTGGCAGTCCAGAATACGCCGCAACTGGCTTCTGGACGGGTCTTCTCTCTGGAAAGTCTGGCGCGCATTTGTTTGTCCCAGGGCGATTGGGAAACGGCCCGCACGTTGATTGAAGAAGGCCTGGCGTTAAGCCAAAACCTGGGGACGCCGGTCAATGCGGCGCTCTATCGCATGGATTGGGGCGTGTGGCTGATGGCCCAGGGCCAGAGTGAGGCAGCCCGAAAGGCTTTGACCGAAGCCTGCACCTTGTTCCACGACGTGGGCAGCCTGGACTACCTGGCAATAGCGACAAGCAAGCTGGCCCTGGCCTGCCTGGATCTTGGGGATGAGGCGGCTGCGCGTGCTGCTTCGGATGAAGCCGTCGCCGCACTGCAGAACTACGGTATCGCATCCAGCTTTTCGGCGCAAGAGGTGTGGTGGGAGCGGTATCTGGTTTTGACCGGACGGAATACCGACGCGCGCACCGCTGCACCAGAGGCGTTGCAGGCCTTGCAAAGGGCAATGGACTTGCTGCTTGATACCGTAGCCAGTATGAGCGATGCGGGATTGCGGCGCATTTACGTGGCCCGTGTCCCCCTTCATCAACAGATATTACAAACCTGGCGCGCATGGCAGGGCCAGTGGCCTATGGAGTTACATAGCGCAACTGTGGACGAGGGGATGCCGGATAGCCGGGAGCAGCGTCTGCTGGACCTGGCGGTGACTATGCAGGGGCTGGAGGATGAAGCTGAGCTGCTGGACCTGGTGTTGGAGCAGATGCTGGAACTGACCGGCGCGGAACGCGGTTTTGTGTTCCTGCGGCGCACGGCTTTCCCCCATGACCTGGACCTGGTGCGGGCCTGGGATCCCCAGGGAAGCGGCCCTTCGTATCCCGCGCTTCTATCCGAGGTGGCCCGTACCCGAACCCCGGTGTGGATCGCCGATATCAAGCGCGATGAGCGGTTTGTATCTTTGTGGAAGGCCAATCCTGTCGGCTCACGCTCGTGTCTGGTCGTGCCCTTGATGGATGTGGGGGTGTTAGCGGTGGAGCTGTCCGAAGCCCTGTTGGGGGTCACGCTCCAGGACCTGGAGGTGTTGCGTCAGTTGGCGAACCAGGTGACCTGCGTTTTGCGGCGGGTGCGCGCTTTGGGCGATATGCGCGCCCGTATGAACGACCTGGAGATTTTGCGCCAGTTACACGTGACGTTTGCCTCGCGCCCCAGGACGGAACATGTGGTCGAGGCGTTGGAAGAGGCGATTCACCACCTTTTCCCCGATAGTCGGGACGTGTACGTCGCCTGGGAACCTGATTTTGTTCCTCCGGCTCATTTGCGCGAGTTGATCGCGGCCATTACCCAGCACAAACAGATCTTGACGATTAGTTCCATTCGGCATCATCCGGTGTTATCCCAGGAGCGTGCTCTGGACGATGGAGCCTGGGTGGGCGTTCCGATGCAGGCAGGGGATCGTATTGGCGGTGCGTTTATCATCAGGTTTGCCGGGCCACGCCTGTTCAAAACCTATGAGTTGCGTCTGTTGAGCCTGCTGGCGGACCAGACGAGTGTGGCGTTGGAGTCGGCGCGCCTGTTGCAGCAAACGCAGCAGCACGCCCGGCAGCTTGCGGCTTTGAACGCGGTCAGCCGTGACATCATTTCGACGCTGGATTTGCCGCAGGTGTTAGAGCGCATCGCCCATCATGCGCGCAATCTCATGCAGGCCGATGAGGTGGAGATTTACCTGCTGGATGCCAACAAACAGTGGCTGCATCCGATTGTCGCTCTGGGGCCTTTCGCCGAACAGTTGAAGCGCCGCCCCATCCATGTGGGGGAAGGGCTGGTGGGCTACGTGGCTCAGACGGGTGTTTCCGAACTGATTGAGGACACGTCGCGCGACCCGCGCGTGGTGCGCATTCCTGGTACGCCGGACGCTCACGCATTGATGTGTGTGGCCCTGTGCACGCGCGGCGAATTGCTGGGCGTGATGGCTCTGACGCGAGCGCCTGGACACGACGCTTTTCCGCCGTCCGCGCTGGATTTCATGGCGTCCCTGGCGCAGCAGGCCGCGATCGCCATCGAAAACGCCCGGCTTTATTGGAATGAGCGGGGTTTGCGCGAGGAGACGGCAAAAATGCTGGAACAGCATCGGCATCTGGAACAGGTCAAAGATCAGTTCATTCAGAACGTTTCGCATGAGCTGCGCACCCCCCTGACCCTGATCCATGGCTATGCTGAATTGTTACGGTCCGGCAACCTCGGCCCGCTGACGCCGGAACAGGATGAAGCTCTGGAAGTGGTTCAGCGGCGCTCGGCCTTCCTCATTGACGTGGTGACCGATTTTACGCTGCTCATTGAAATCCAGGCGCGTGGGCTGCGAGCTGAAGTCCTTGACCTTACCGCCTTGTTGCATGAGACCGTCGCCGCACATCAGCCTGCCTGCGCCGCGGCCAACCTGGCGTTTGAGACACGGATTCCGGCGCGTCTGCCCAAGATTCGGGGCAATCCGCTCTACCTCCGGCGCGTTTTGGACAATTTGCTGAGCAACGCCATCAAATTCACGCCAGCCGGAGGACGAGTCGGGTTGCGGGCCTGGCAGGATAACGAACAGGTTGTTGTTGCCGTTTCGGACACGGGCATTGGCATCCCCGCCAGTGAGCACGAACGTATTTTCCAGCGCTTTTATCAGGTGGATGGCAGTTCAACGCGGCGCTACGGGGGAACAGGATTGGGGCTGGCGGTCGTTAAGGAAATCATCGAGGCGCACGGGGGCAGCGTGGGCCTGGAGAGCACCGAAGGCAAGGGCAGTGTTTTCACCCTGCGCCTGCCCGTTATCCAACCGTAAGGGGGCGACCCTTGCGGTCGCCCCCTTTGCAGTCACCCCTACGCTGTTGCCGCAGCGCTTGCTTTGTTCCCGGATAACCTGGATGGCGGCAACGGTTTACCCTCAAAAACGGCGGCAAACTCCTCCGCGTTCAAAGTCTCGCGTTCCAGGAGCGCCTGGACAATGCGCTCCATGGCTTCGCGATGTTCGCTCAGCACGTTCAGGGCCTGCTCGTAAGCGTTCTTGACGATCGTCTGCACTTCGGCATCAATTTTTTGAGCGATGGCTTCGCTGTAATCGCGTTGCTCGCCGATTTCCTTGCCCAGGAAGACCAGCTCCTCTTTCTTCCCGTAGACCAGGGGACCAAGCTGCTCGCTCATCCCATAGCGGGTGACCATGGAGCGGGCAATTTGCGTCACGCGCTCCAGATCATTGGCGGCCCCGGTCGTGATGTCATCGAACACTGTTGCTTCGGCAGCGCGACCGCCCAACATCACCGTCATCTCTTGCAGCAACTTGTTGCGCTGCGTCAGATACCGGTCCTGCTCCGGCAGGGTGATGGTGTACCCCGCCGCCATGCCGCGGGCCACAATCGAAACCTTGCGGACCTTGTCGGCCAGAGGCAGCACATGCGCCACAATCGCATGTCCGACCTCGTGATAGGCCACGATCCGGCGTTCCTCCTCGGTGATCAGGCGGCTGCGGCGTTCGGGACCGGCCACGACGCGTTCGATCGCCTCCTGGAATTCCTGCATACTGATGCGCTTCTTGCCACGGCGTGCCGCCAGAATCGCCGCCTCGTTGACCACGTTTTCGATATCGGCGCCCACAAAGCCCGGCGTAGCCTGGGCCAGCGTGCTCAAATCCACATCCGAAGCCAGGGGCTTGCCGCGCGTGTGCACTGTGAAAATAGCTTCGCGTCCGCGCATGTCCGGCTGGTCCAGCACCACCCGCCGATCGAAACGGCCCGGACGCAGCAGGGCCGGATCCAGCACATCGGGCCGGTTGGTAGCGGCGATCACAATGATGTTGGTGTCCGTATCGAACCCGTCCATCTCCACCAGAATCTGATTCAGGGTTTGCTCGCGTTCATCATGCGAACCGCCCAGCCCCGCGCCGCGGTGCCGTCCGACCGCGTCAATCTCGTCAATGAACACAATGCACGGACTGTGCCGCTTGGCCTGATCAAACAAATCCCGCAC
The DNA here is from genome assembly GCA_034434315.1 of Anaerolineae bacterium. Classification (GTDB taxonomy): domain Bacteria; phylum Chloroflexota; class Anaerolineae; order B4-G1; family SLSP01; genus DAOTZR01. The sequence goes on from DAOTZR010000190.1 coordinate 19,948, forward strand.
GCGACTTGCACCTACGCCCACGAACATTTCCACGAATTCCGAACCGGAAATGCTGAAGAAAGGCACGCCGGCCTCACCGGCTACGGCTTTGGCCATCAGCGTCTTCCCCGTTCCCGGCGCGCCCATCAACAGCACCCCCTTGGGAATGCGCGCACCCAGATTCAGGAACTTCTGGGGTTCCTTGAGGAACTCTACCACCTCGCGCAGCTCCTCTTTAGCTTCTTCCACCCCCGCCACATCAGCGAAGGTTACCGTCGGGCGGTCACTCGTGAACATCCGCGCGCGGCTCTTACCGAACGCCATGGCCTGATTGTTCGCCCCCTGAATCTGGCGAATAAACGTGAAGAACAAAAACCCCATGACCACCGTGAGGATCAACGTCCCGCCGATATTCACTACCCCGTCCCAATTTGTCGGTGTTTTGGGGAGAATAGCCACCTGGCGCAGCGCCTCCGAATCCACGCCCAACCAATTCAATTGCTCGATCAGCGGTGACCCTGTTTCCTTGCGGGCCTGGACCACCTTGCTATCGGCATAGGTGACCACAAGATTATCGCCGGCAATCACAATTTCCTTGACGCGACCGGCGTTGATATCCGCGGCCAGTTGTTGAAGACTGATGGCCTCCTTCGGACCTTGATTGTTCAGATAAGCATAAAGCATCAACCCGATAGCCACCAGGATCAACGCATAGACAAAAAACGTATTTCCCGATTTAGCTTGCATACAGCTCTAACCTCCCAGTATCCCTATCCCTCATCCAGAGGGCAATGCGTATTATACCATACCATCCGGGAAAAAACCTGTACCGGGTACAGTGACCGTCGGTACGCATAAATCGGGTTCGCGGACGCCCGCCCGCTGGACTAAACCTGAGCCATACAATTGAGAAATCCCTGTTTTCGATTACAATCGAACCGGAGGTACATCATGTCCATACACCTGCTACCCGAACACGTAGCTGTACGCATCGCCGCCGGCGAAGTCGTTGAACGTCCGGCCTCCGTCGTCAAAGAGCTGGTCGAAAACAGCCTTGACGCTGGCGCCACGCGCCTGGAAGTCGAAACCCAGGAAGGCGGCCTGCGCCTCATCCGGGTGCGCGACAACGGTCAGGGCATCCCCGCCGACGAAGTCGAGCTGGCCTTTCGCCGGCACGCCACCAGCAAAATCACCACCGCCGAGGACCTGGAGCGCATCCTCACCCTGGGCTTTCGGGGTGAGGCCCTGGCGAGCATCGCTGCCGTGGCGCGCGTCACCTGCACCACCCGCCACCGCGACGCTGAAAGCGGCATCCGTCTGCGCCTGGAAGGCGGCGAAATCCTGGCGCGCAGCGTCATTGGCTACCCAATCGGCACCGAAATGCGCATCGAAGACCTCTTCTACAACGTTCCGGCGCGGCGCAAATTCCTGTCCAGTCCGCGCAGCGAGCGCAAACACTGCGACGCCTTCCTCACCCGCTACGCCATCGCCTACCCCCACATCGCTTTCACCCTCATCCACGATGGCCGCACCGTCCTGAACACCCCCGGCAACGGTCGCACCGAGGAAGCCCTGGTCCAGGTCTATGGCCTGGACCTGGCGCGCGCTCTGCTCCCCATCGTTCCCGAAGCCGACGCCGAGGGCCTGGTGCGGGTCCGGGGCTACATTGGCGACACCAACACCCATCGCGCCGATCGCGGTTACATCACCCTCTTCGTCAACGGGCGCTGGATCCACGACCTGCGCCTGACCTACGCCGTTATCCAGGGCTACCACACCTTCCTGCCGGTGAACCGCTACCCGGTCGCCTTCATCCTGCTCGACCTGCCGCCGGAGGACATTGACGTCAACGTCCACCCGGCCAAAACCGAGATTCGCTTTCGGGATCCCGATGCCGTCTTTCGTCTGGTTCAGCGGGCTGTACGCAATACGCTGCTGGGCCTGGCGCCTGTCGCGGCCCGCTGGTCGCCGGAAGACGCAGCCGCGCGGGTCGCGTTACGTTCGCAACTGGCTTCGCTCACGCCGGCGCGGCCTTTTAGTACTTTGGAGAAAGAGAGCGCCGTCGCTCCGGAGACCCCTACGTTGTGGGAACCCGACACACCCGCCTCCTCCCAGAGCGCCACGCGCGTCCCAGCGCTGTTGCCTGGCAGCCTGCCTCAGCCGGACTCTCCCGCGCCGGCCGAACCTGTCTTGCGTCCGGAGTCCCGGCCAGCGGACGTTCCCCTGCCAGTTCCTCCGGAGACGCCGGATTCGGCCCTGGCCGGTGCAACACCCGGCGCTGCTTCCCCCTGGGACGCTTTTGGCACCCCCGCGGATAGCGACGTGCCCATCGCTCGCCGTGCCCCCCTTCCTCCCAAGCCTTTAGATGAGGGCGGCCAGCCGGCACCCGGCGCTGCTTCCCCCTGGGACGCTTTTGGCGCCCCCGCGGATAGCGACGTGCCCATCGCCCGCCGTGGTCCCCTTCCTCCTACACCCCCAGAGGAGCGCCTGCCGGCCCTGCGCATGTTGGGACAGGTTGCCGCCACCTACATCGTCGCCGAGGGGCCGGACGGCCTGTATTTGATTGACCAGCACGCCGCCCATGAGCGCATCCTGTACGAGGCCTTGCTGGAAGCCTGGCTGGCCGGGCATACCGAGGCGCAAGTGCTGCTCGAACCGGCAGTGGTCACCCTGCCTATGGACGAGGCGGCACAGCTTGAGGCGCTCCTGCCCGACTTGCCCGCCTGGGGGTGGGAGGTGGAGCTTTTCGGCCCCAACACGTTTCTGGTGCGTGCCGTGCCGGCCCTGTTTCAAAACGTCCCGCCGGCGCTTCTGTTGGCCGATCTGGTGGCTTCGGAGGAGTTGCCCCTACAAGGCCGTAAGGAGGAACTGTTGGCCCGGCGGATTTGTAAGCGCGCTGCCGTCAAGGCCGGTCAGAGCCTTACTCTTGCCGAAATGGAGGCTTTGATTCAGGCCCTGGGCCGCACCCGTAGCCCGCGCACCTGTCCCCATGGCCGGCCCATTCTCATCCATGTGAGCCTGGATCAACTGGCCCACCAGTTCTGGCGCACTTGAACCTGCACTAATCGGTGTATAATGATAGAAACTTTGCACTCCAGGTTGTTTGAGAGGGTAGATTGTGAGATTCCTGAGCCTTTGACGAAAGGGGGGTGACCATGGCAACGTTTGTGATGCTTTCCAAGCTTTCTTTGCATTATCCGGGTGAAATCAAGTCTCTGGCTGAGCTGGATCAGGATCTGACCCGGCGCCTGGAAAAAGAGTGCCCGGAAGTGAAGCGGGTAGCCAGTTACGTTTTGCTGGGCGAGTACGACTTTCTGCACATTTTTGAGGCCCCCGATGCCACAACCGCAGCGCGGATTGCGCTCATCATCCACTCCCTGGGTATGGGCGCTACGCAGACCCTCACGGCAATCCCCTTCGACGAGTTCCGCTATCTCATAGAGGAGGTCTAAAGCTTTGTCATCCACGCTCACCGACGAAGATCGCGAAAAAATCGAACTTTTGGCCGAGAGGATCCTGGAAGCTTACGGGGCTAAGGAACCACCTGTGCCGGTAGAGCAAATAGCGGCGCGGCCTCCGACGGGCTTGAAGAGCCTGGAGCTGGAGAACATGTCCTATGTTTTCGGCTTTGGCGAACATCAGCACGAATTCCGGATGGCTCTCACACGCCTGCTCTACCGGCAGATTTGCGATAGTGGCTGGGCCGGGATCGAGCTGCCCTATACGCGCGACGCGGCGCGTTATTTTGCCTCCTGTCTGATGATGCCGCGTTCCTGGGTCCTCAAAGCTGTGCGCAATCCTTTCATGGATCTGACCAAACTCAGCGCGAAATTCCAGGTGCCGGAATATGAAATGGGCACTCGTCTGGCCCAGCTTGGCAAGAAAGTGCGAGGTATGCAATGAGCCGATGGACAAAATGGCTGTGGGTAGGAATGCTTTTCCTGGCGCTCTGTGCGTGTACCGGGTCGGGCTACCTTACGCCAACGCCCCGTTCGGTTCAGACCACGGAGGACATCACCGGCCACTACACCGTGCGCGGGGTAGATAGAGATGGCCAGAAGTATACCGGCGAACTGACCATCACCCGTCAGGGCGATGTTTACGCCGTGGTGTGGACGATTGGGCAGATGCAGTTCGAAGGTGTAGGGATCCTGGAGGGAGAAGTCCTGGCGGTGACCTGGGATGCTGGCGGCTTGCCGGGGCTGGTGGTTTATCGCGTCACGCAGCCGGGAGTCCTGGAGGGCCGCTGGACGGTGCTGGGAGAAGAGGTCATCATGACAGAGCAGGCTAAGCGGGATTGATCTCCCCATCTGGTTGGGGTGGCTGTAGGCGCAAATCCGACTCCGCATGGAAGCTCACTTCCTCTTTGGTGCCATCCAACTGAATGATCGTTTGGCGATCCACTTGAGAAAGAAATTCCAGCGGCTAATCCACGCTTATCAACAAATAGCCGGTAGCTCCGGAGAAACTTTTGGAAAACCCCGTTCAGCCATGTGTGTGGTACCAGGCAACAAAAAAATCAAACCTCTGCATATGGTATGGACGGTCCGGCGGTAGATTCCGGTATGGGCGCCGATGGTAGGGGCGCAGCAACGCTGCGCCCCTGCTACGTTCTCTGCCCCTATATTTATTTCCGCTTGGGGAAGCGGCTGAGCACCACAATCGGTACCGGGAGCTGCACCTTATCACCGGGTTTCAGCTCGGATTGCGGCTTGGGGGCGCGGCGCGGCGTGACCAACACGGCGAGCCGAGTGCCCTCGGCCGTGTAGCGCTGGTCCACGTAAGCCTGGCCCAGCAGCAGGCCTTCCGCGTCTACCGCGCAGCTTGTCACATACCCGATAACCTTGCCGTTCTCATCAATCACGCGATCCAGGTTTTCCGGCTTGGGTTGCCCCTTTTCCGGCACCTGGAAGCGCACCACTTCGGCTTTGCGCTTCAGCTCGCGGGCCACAAACGCCTCGCGGCCCACGAAGAAAGGCTTGTACAGCTTGATGTAGGACCCGAAGCCGGCGTCGGCCATAGTTAGATTGAGCGGCCCGGCCATTTCATGGCCGTAGAGGGGCAGCCCTGCCTCTGTGCGCAGACTGTCGCGCGCGGCCAGACCGCACGGCTTGAGACCGAACGCCGCTCCCACCTGGAGCAGGGTCTGCCAGAACTCCACCACGCGGTCCGGGTGCACGAACAACTCGTATGCTACGCGCTCGCCGGTGTAACCGGTGCGGCTCACGATAACGTTGAAGCCCCCCAGCGTCACCTCGCAGATACCGGCCCAGGGCAGCGCCTTGACGCGCGCCAGATCCTCCGCCGACCCGCCTAGAGCGAGCAAAATATCGCGTGACTTGGGCCCCTGCAGGGCCAGTTCCGCCCGACGATCGGGGCCGCTTTCCGGGGCGCGCAGGTCGCGCAGGCGCACCTCCCCGCCTTCCCACTTGATCCACGGCCGTTGGGGATCGAGTTGCACCTCGCCGCGCAGCACCGCATTCGCCCAGGCCCAGTCCTTATCGTTATTGGAGGCGTTGACCACGACCAGATAACGCTCCGGCTCCAGGCGATAGACCAGCAAATCGTCCAGAGGTATACCGTTAATGTCGAAGAGGGCCGAATACTGCGATTCGCCCACCTCCAGCGCGGTGACATCATTGACCATAATCAGGTTGAGGAACGCCGCCGCTTGTGGCCCAGAGACGTCCCAGCAACCCATATGACTCACATCGAACAGCCCCGCCGCTTCGCGTACGGCACGGTGCTCTTCCAGGTTGGAGGTATACCAAACCGGCATCTCCCAACCGCCAAAGGGGACCATGCGCGCCCCCATGGCCTTGTGGGTTTCGTACAGGTAAGTGCGCTTAAGTGGGGCGTTCTCTGGCTCGGACCAGGTGAAGACGGGCAGGGGCGCGCCGGCCGGTTCGCGGCGTTTCCAGGCGCCGATGAAGTAGGGCTTGCTGAACGGCCCCTGTTCAACTGCCAGGTCCATTTCCGGTTGCGGAGCTGCGCCCAGGTCGCGCACCGCGTTAAGGAAGGGCAGACGGCCATACACGTCATCGGTAGCCACATACCCATCCACCAGTTGCCGCAACCAGGTGAGGACGCGCACCGCCTGCGCGTTCGGCACATCCAGGTAGTAGCGCTCCGCGTTCACGCGCGTGAGCAGGCCTGCGGCCATGGGCGTTCCGTTGGCTTCCAGGAGCGTGATGGGGCGCGTCTCGCCATCGGCCATGTCCAGCACGCGCGAAGGCGTGAGCCAGTCCACGAAAGTCGCAGCCTGCCGCCCTTCCAGTTCGATACGTTCATAGGGGGCGTCGCTGGCCGGCTGATCCTGGAGACTGTAAAAATGCGGATAACCGCTCTTCTTCTCCACGGGGCGGAGCACGGCGGCTTTATCGGCCAGGGCTGCGACGGTGGTCTTGACCTCTTCGAGTACGTCGAAATCTACGCGCGCGGCGTAATCCAGCTTTTTGCGCCAGGTGATGGTATAAGGGTGGGTGGCCTTCAACAGCCGTGCAATCGCATCAGCCAGGACCTGCATGTCCGCCTCTTTCAGGCCGCGCTGCGTAATCCAGGGGGTGCCCAGGCGCACGCCGGAAGGATAGGCCGCCGTATCATCGCCGGGCAGGGTATTGCGATTGGCGACGATGCCGGCCAGGTCCAGAATACGCGCTGCCGGATCGCCCATCAAGGGGGTACCATCCGGTCCTTTGATGGGGCGGCAATCAATCAACACCATATGCGTATCTGTGCCATCGTAAGCCACCCGGATACCGGCGGCCTTCAGCGCATCGGCCAGGGCGCGGGCATTGCGCACCGTCTGATGCTGCAACTCACGGAAGGCCTCGGTCCGCGCCAGCCGGGCCGCCACCGCGATCCCGGCGATGGTTTCCATGTGCGGGCCACCCTGGAACCCGGGGAATACGGCGCGGTCGAATTTACGCGCCAGGAGCGCCTTGTGAGTGAGGATGACGGCGCCCCGCGGCCCGTCCAGAGTTTTGTGGGTGGTAAAGGTCACTACATCGGCGATGCCGACGGGCGAGGGATAGGCGCCGGCAATCACCAGGCCGGAGACGTGGGCGATATCGGCCAGCAGATAGGCCCCAACTTCATCGGCGATGGCGCGGAAAGCCTGCCAGTCCGGTGCCCAGGGGTAGGAGGTGTAGCCGCCGATAATCAGCTTGGGGCGCGTCTCCAGGGCCAGCTTGCGAATCGCCTCATAGTCCAGGCGTTCGGTTTGCGGATCAACGCTGTAATAAACCACATTGTAGGTTTTGCCAGAATAAGCTACTTTGCTGCCGTGACTGAGATGGCCGCCAACGTGCAGGGCCATGGCCAGCATAGTGTCGCCGGGGTTGAGCAGGGCATATTGCACGGCCGTGTTGGCTGGTGCGCCGGAAAGGGCCTGGACATTGACAAAGAGCTGATCGGCGCTGATTTTGGGGGTCGCGAAGGCTTCGGCCACGCGCCGACGGGCCAGCGCTTCCAAAATGTCGGCGTACTCCACGCCCTTGTAATAGCGCGGGTCAGAATAGCGGCGATAATGCCCCAGCTCCACCTCGTAATCCAGAATCTGCTCCTGCGTCATGGTGCGGGTGCGTTCGTCGGGATAACCTTCGGCGTAGATGTGGGAGAAAGCCGAGGCGACGGCTTCATGGACTGCCAGGGGCGAAAGGGACTCCGAGGGTACCATAATCAGTTTGCGTGCCTGGCGCTCGGTCTCGTAACCAATCAACTGGGCCAATTCGGGGTCTATCTCTTGTAAAGGTTCACGGAACAAAAAATCACTCATGCAAGCCTCCTCAATGGATTCTAAGGTTGATCAAATCGGGAGCGGCGCTCTCCGCTGCTGGTGTGCCGGGCTGGAGCCAGGGCTGACAACCGGCTCCCTGACCTAACTATACGCCAGTCCGACAAAAGGACAAGGGAAACATGTTCTCATTTCGGGCGTAGTTTGGCTTAACTCTGGATGATTCAAGGGATGCTGATACGTTGGCCGAAGGTGCTATTGCGGTCTACCTGAGTAGATTAAAAGCCGCCCACCAGGTCCCGGCGATCGGCAGGCCAACATCGGGTGGAGATGACGGCCTTTGTCGTCTTATAGCATGCACAACCAGCGCGACAGAGAGGCAAGATGGTCCGGATCGTTCAAATTGGCGGCATCTGCGCCCGCGGGAGCTATTCCGCCTTTGAGTTCACCGAGAGCGGAGTACCTGGCGCGCCGCGCTTTCTCCGGCTACGTAACCCGTGCTGAAGGCGGCCTGCAGATTGTAGCCCCCTGTGTCGGCGGCAATATCCAGCACTTCCCCGGCCAGGTACAGGCCGGCGATTTTGCGCGAGGCCAGGGTGCGCGGATCCACCTCCGTCAGTGCGACGCCGCCCGCCGTCACCATGCCCGCTTCCAGGGGCAGGTGACCGGTGATGCGCCAGCGCCAGTCTTTGATGAGCGCCGCCAGGGCATCCCGCTCCGCGGCGCGCAGGGTGTGGACCTCGCGCGCGTCGCCGATGCCGCTCCACGCCGCCAGTACTTCCCCGATGCGTTTCGGCCCCCATCCAGCCAGCAGGGCCGGGAGGTGCTTGTGCGGGGCGGCTTCAAATTCCCGTTGCAGCCGCGCGCGCACTTCCTCCAGGCTCATGCCCGGTTTGAGGTCCAGGCTCAGCCAGACTTCTCGCTGGCTGCGGAGCGCATCAACCGCCCCTAAAGAGAGCGATAAGACCAGCGGCCCTGATACACCGAAATGCGTGAAGAGCATTTCCCCCGTGTCGGGCAGGGGGTAGGGGGGCGGAAGCGGTTTCTCGCGCCCATCCGCCGTGCGGATGATGAGGCGACAGCGCACATTGCGCAGGCTGACGCCCTGCAGCGCCTTCGCATAGGTTTTTTCGGCGGTTTTCAGCGGGACCAGGGACGGGCGCAGGGGGACAATGGTGTGCCCGATTTCCGCGGCCATGCGGTAGCCATCGCCGGTGGAGCCGGTGCCAGGCCAGGAGGCGCCGCCAGTCGTGAGGATGACCGCGTCGGCGCTGAGGGTGGCCCCGCTTTGCAGCCGCACTCCTGTCACCCGCTCCGCTTCAACCAGCAGGTTCTGGACCGGACTGCGGTAGCGGATTTCAGCTCCCTGGCTTGTGGTGTAGCGCACCAGGGCGTCGCGTACGTCCGCGGCCTGGCCCGAAGCGGGAAAAATCCGCCCGCCGCGTTCGGTCTGGGTTTTGACGCCATAGGTGGCTAGCAGAGCCAGCAGCTCGTCGCGAAAGAAACGGGCAAAGGCGTTCCGCAAAAAACGCCCATCGGGGAAGTAGTTTTGCAGAAAGGTCTCCAGCGGGGCGCTGTTGGTAATGTTGCAGCGCTCCTGGCCGGTGATGAGGAGCTTCTTGCCGGCTTCATCCATCTTCTCCAGAACCAGGACCTGCGCACCACATGCCGCGGCGCGTCCAGCGGCTATCAGGCCCGCTGCGCCGGCACCAATGACGAGTACCTGCGGTCTCATGGTCGTTTCAGGCCGATGACAATCAGTTGCAACGGTTCGCTGCCGATGTTGGCAACGGCATGATACTCTCCGGCGCGCACCAGGGCGGCATCACCCGGACGCAGGGCCCGGGCGATGATCGGACTGCCGCTGCTCATGCGGTGATAGAGCTGGCCTGTGCCGGCAATCACATAGAAAATTTCATCCGTGTTGGGGTGGGCCTGCATGCCCGTGCTGGCGCCGGGATCGAGCCGCGTGTCGTGGATAAATTCAAGGGTTTCTCCTTCCAGCAGGCCTTCAGCGGTCCCCTCCTGTTCACTGAAGAGCCAGCGGACAACGGTGCTCCCGTAGCCCTGCCAGGGTTCCGGCATGTCAGGGGCGGGATCGGCAGGTGTGTATCGGACATGCACGATGTGCGCCGCGCGCTTGAAAATCACCCCGCTTACCGCGTCATAAGGGGCGCGGTTGATGTTGGCCTTTTCCCCCTCGCGATGGAACGACTCGGCTGGTAGCGCTTCGGGTTCCCACGGTTGTTCCGGGTCCATGTAGATGCCTCCCTTTCACTTGGTGTGAGTATTATACACGTTTTTTGGGAGAGTAGGCCTGCCAGGGCGCATCGTATGAAGAATGGTAGGCCGCGCAAAGGCAAAATTCGTGATCAATTCGTCCACGTACCCTATTGACAAGAGCAAAAATGTGATTATAATAAGATTATAATGTTATAATAATTCATCATCGGGGCGCGGAATGATTGACAAAAACTCGCCAGTCCCTATCTACTATCAGATTAAGCAGCTCATCAAGCAGCAAATTGAGGATGGAACCTTGCCGCCGGGTGAAAAGCTGCCCCCTGAACAGGTGCTGTGTGATTTGTATCACGTCAGCCGCGCGCCGGTGCGTCAGGCCCTGTTGGAACTGGTCCAGGAAGGTTACATTTATCGGCGCGCTGGTCTGGGGACTTTTGTGGCAGAGCCGCGCCGGGAAAAGCGCCCCGCGGTGACGCCGATCCGGCTTTTAGCTTACGATGTGCGCTGGGTAGCCCTTCTGCAACAGGCCGTGCTGTTTTGGAACGAGCGTCATCCCGAACAGCCGGTGGCCTTGGACGTTCATATGCCGCCCCAAAGCGACTTTCATCGGTTGCTATGCGCTGAAGTGGGGGAAGGAAACGCTCACGATCTCTTTTCCATGGACTATGTGTGGCTTACCCGCTATACTCGCATGGGATTCCTCCTGGCTTTGGATGAAGTGGACCCCGACTATGCGGCCTGGCTTAAGGCCAATATCGAGGCGCCGGTGTTGGAGAGCAATCTGGTGGATGGCCGTCTGTACGGTCTGCCGGTGCAGACCGATGTGACCGGATTCTGGTATCGGCGGGACTGGTTTGATGCGGAAGGCCTGGAAGCGCCGCAGACCTGGGATGATCTGCTGGCTTTGGTGACTCATCTGGCCCGGCCCGAAGTGAAGGTGCGCTACGGATACGAAGCTCCCCTGGCTTTCCCGACCAGCACGCAGGCGGGGGAAGCGACTTTCAACGTGCTACTGCCTTTTCTGTGGGGGGCAGGCGCCCG